>PBEG01000014.1 GCA_002718395.1 Chloroflexota bacterium | reverse complement strand
TTTGCATGATGACTGGTAGAGAATTTGAAGATTCTAAAGAAGGCTTTAAATATAACTTTGAAGGCACATGGTATTACATCTTTGATATGGGAGAAAGAAACAAATTTATTGTTGAGCCCCCAAAATATATTGAAGATGCTAAAAAAAATCAATGGTTATAAATTAACTTTAAGAAAATTTAATATATCTTTATATTTTTTTTAATTTAATAACATAAATTATTTATACTCGTGAAGTAATCTGATGCAAAGTTTATGATTACGAAAGGAATCAAAAAATGCAACCAGAAAATATAAAAAAAATAATACTCGTAGGTGCTCTGTGTGCAACAGTTGGATTTATTACATATAACATGCAATATAAAGACAACGGGCAACAAGTTCGTTCACAAATTGGACCGAATATTGAATCAATAAAAAAGATGCATATTCAAAAGGGTATACAAAAAAACCTAGAATCAAAAAAGCCAAGTATGGGCAAACCAAGCAAGGGCAAACCAAGTATGGGCAAACCAAGTATGGGCAAACCAAGTATGGGCAAGCCAAGTATGGGCAAACCAAGCAAGGGCAAACCAAGTATGGGCAAACCAAGTATGGGCAAGCCAAGTATGGGCAAGCCAAGTATGGGCAAGCCAAGCAAGGGTAGACAATTCCAATCAAAAATTGCGCTTAATAATATTTCAGGTATAGGTGCAATGATCATTGAACTAGGTGATTTTACATATATCCATCAAATTCTTCCAAACAGCCCTGCGGATAATGCAGGATTAAAAAGTGGAGATAAAATTATTTCAATAAATAACAAAAATACTAATGAAATTTCATTTAGAGAGATTATTAATTCAATTAGAGGCGAAAATGGCACAACTGTTTCTCTAGAAGTTGAAAGACAAAACGGTGACACTGTTGCTTTAAATATTGAACGAGCAAAATTAATTCGACAAAATAAAATATTCAGCTAAATTTTAGGTATATCTTATGGAACCAAAAGTACTAATTGTTGATGATGATGAAGCAATTTTGAAATCATTAAAACGCGGACTGGAACTAGAAAATTTTCTTGTTAATACTGCAAGTGGAGGCAGAGAAGCATTAGAAAAAATTGATCAACAACCACCAGATATTATTGTACTTGATATCAACATGCCTGATATAGATGGTATTTCAGTCACGCAAAGATTAAGAAAAAATAATATTCAAATTCCCATATGTATACTATCAGCACGAGATGAAACAACTGATCGTGTAATTGGCCTTGAATCAGGCGCTGATGATTATTTGGTAAAACCTTTTGCTCTACAAGAATTACTAGCAAGATTACGTGCATTAATCAGAAGGTCACAAGTAACTGCGACATCTGAGGAACAAATTCTTGTAGGGAATTTAATTATTGATCCACGTAAACATGCATGTATGCAAAATGAAAAAGAATTAAAATTAACTAGAAAAGAATTTGAGCTTCTATACATATTAGCAAAAAATCAAGACACCGTTATGAGTCGTGAGCAACTTCTTCAAACTGTATGGGGATATGATTTTGAAGTAGAGACAAATGTTGTAGATGTCTTTATCGGTTATTTACGTAAAAAATTAGAAAAGAATAAAAATCCTAGAATCATACATACTGTGCACAGTGTTGGCTTTGTATTAAGAATATGAATTTACGATTAAGAGTAACATTAGCTGCAATTTTTTCTACTGCATTAGTAATCATTATAGCGGGCATTGCACTTATTACATTAATATCAAACGATGCGTATGATGATTTAGATAATCGACTTCAAAAACAAACAAGCCTTGTCGAAAAGACAATTGCTGTTGCGAATACAAGAAAATTCTTTGCTGTCCCTCCTGCACCAAGACGATTAAATCCATTACAAACAAATCAGCTAGCGCCTGGAACTGTACCTACAATTCCAACAATAGATGTTGGAATTGCGCTAAGAGTCGTTTCACCTAATGGTATTTTTTTACAAACTGAAGGATTTCCAGACATCAGCGAAAAAGATATGCAATTTGGTTTTAGTAACTATAAAGGTAAAGAAAATAATTGGCGTGTACTTCGTCAAAAAGTAGAAGAAACAACATATGATATTAATCTAAAGACTGGCAAAAAGACTCCACGTATTATTGATACTGGTATTGTGATGATTGTGGGTTCGTCAACAGAAAATTTAGAAAACACGATCGCAAATATAACGAATCGTTTTATTTTTGCAGGAATAATTTGTTCAGTGCTTGCTGGCTTAATTGGATGGTGGTTAGGTGGTAAGGCCTTAAGCCCATTATATATTTTAAGAAATCAAACAGCAAAAATTCGTGAAACTTCCGATCTAAGCTTTAGAGTCAATACAGATAGTGGACCATATGAAATCAATGAACTTGCCAATCAAATGAATCAGTTATTAGCTACAATAGAACAAGAGACTGCAATAAGGGAACGAGCTTTATTATCTGCTCAAGATTTTGCGGGTAACGCAGCACATGAATTAAGAACTCCACTGACAAGTATGATTACTAATCTTGATGTATTGACTAATAACCCACATTTAGAAGAGAAAGAAAGAACTGAAATTATTTCTGAATTGTCAGATCAACAAAAAAGACTAGTAAATGTTTTAGATGGTTTACGTATTTTAGCAAAAGGAGAATTAGCTATTGAAGAGATATTTGAATCAATTGATATTGCTGAAATTACCGATGCAATTGTCAGCAATGCAATTAAGACATCAGTAGATAAAAATATCAAACTAAATATTCATGCAGGGGAGTATATAATGAATGGCTGGGATGAAGGCATCAAAGTCATGATAGGCAATTTAATGAATAATGCACTAATTCATGGAATTCCCATAAAGGGCCAGCATCACATAACAGTGAATTTAACAGAAAAAGAAGAACAAATTATTATTTCAGTTGCAGATAATGGAGCAGGGATTTCATTTCAAGATAAACAAACCATTCTACAAAGATTTGAAACAGGTTCAGCAAAGACAGCAGGTTCTGGACTTGGATTAGCATTGGTCGAACAGCAAGTCAATTTACACAATGGAAAATTAGAAATCAAAGATAGCAGTCTAGGTGGCGCTAATTTTATAGTTACTTTATCAAAAAATTAATAATTATTCTAAAATTATAATGCTGCCAGTACTACCAACAACGCGCAGCCAATTCCAGCCTTCTTCATTTGTATTAAACCATATATCTCTATGCCAACCGAGCACTAGATTGCCCGTATCTGCACACTCATACGTTCTCTTCAAAGGATCATTGACAATCACAAATTTTTGACCTAAAAATCTATACGCACAAGCTGCTGCACCTGGATACACTTTTTGTCCATTACGCATAATGCCACAAAAATCACCACCATCACCACTTAAAAAACGAGGGTTATTTACATCTTTGCAATAGTAAAAACTCAAAGTCACTTGAAAAAACTGTACTACTCCATCAGGCACGTATATTTCATCACCAACAGAAATTACATTAATGTCATTAACTTTATTTAGTTTATAATTAATAATTTTATCAATGGGAACTTCATATCTAGATGCTATATCAGATACTGTTTCACCAATCTTGACTTTGTGTACTATTATTGGTTCTTTAGGAATCTTAAGAACTTGCCCAATACTTAAAGCAGAAGGACTTGCAATAATATCTAAATTATTCCAATAAATATACTTCCATCCAATGTCAAATTTACTTGCTAGTCCCCAAAGCGTGTCTCCAGTAACAACTTCGTGATTGAAAAATAATTGAAAAGGCTGTTGTTCAATTACTTTAGAAGTGTCTTTATTATCTTCCTTTAAGATGATTGAATCTTTAGTCATATCTTGTGCGAGTACATTATTATTAGTTGTCACAATTTCAGCTTTTTTATCTACAAATTGATCGGAATTAATATTATTTTCGTTTTGTACAATAATATTTGATTGCTGAGTAATATCATTCTTGCCATCACTACATGAAATAAGTGATACGCACAAAAGAGAATACAGTACATATTGAGAAATATTTTTAAACATAAATTAATTAACTTATTTCATAGACTGCCGCATATGATCTATAATACCAACCAAGTTAGGTTATTAGTTTTGTTCAATGGATTCTACAGCTAGTGAAAAGAAATATAATGCGAATTGCAGTTATAGGACAAGCACAGTTTGGACATGATGTACTCAAAAAATTACTAGAAGCCAATAAAAACATTGTAGGAATATCTAGCCCATCACCAAAAAAAGAAACTGATTCAGACCCTCTTAGCATACTTGCAAAAGAAAATGACATCCCAAATATTTATACAGATTTACTAAAACAAAAGAAATATGCAGATCAATTTATAAATGATTTTTTACCTGATCTGATTGTTTTTGCATTTGTTAATGATATCATTCCAAAAAATATTTTAGATGCTGCAACAATTGGTTCTATTCAATATCATCCATCTTTATTACCAAAATATCGTGGACGGTCAGCTATGAACTGGGCAATATTCAATGGAGAAAATAAAACTGGTATCAGTATTTTTTGGGTAGATGAAGGAATAGATACTGGACCAATTTTATTACAAAAAGAAGCGATCATTGAAGATAATGATTCAGTAGCATCATTATATTTTAATAAATTGTATCCCCTCGGTATTGAGGCAATGATTGAAGCAGTCGAATTAACTGAAAAAGGAAATGCGCCAAAAATTGACCAAAATGAATCCGAGTCAAATTATGATCCCCCGTTTGATGAAAAATATGCACAGATTGATTGGTCTCAGAATGTTGATATAATCCACAATCAAATCCGAGCCTCTGATCCACAACCAGGTGCTTATACATATATCAAAAACACAAAAATATTTTTATATCAATCTAATAAAATGTCTAATATTTTCAACGATATACCACCAGGTACGATAATAAAAACCGAAAACAGCAGTGTGATTATTGTTGCAAACAAAGGATCGCTAAAGATCAGCAAAGTCAAAATTGACGGAGATAAAAAAAGCGCCGCATCAGAAATACTGAATATAGAAGATCAGCTCGGGTAAATAGTAATAAAAAAATTAGAATGTTTTATATACAATTGCTCGAGAGCCTTCCCATCCTTCAGCTCTTAAATATTCAGGTTTAGTTCTAATTAAATACATTGTCTCGCCTTCTGGATGAACGCGGCCAACTCCTTTAATCTTTTCACGCTTGTCATAAAATTTATTGACCTCGTCTTCAGATTCTATTAATTCAGCTTGCCCCTGCATCCAAACAACTTTCGGTCTGAAATCATCATTTGCTGACCAATCTGATCTATGTTCACGCCCAACCCACAAATAACCCACAACAGCATCATTCCTGACATGTGTTGTTTTTGGTTGAAGATCTTGCGTAATTGTTTCACATACCCAATTATCAACAAAAACTGAAACAGGACGCATAATTTCTCGTCCATCTTTTCTGCGAGTCATAAGATATGCAGAACTTTCCTTTGAATTAGAAATAAATTCTAAAATCGCGTCTCTATATTGTTCAGCCGAACTTGCATCAAGGCCTTTTTCCCTGTCCCAAGGAACTTCTTTTTCATTTTCAAGGCCCCATCTAGCTTGAACCTCTTCATTTGAATCTGCCATTACTACCCCCTCTTTATGTTTTATGCAATAATTTGAAAAGATAATTGCATTAGTGTCTTTAATCATAAATGACGCGACACAACAAAACAAATATATTAAACTGTTTTTCATGTAAGTTTCAAACAATTTAATGGAGAAATAATTGAGTAAAAAAGATGTCATTGCCGAGGCAAAAGGAAAATTAGGGTTTTTAACACCTGGAATGGGTGCAGTGGCAACTACAACCTATGCAGGAATTTTATCTATACAAAAAGGTATATCTCCGCCTATTGGGTCATTGACTCAAATGGGCCACATCAGGATTGGAGACAGGTCTGATGATGATCAACCATTGATTAAAGATTTTGTTCCTCTTGCAGATCTTAACGACATTGTCTTCGGAGGCTGGGATCCAATTGATGATAATGCTTATGAAGCAGCTGTACGAGCTGGTGTTCTTGAACCCCATCATTTACAACCAATTCGTGAAGAATTAGAAAATATAAAACCAATGAGTGCAGTTTTTGAACAATCTTGGGTAAAAAATCTAGAAGGTTCAAATACAAAAAAAGGAGTTAATAAACTAGACTTAGCTGAACAGCTGATGGAAGATATGGAGCAATTTAAAAAAACTCATAATTGCGATCGATTAGTCATTGTATGGTGCGGAAGCACTGAGGCGCATCAAGAAATACAAGAAGTACACAAATCATTAGAAGCATTTGAAAATGGTTTAAAAAACAATGATCCTAATATCTCACCAAGTCAAATCTATGCTTACGCAGCAATTTCTAAAGAAATACCTTTTGCAAATGGTGCCCCAAATTTGAGTGTTGATATTCCAGCAATCTTTGAATACGCAGAAAAAAATAATGTACCAATTGCTGGAAAAGATTTTAAAACCGGACAAACTCTTTTAAAAACAATACTAGCGCCTGGATTTAAGTCTCGATTACTTGGTCTTAATGGATGGTTTAGTACAAATATTCTTGGAAATCGAGATGGTGAAGTATTAGATGATCCGGACAGCTTCAAATCAAAAGAGGTAAGTAAACTTGGCGTCTTAGAAACTATTTTGCAACCAGATAAATATCCCGATTTATACAAAGATTTATATCATAAAGTAAGAATTAATTATTATCCGCCAAGAAGAGATAATAAAGAAGGTTGGGACAATATTGATATTTTTGGATGGATGCAATATCCAATGCAAATTAAAATTGATTTTCTATGTCGTGACAGCATTTTAGCAGCGCCTATTGTTCTTGATCTTGCATTATTTATGGATCTTGCAAAAAGAAATAACCAAAAAGGTGTACAAGAATGGCTAAGCTTTTACTTTAAAAGTCCACAAACTAGTAATAATTTAATGCCTGAAAATGATTTGTTTATTCAACAAACAAAACTAAAAAATACCCTTCGAGTATGGATGGGCGAAGAGCCAATTACACATTATGAAAATAATTAGTATTGCTCGCTAATAAAATCTTGTATAAATTTTGCACTTTCTAATAAAGTTGCATCATTTTTAAATTTACCAACTATTTGTACGCCTATTGGTAATCCATTTTCAGATTTTTTTATCGGTATATTAACACACGGCAAGTGTAATGCTGTCCACATCCTATTAAATACAGAATTGCCTGTTGACAATAATCCTTCTGGCGCAGGCCCTGGTGCACTGGGAGTAATAATAAAATCATAGTCATCAAACAAGGAAGTCATTTTTTTCCTAGAATGTTCCAAGAGAATATTATCTAGTAATATTTGCTCACTACTTATTGTTTTACCGAAATCTAATCGTTCAATAATATATGCAGAAAGTTGACTGTGATGATTTGCCCATTCGTCTTCCAACCAGAAAGTCATCTCTTTACACATAATTCTATTCTGTACTTCGCCTAATAAAGAGAATTCTTTTGGTAATTCAACATGATCATATTGAATATTTGACTGTGATAAATTAATTTCTAGCTCTTCAAACAAATCCTGTATTAGGTTTTCTGCATTATCCCAATCAGGGGTTTTACAAATACCAATTTTCAATTTTTTTAAATCACCATCTTTATCAAAACGAACATCGTTCCCAGTAAGTGCATTGTAAACAATTCCTAAATCTCTTACATCTCGTGCAAACCATCCTATAGTATCTAATGAATCTGCAACATAGCTTAATCCGGCACGAGATATTGTTCCAAATGATGGCTTTATTGCAGGTATGCCACAAAAAGCAGCAGGTCTAATCATTGAACCAGCAGTTTGTGTGCCAAAAGCATAGGGCACCATATAATCAGCAACTGCAGCCGCTGAACCACTTGAAGAACCACCAGGTGTATAATCTAAATTATGTGGATTGCAAGTAACATTAGGATTCCCAGATGCAAACTCTGTTGTAATGGTTTTACCTAATACAAATGAGCCTGCACCTTTTATTAAAGAGACAATATGTGCATCAGTGGTAGCTATTCTATTTGAATAAATAATTGAACCACGACTACAAGAAATACCCGAAACATCAATAATATCTTTCATCCCAACTGGAATACCATGTAATGGACCAAGTAGTTGATCTTGATTATCAATCAATTCTGCATTTTTTAAAGCATCATTGCTATTAAAATCAACCCAAGCCTTAACTTGTTCATCTCGATCACTAATTTGTGATATACAATCTTTTACTAATTCAGATACTTTAATTTCTTTCTTTTGAATTAAACTTTGAAGCTCAAATATTGATAATTTATTTAATGACATAATATTCCCCTAAATTACGTTACAATATTTCACGCAAATACGATGTAGACAATGCATCAGCATATTCATTCCATCTAAAACCAGAATGTGCAGGAATCCATTTCAAAGAATACTCATTTTGTTTGTTGAACAAAAAATATATTTCTTGTATTAACTCAATATTTTTTATTGGACCAGATTTCCTGCGCCAGCCCATTTTCTCCCATTTTATAGCCCATGAAGTAAATGTATTAACTAACAATTGACTATCAGTATATATATTGGAAACTTTTATATTTTGAGCAATCTTAATTGCTTCAAGTAAAGCAGTTAATTCCATTTTATTATTTGTTGTATCCTCTGCACTGCCAAACTTTTGATCAATAATTTCATTATCATCTACAACAACAACGCCCCATCCACCAGGTCCTGGGTTGCCTGAGCACGAACCATCAGTAAATATACCAGTGGATGGTCCGTCAACATATTTATCTAAAACTTGTTCGAGTGTTAGCAAGGTTCTTTGGTTTTTCATAAGCTTTATTCTAAACTAACAGCATTATACATTAATAAATTGTCACCTTCAAAATTTTCATTAAAAAGATATACGACCGCTACAACTGGTTTGTCTGCAACAATATATCCGCTGCCTACCCATTTATTATCAATAAGACTATTATCTTGTTGATGAAAAGTTTTTTCACGATTTAATGTCATAGAAATTTCAGAAATATTTTTTCCTTTATTTGAGAAAAAATATTTTTTAATTCTAGACTGACTACCATCAAAAGTAAAAACTCTAAATGAAGAGTTCCACCCAATTGCATCTCCAAATGGACCATAATTTTTATTAAGAACAGGCATAAAAATTTGTCTTGATGCTTCTTCTGAACTTAAGCCACGATAATTACCAAGCAATTTATTTGAAGAAAATAACTGTACAACAACTGCTATAGGTAAATCAGATTTAATTCTGACAGTACCTCGAAAATTATCAACATTTTCCATGTTCGAAGGAATACATGGTCCATTATTCCATAATCTTAAATCACAATTTAGCATTTTTGTAAAAGAGGTTTTGTGTTCAAATTCATAATAATTACTTGAATTATCATTACCTTGATATAAGAATTCGACTTGATGACTTGCAAGTGGATCTTGCCCCATGATGCGAAAATTAACATCCCAAATATATCCATTTTCAGAATAATTTTTATCAGCAATAGGTAAAACAATATCAGTCGAAGCCTCATCAAAGTCAATGCCTCGATATTGCGTTAAACCTGGACCATTCATTTCTCTATTTTCAACAGTAACAAGAAAACTTTGTGCGCTTGGCAACAGTCCATTAATAGTTAAAACCCCCTGCACAATACCAAATCCATCGAAAGATCCTAAATTAACTAATGCGCTTTCATTAATAACTATAGAGCCAAGTGGAGGAATATAGGAACCACCATTCGGACAAAATGCTACATCAGAATCAATAAATTGAGTCATGTCAATGAGCTGATCTTCTGAATACAAATTAATCATCATACAACTAAAATTCTTCTCATCAAGATTTTGCACAGATATTCTTGAAGCATGACTTTCATTAAACTGCACTATTGGTAAAAGCTGAATTGATCCATTTGGCAAAAGCCTTAAAGTATCTCCAGCAATTTGGAACTTATCATTTTTAAATGCGTCACGTCCCATCAATGTAACAAATGGTTGCGTAGACTTTATAAATGCTGAACCACGAAATCCATTTGAAAGATTACTCTCAGACTGCTGAAAAAATGTTCTTGATTTTTCAGACAAAAGATTTTTACATGAATAATCTACACCGCAACCATCAGTAAAGATTTGATTTCCAGCTTTATCAAGATAACTAATATCTACGTTTGCTAGTTTATTTCCTACATTATGAATTCGAAACCAAGAATTCTCTTCACCAAGAGACAATTCTTCAGCATGTAGCACATTAATACTAAAAACTACAATCAAAAAAGAAGCTATGAAAACAGCTTTTTGAATAAACAAAAATACATAATTTTTAAAGAAAAAATTCATCTAATTAATTGTTATAATAATTTGTATAATTATAACAATTAGTCCACTAAATTAGCTGAATATTATGGCTATTAAATAGAATAAATTGTAATATACAGACCACCTGTATTTAATCAAAATGAAAGATAAAAAAATCATGGACCAATCAAAATCACTAATATACAAAAATTTAGTTTCAGATGCGACACAATTTGCATTAAAAGGAGACTGGAAGAAAGCGATTTCTACCAATAAAGAAATATTGTCCCTTAACAAACTTGATGTGCAAGCATTAAATCGAATTGGCAAAGCACATCTAGAATTAGGTAAGTTAAAGGAATCAAAAAAATCATACACCAAAGCGTTGCAAATAGATCCACTAAATACAATTGCTAGAAGAAACTTAAAAGAACTCGAACAAATGAAGGATGAAAAAACATTACAAGGAAAAGTTCAAAATAAAAGTAATTTAGAAAAATTAGTACGAAATGATATATTAATACAAACTGCTGCTCGTAGCGCTGAATTTATAATTGACAAACCAAATTCACGTGTAATAAAAAATCTTGTACCAGGAACTGAGTTGCTAATTATAGCATCAGAAAATGGTGTTGAAATTACTAATACAAGAAAAGTGGCTTTAGGAACTATTGAACCTAGAAGTGCATTGCGATTAAAAACTTGTATTGATGGTGGTTCTCAGTTTGAAGTTATTTTTAAAGATTTTTTTGGAAATTCTGGTGTGATTCAAATACTTGAAACTTATCGTGAACCAAGTGTAGCATTAGAAACTCCTTTTATTAATTCCATTATTGATGATGAACGGTCAAAAATACTTGCTGATGTAATGCTATATTCTGAAGATGAAAATTCAGAACTTGGTCTAGAGGACAATTGGGAATCAATTGATATGTCTGATGATGATGAGACAGTCGAAGAAGAGAATCTGCAAGATGGCTTCCAAACTATTGATACAACTGCAACAGAAGATGAAGAAGATGAAGAAGAAATTGCAACTGATCAAATTGAAGAAGCAAAGGACGAAGAAATAGATGAAGAAGTAATTGATGTAGCTACGTCAGATGAAGGATCTGAAGAAAAATCAGATGAAGCTACATCAGATGAAGCTACATCAGATGAAGGATCTGAAGAAAAATCAGATGAATAAAAAAAATACAGATTCAATTCAAGATAGAAAAATTGATGAAGAAATGCGTGAATCATATCTTGATTATGCAATGTCTGTCATTGTTTCAAGAGCCCTTCCAGATGTTCGAGATGGGTTAAAACCTGTTCAAAGAAGAATATTGTTTGGCATGCTTGAATTAGGCGTTACTTCTAACGCTTCATTTAAAAAATCAGCAAGAATTGTTGGAGACGTGATGGGTAAATTACACCCACATGGTGATGGTCCAATTTATGAGGCAATGGTTCGTATGACACAAGATTTTACTCTTAGATATCCTCTTGTAACTGGACAAGGGAACTTTGGTTCAATCGATGGTGATCCACCTGCAGCGATGCGATATACAGAAGCAAAATTAGCGCCTATCACTGCAGAAATATTAAATGATATTGAAAAAGATACAGTAGATTATGTGAATAATTTTGACGATTCAATAAAAGAGCCCGGCATATTACCAACAAAAATACCGACACTCTTGATAAATGGAACATCAGGAATAGCTGTTGGTATGGCTACATCAATTCCGCCGCATAATCTTCAAGAAATATGTACAGCAATCATCCATATCGTTAACCAACCTAAATGCTCTATAGATGACATCTTGTCCATAGTGAAAGGGCCAGATTTCCCAACTAAAGGCGTGATATTTGATCAATCTGAGATTCATAGAGGGTATACCACGGGTAGAGGCCGTGTCGTAATGCAAGCAATGATATCAATTGAAGAAATGAAAAACTCAAGAGAGCAACTTGTAATTACGGAATTACCGTACCAAGTTAATAAAGCCCACCTTATTCAACGAATAGCAGAATTGGTAAGATCAAAAAAAATATCAGGAATTTCTGATATCCGCGATGAATCTGATCGAGAAGGCCTAAGAGTAGTAATTGAGTTATCAAGAAATGCATTGCCTGAGGCAGTCAAGGCACAGCTATTTAAATACACGCCATTGCAAAGTTCTTTTTCAATGAATACGCTTGCGCTTGTTAATGGTCAACCACGTACGCTTTCATTAAAAGAGATTTTGGAACTTTTTATTGAACATAGACGAGTCATTATTAAAAGACGTGTTACCTTTGATTTAAATCGAGCTTCTGACAGAGCACATATTCTAGAAGGTTTACTAATTGCAATAAAAAAATTAGATGCAGTAATAAAATTAATTCGTAAATCACAATCATCAGATGATGCAAAAAATAATCTAATGAAAACTCCTTACAAACTTTCTGATAAACAAGCACAGGCAGTACTTGATATGCAATTAAGAAGACTAGCACAACTCGAAACAGAAAAAATCAATGATGAATACAATGATTTGTTAAAATTGATCAATAAATTAAAAGGAATACTCAAAGATCCTAAAAAAGTTAACGCAATAATTATTGATGAAACACAAGAGGTCATAGATAAATTTGGTGATGAACGTAAAACTAAAGTCGTTACTAAGCCAATTGAAGATATCTCAGATATAGATTTAATTCCTCCTGATGATATTGTTATAACAATATCCAGTACTGGGTATATAAAACGTGTACCAGTGTCCACATATCGAACACAGGCAAGAGGTGGACGGGGTGTTGCAGGAATGAATACTCTAGAGCAAGATAGTGTTAACGATATTATTGTTTGTAATACTCGTGATACATTATTATTTTTTACTGAACAAGGACGAGTGTACACAATCACTGCGTTTGAAACACCTGAAGCATCTAGGCAAGCGACAGGTCGAGCAATTAAAAACATTATTGAACTCCCAGATGAAGATCAAGTAACAACAATATTGCCTGTTTCAGAATTTGATAACCAATCTTTAGTGTTAGTAACAAAATTTGGTGAAATAAAACGTACTTCATTGCAATTTTTTCAATCTGTCAGACGTTCAGGAATTTTTGCAATGGATTTAGAAAAAAATGATAAATTAATATCTGCAAAAATTGCTGGAGAAAAAGACAATATCATGCTCATTGCATCAGATGGACAAGCAATTAAATTTCAAATTGCAAAATTAAGAAAAGCATCTAGATCCTCAGGTGGTGTCAGAGGGATGAAATTAAAAAATAATAGCATAGTGATTGGTGCTGCGCTAGAAAAAGATGGTACTGATTTATTAGTAATTAGTGAAAATGGGATAGGTAAAAGAACTTTGGTTAATGAATTCCCTACACAAGGAAGAGGTGGTGGAGGTGTTAGGGCATTCAAAGTTTCAAATAAGAGTGGTAAATTAGTAGGGGCACATATCATTGATAGCAATAATCAAGTTTTATTTATTTCAAATAATGGAACGGTAAATAGAATTGATGCAACAAACATAAGCTTGCAGGGACGTTCGACACAAGGAGTAAAATTGCAAGATCTGCTCAATAATGACTATATAGCTTCTATGGCAACCTATAGATTAAAAGAATTAACTGAAAAGGAACCTGTTTCAACAAAAAAGAAAAAATAAGATTTTATGAAAAATAGAACGATTGATAGTTATTCTGAGTTTGAATTAATAGATACAATTTCAAAAAAAATTACATTAAGTCATAGTAAAAATATCATTGTAGGGTCAGGTGATGATAGTGCTGTATATAATACGAACAAAAATGCTGTTACGGTAACGTCAATTGACAGCTTTGTAGAAAATATCCACTGGGAAAAAGATAAACAAAATTATTGTGATATTGGATGGAAGACTGTGAATGCAGCAGTTTCAGATTTAGCTGCTATGGGCGCAACTGGAAGATATATTACTATTGCGTGTAATTTAAAAAAAAGCATGCTTTACGATGATTTTTTATTACTTATTAAAGGATTCATTAAAGCAACAAATGTTTTAAATATTGACATCATAGGAGGTAATCTCTCAAGAACAAAAGAAACAACAATTACAATTAATGCAATTGGAGAAATCAATAAAAAATCTGGCAAAGGCAATATTATGAAAAGGAGTAGTGCAACAATTGGAGATAAAATAGCATTATCTGGTAAAATTGGTGGTGCTGCTGCAGGAAGATATCTTTTAAGTAACAAAAATATTAAAATCAAAAACAAAAATTTAATTAAATTATTTCATAAACCTAATGCTCGCGTAGATATTGCAGAGAAAATGTTAAATTGTGGTGTTAAATGCGCAATAGATATTTCTGATGGTTTAATGCAAGATTTAAGTCATATCTGCAATGATTCACAAGTTGATGCAATCATAGAAAAAACAGATATCCCACTATATAAAAAATCAATAGAAATATTAGGCCTTCAAAAAGCATATGAACTTGGATTAAATGGAGGCGAGGATTATGAATTACTATTCACTGCCAATCAACAAACATTAGTTGAACTCAAAAAAAACAAAATTGCATTCTATGTTATTGGTGATATTATAGATCGAAAAAAACATAAAAGGTCTTCAACAATATCACTTACTGATGGAGAGAAAATATATAAAATATCTCAAGGAAAAGGATGGGATCATTTCCAAAATGAGCAATAAATTAAACAATCACATTATATGCAAAACTACAACTGCTGAACAAACATCAAAAATTGGAGAAATGATCGGTGGTGAGTTAGAGCCTGGTGATATTATATTGTTGAAAGGTGAAATGGGAACAGGAAAAACAACGCTAACACAAGGAATTGGCAAGGCGCTTAAAGTACAATCTACAGTTAATTCTCCAACATTTATTATTTTAGCCAAGCATAGTAAATCAATCATACCTCTATATCATGCAGATCTATTCAGGTTAACTGAGTATGAAAATTCAATAGAACTTGATTTAATTGAAGATTCAAAAGATGGAATTTTGGTAATTGAATGGCCTGAAATTGCAGAAGATATTTTCCCAGAACGGAAAATAGAAATCCAACTTTCTCACGCATCCAATAGCAATGAGCGCACCATTGAAATTCAAGATAAATATGATAAATATAGTATTGTATTAAATAAAATTTATAATAAATTCAAACAATAGAAGAGGATAATAGTGAAGCAACTTTTAGCAATTGACTGCATAGATAAACATACTTCCTTTGCACATGCTATTAATGGAGAGGTAATCAATTATTCCAACTTCAATCATGATTCTTTATCAGCTGAATTGCTGAATAATTTAAATAAGTTCTTACTGGAAAACAAAATGATTGTTAATGATTTTGATGCATTTGCAGTTTGTAACGGTCCAGGTGGTTATACATCATTAAGAGTAGCAATAGCAACCATTAAAGGAATGGCATCTGCTTTAAATAAACAAGTGCAAAGTGTATCTAAATTAGCAGCGAATGCTTATGCTGCTATGCAAATACAAGAAGAATTTCAAGATATAATCTCTTTCCATAAAATACGGGATTCTCACTATATTTTTGCAAATTATAATGAAAAAAATATAGTGGATGCAAATAAAAAGGAAAAATTCATTGAATTTGATCGGCATGTAACTAAACATTTTCCTAAAAATGGATTTATATGTGGAGACGTTCCTGCAGAATTAGCGTCAATGATCAATGTACAATTAAAAAACGGCCAGTATAAAATATTAGAAGGAATAACCAAAGATGCGCGTACTATTGCAACATTAGCTTATAAAAGAAATGCTTTCTATGAATCTGACAACTTAGATGTACTGTACCCACTACCGCCAAAGATTCATAAAAAAAAATAAGAATGGTCTAAAATTATTTCATATTTTAACTTAAAATATGAAATATATAAGGAGAGAAAATGGAACAAACATTAATTTTAATTAAACCTGATGCAGTACAACGTTCATTAACTGGAAAAATTATTTCAAGGTTTGAAAATCGTGGGTTAAAAATGGTTGCCGCAAAGCATTTACTTGCAGATAGAAAATTAGCTGAAGAGCATTATGGTGAACATGTTGGTAAGCCATTTTTCGAAGACTTAATTGCATATATTACAAGTTCACCAATTATCGCAATGGTGTTGGAAGGCAATAATGCTGTTCATGTTGCACGACAAACCATTGGTGCAACAGATCCTAAAGAAGCAAGTCCAGGAACAATACGAGGTGATTATGGTATAGACCTTGGTAGAAATCTTGTTCATGGTTCAGATGGAATTGAAAGTGCTAAACGAGAAATCAATATTTTCTTTTCAAATGAACAAATCAATGTGTGGACCAGAGCCAATGAACAGTGGATTCGAGAATAAATCGTAATTTAATGAATGCGTAAAATTGTTTTTGCACTACTCCATAAAGATTCTAAATCATAGTATTCTCTTGTTTCTTTATTAAACAAATGTATAACAACTCCACTCACATCTAATAAGATCCAGTCACTTTCAGGACCACCATCTTGTTTGATTAAAGAAGCCCCAAGTTCTTTCTTTTGCTTAGATATCAAATCAACGACAGTTTTAGCTTGTCGAATATTATCTACAGTGCCAATAATAAAAAAATCAGCAAATGTCTGAAGAGCGCGTAGGTCAAGTAATAAAATATCTGCAACTTGTTTGTCGGCTAGAATATCAGTCAGTGAATTAGCTCTTTTAAATTCTTCATCTGTATTGCGGATTTTTTCTTGATTCAATGACATATTTGCATTAGCCTAAGTATGAATAAATATTTTATCTAAATTAATTATTACATAAAGGTGAAATTATGCAAGATAAGAAAGTGCTAGTAGCAATGTCAGGCGGCGTAGACTCAGCTGTAGCCGCTGCTTTATTACAAAAACAAGGCTTTGATGTTATTGGCATTACACTTCGTCTATATACACCAGAAGTAACAACAGGACTAAAATCAACAAGAAATTGCTGTGGCATTGAAGAAGTCGCAGATGCAAAACAAGCTGCTAGCAAATTAAATATTCCACATTATGTTATAAACATGGAAAAGGAATTTGAGGAAAAAGTAATCAACTTTTTTGCTGAAGAATATTCAAATGGCAGAACTCCTAATCCATGCTTAAACTGCAATCGACACATCAAATTTGATACATTACTCAAGCAGGCAAATGCTATGGGTATACCATATTTAGCAACCGGACACTACGCAACAATTAAAACAGAACAAAATAGCAAAAAACTCTATGCTGCAAAAGACATCACTAAAGACCAGTCATACGTGCTTTATACATTGAATCAGACACAACTCAAAAAAATTCTATTTCCACTCGGAGAAATACCCAAAACAGAAACAAGAAAAATTGCAGAGGAGCTTGGTTTCAATGTAGCAGATAAACCTGATTCAGTTGATATTTGTTTTGTGACGTCTAATAATTATAAAGATTTTCTAAAAAAACAAGGTGTTGAATTTAAACAAGGCAATGTTCTTGATGAGAACGGAAAAGTTGTCGGGTCGCACGATGGTATCCCTAGTTATACTATTGGACAACGTCGAGGAATTCATTATGAAAACCAAAAAAAAGAAAATCCAAAATATGTTAATGAATTCGATCTAACAACAAACACAATAACAGTTGGGAATAAAGAAAATCTTCATATTAATAAAATACTTCTAAAAGATATTAACTGGATAAAAAACATACCATCGTCTGATGAGAAGTTGTACTGTAGAGTACGATACAATGGACAATCTGCAAAATGCCAAGTATCAAATATTGATGGTCAGATAAATGTCATTCTTGATGAAACTATTATTCGCCCCTCAAACGGACAATCATGTGTTATATATAAAGAAGATCCACAATTAGAGGGAGAAGTTGTTGGCGGTGGCATCATTGAAAAATGTACATACATTGAACACGCAGTGACAAATAAAAAAATTATCCAGGAGTATCAATAATGTTAGAGGCTTTACGTGAATTAATATTTATTATGGTTGGTGGATTATTAATTATTGCTCTCACAATATTGATCATGACACTTCTAACCATTTTTGCACTAGTAAGAAGTACAAAAAAAGCATTTCGAACAACAATGAATGATACTATCAATCCTGCATTAAATGAATTTCAAGCAACAGCTCAAAATATTAAAGGTACAAGTAAATTTGTTTCAAAGAAAACGATCAGTCCAATCATCCAATTATTAGCATTGCTGAATGGTATTGGTAAAGGCATTAGTTTTATAACAACTTTTGGAAGAAAAAAATGAATTTTTTGTTAAGAATTATTTTTTTAATAGCAACATTTATTGGACTGTCTCGAGTGATAAAAAGAAATTTCTCAGTTGATGATTTAGAATATGAATTACCAGAAAGCGTCAAAAAGATACTCAAAAAAATTCAATATGAAGCAAATCGTGTTGATGAAGTAATCACTGACGCCATTGAAGAAGGCAAAAAAACCTTTCAACAAACTGAAGAAGAACTCAATGATGAATTTGATGAAGAATTAGACGAAAATAAAACTGTCGAAGATGATAAATCCTAACAATTAATTTTCAATATACTTGGAGAGGTGTCCGAGTGGTTGAAGGTGCTGCTCTCGAAAAGCAGTTGGTGAAAGCCTCGTGGGTTCGAATCCCACCCTCTCCGCCATCCTCTAGCATACAACCATTCGCATGATACAATATATACGCTGGAGAGGTGCTAGAGTGGTTGAATAGGCACGCCTGGAAAGCGTGTAGGGGGATTACTCCTCCTCGTGGGTTCGAATCCCACCCTC
>PBEG01000013.1 GCA_002718395.1 Chloroflexota bacterium | reverse complement strand
GCACAATATCCCTCTATGGCAAAACTAATTTGTCAGGTCTCAAAAAATGCATCTAGAATATTTGCAGAAGCAAATGAAATATTAAATTATAATTTATTAGATTTATGTACAAATGGTTCTGAGGATGATTTAAAAAATACTTTGATAACTCAGCCAGCTATTGTTGCAACTTCAATGGCTTTATATAAAGGCATGGAGGAAAAATTGAATGATCAAGGAATAAACATATCTCCTAATATTTTCTCAGGGCATTCCTTAGGCATACTAACAGCAGCAATAGCAAGTAATAGTCTGAGCTTAAAAGATGGCATTGAAATTGCGTCAAAACGTGGAGAAATCATGTCAAAAAATTATAATATTAGACCAGTGACAATGACTGGTGTAATAGGCTTAAATATCGATGAAGTCAAAAAAATTTGCAATGAAGCCACTTCATCTGAAAATGATAGAGTTGATGTCGCAAATTACAACTTAGAAAATCAAATAGTTATATCTGGACATGTAAATGCAGTAAACAAAGCTGAAAAAATTGCTCAAAGTAAAAAAGCAAAGGTTATTAATTTGAAAGTTAGAGTTTCAAGTCACACTAAATTACATGTAAATGAATCAAAAGAATTTGCAGATGTAATTAACAACTATAATTTTGCAATACCAGACACACCAGTGCTATCCAATATTTCATCTAAGATATTAAATTCAGCAGAAAAAATTAAATTTGAACTATCTAATCAGATACACAAGCCTGTGCTTTGGTACAAAAATATGGAAACTCTTTCATTAAACAATATAAATATATTTATTGAAATTGGTCCGGGCAGCGTGCTTTCAAGATTAGTAAAAAAATTCATGCCAAATGTATTAAGCTTTTCAATTTCGAAAGATTCAATAGATAATTATCCTATAGGCAGCATATTAAATCATAGAGGAGAATTCTAATGCAGAGAAGAGTTGTAATAACAGGGATTGGAATGTTAACGCCTTTAGGAAATAATACTTCTGAAACATGGGAAGGACTAATCAATGGCCAATCAGGAATTGATTATATTAAATCTTTTGATACCTCGGACTTTGAATGTAAATATGGCGGTGAATTAAAAAATTTCAGTGAAAATGATTTTATAAGTGAAAAATTAAATCGAAGACTTGATAGATCTTCAGTATTAGCTCTTGCTGCATCAAAGCAAGCCATAGAAGATGCTGGTTTAAATATACCTGATCATGCTGAAAAAACTGGCATTGCATTAGGCACTGGTATTGGAGGCGCTCACTTATTGATTGATAATTATGAAAAATTACAAAATAAGGGACCAAGAAGAGTTTCGCCTTTTTTAATTACACACATGCTTCCAGATACTGCAAGCGGTTTATTATCAATTGAATATGGGGCATTTGGTCCGAATCTTGCTGTTACAGCTGCATGCGCAACAGGTGGAACCGTTATTGGAGAAGCATTTGAAATGATTAAGAGAGATGATGCAGATATTATGATTACCGGTGGTTTTGAAGCATCAATGCACCCAGTCTATTTGGCTGCTTTTCAATCAATGAAAGCATTGGCATTAGATGACGTCCCTGCAAACGCATGTAAACCGTTTGATTTAAATAGAAGCGGTTTTACTTTATCAGAAGGAGCCACAATTCTTGTGATTGAAGAATTAACCAGCGCAATAAAACGTAAAGCTAAAATTTATGCAGAAGTCATTTCATCTGCAAATGCAGCTGATGGATATGATATGGCAACACCACATGAAAATGGTAGAGGTATAAGTTTAGCTATAAAACAGTCTCTGAAAAAAGGTAATTTGAAACCTGAGATGATTAATTATATTAATGCTCATGGCTCAGGCACACCAGTAAATGACAGAGTGGAAACCAAAGCAATAAAATCAACTTTTGGCGATCATGCATACAACTTATCTGTTTCTTCATCAAAATCAATGACAGGGCACATGATGGGTGCGACTGGTGCAACTGAAGCAGCAATTGCAGCGCTAGTATGTAAAGAGCAAATAATTCCACCCACAATTAATTTACAAAATAATGATCCAGATTGTGACCTCGATTATGTACCTAATACAGCAAAAACAAAAGATGTTAATTATTCAATGAGTACTTCTGTAGGCTTAGGTGGCCATAATGCAGCAATTATTTTTAAGAGATGGGAAGATCATGAGTAACAAAAGAGTTGTAATTACTGGTATCGGAATGATAACGCCTGTTGGCAACTCAACTGAAGAAACATTTAATAATCTGCTAAATGGAAAAAGTGGAATAACAGAAGTGACATTATGTGACACGTCTGACATAGAAGTAAAAATTGCTGGAGAAGTTAAATTTGATCCATCAAAATATCTTGATAATAAACAACAAAAAAGAATGGATCGGTTCACCCAATTAGCTATTATTGCAGCAAATGAAGCAATACTCGATTCAAATCTTAATGTAGAGCAGGTTAGTAATGAAACGGGTGTAATTATTGGATGTGGCATAGGAGGGTTAACAACCTTAGAGCAACAATATGATGTATTGGTAAATAAGGGACCACAGAGAGTTTCTCCATTATTAGTCCCAATGTATATTGCAGATATGGCAGCAGGGCAAATTTCTATTCAGCATGGAGCAAAGGGTCCAAGCTTTGATACAGTTTCTGCATGTGCATCTGGAACAGACGCAGTGGGTACAGCATATGAAATCATTAAAAGAGGTGACTCTACAGCAATGATTGCTGGCGGAGCAGAAGCAGCAATTACTAGGCTAGGTCTTTCAGCATTCAGAGCATCACGCACACTTTCAATCAAAGATAATGCAAGGCCAGAAAAAGCTTCTAAGCCTTTTGATAAAAATCGTGATGGATTTGTATTAGCTGAAGGAGCATCAATATTAATATTGGAAGAAAAAGAACATGCAGAAAATAGAAAAGCAAAAATATATGCTGAAATTATTTCATATAGTCAAACATCAGATGCATTTCATATTACTCAACCATCTGAAAATGGCGAAGGAGCAGTAAGAGCTATGCAAAAGGCTCTAATGAAAGCAAATATTAATCAAGAAGATATTGATTATATTAACGCCCATGGCACAAGCACTGCGCTAAACGATAAAAATGAGACTGCAGCAATAAAAAAAGTATTCTCTCAGCATGCGTATGAAATACCAATTAATTCAACTAAGTCTATGGTTGGACATACACTTGGAGCTGCTGGAGCAATAGAAGCGGCTGTTACAGCTTTGAGTATAAAAAATCAAACAATTCATCCAACAATTAATTTGAATGACCCCGATGAAGAATGTGACCTGGATTATGTATCTGAAGGTAAACGTAACCTTGAAATAAACTATGCAATGTCCAACTCATTTGGATTTGGTGGGCATAACGGAGTTTTAATATTTAAACAGTATAAATAAATTAATTAATCAATCAATCTTAAGAATTTAAATCGACCAACTCGAACTTCATCACCAATCTTTAAATTAACATCCTCAGTAATTTTTTTATTATTAACACTAATTGCATTTTGTTCAATTAAACGCCTGCCTTCACTAATGCTTTTGGCAAATTTTTGACCATTAGGCAGTTCTGCCTGATTTAAAATACGTGATAATTGTCTCTCATCATTATTTATTTGAGATAAATGAAATTCAACCATATCTGTAGGAGTTTCACCTTTTTGAAAAGTATTTTCAAAATATTCCTTAGCCTGTTCAGCTTCAGTAATGGAAAAAATTTCTGTAATAATTAATCCTGCTAGCTTTTTTTTATAATCTATTTTTGACAATTTTTTTGATGCGACATCATCCAATAAATTATTTAGCTCTTCATTGTTTATGTTAGTTAATAAATTAAAATAATTTTTAACAGCTATATCAGGAATGGACATAATTTTACCGTACATTTCATTTGGAAGCTCATCAAGCCCTATTGAATTACCAGTGCTTTTTGACATTCGTAATTTACCATCTGTACCAACTAGAATTGGTAAAGTAATAATAACTTGTGGATCTTGACCAAATTCTCTTTGCAATATCCTTCCAGCCATCAAATTAAACAACTGATCACTGCCACCAATTTGAACATCAGCATTTAACTGAACTGCATCATACCCCTGCATCAGCGCGTATAAGAATTCAGAAAGATAAATGGGGTCTTGGCGTTTCCATCTTTTTGCAAAGTTATCTCTTTCCAAAAATTGAGCTACTGTAAAATGAGAGCATAATTTAATAAATTCTTGGGAAGAAATGGACTCAAGCCATTCTTCATTTGATCGAATATTCGTCAAGTTTGGATCTAATATCTTATATGCCTGTCTCGTGTATTCTTGAGAGTTTTTTTCTAATTGTTCTCTTGTTAGCATTGGTCTTTTTTTATCTTTGTCTGATGGATCGCCAATTAAACCAGTAAAACCTCCAATTAAAAAAGTAACTTTGTGACCTAATTGCTGAAAATCACGTAATTTTCTCATTGTAATAATATGACCAAGAGTTAAATCAACTGCAGTGGGATCGTATCCACAATAAACATTTAATGGTCTGTCTTCTGATAATTTTTTTTCTAATTCTTTTAGCATATTTGCACGAAGTGTTTCATCTCCATATTCAGTATTGCTTATCAAAAAATTTGCTTGTTCTTTATAATTCAATGTTTTGCTTTCTAATGTAATATTCTTTTTACTTCTTTAATATCATGATTGATTTGATTAATTAGTTGATCTTTATTATCAAATTGAACCTCTTCACGAATAAATTCAAGCAATGAAATCGTAACTTCTTTATCATATGCATTCCCATTATAATCAAATAAATGGGATTCTGCTAGTATTTTATCAATTCCAAATGTTGGTCGCGTGCCTATATTCACAATAGATTTATATTCAGTGCCATCAACCTTAGTAAACGAAGCGTACACTCCTTTTTTTGGTGCAATTAAATCAGGATTTAATGATAGATTAATAGTAGGAAAGCCTAACTGGCGGCCACGTTTTTCACCTGAGTCAACCTTACCATCAATTGTAAAACTTGTACCTAATATCTTATTGGCTTCTTTAATATCTCCCTTAGTAATAAATTTTCTTATTTGACTTGAAGAAAATTTTGTCTCATTATTACTCTTTAAAGGAATATCTTCGATAGAAAATTCTAGTTTATGCGCAATATCTCTTAATCGGATTAAATCACCTTCTTGATTTTTTCCTAAACGAAAATCTTCACCTATAACAAGTAATTTGAAATTCAATTGATCTTGTAATTCCTTAATAAATTCTTGCGCACTAAACTCGCTTAACAATTTGTCAAACTTTATTATGCTAATAAAATCTACCCCAGTTTGTTGTAATCGATTCACTCTGCTTTCAAGGCTCTGCAGATATTTAAAATCAATATCTGGTCTTAATATTTGAATCGGATGAGGATCAAATGTCACAATTCCAGCACTTAATTTATTTGTGTTCGCATTTTTCATTAATTGGTTAATTAAATATCTATGCCCCATATGAACGCCATCAAATACACCAATAGTAATGGCAGTATCACCGTGTAGCTTGCCAAGATTATTAATTACAATTTTAGACAACTAAATACCTCCAAAAAAATTAAAATTCATTAACGATTGAAGATAATATATTTTCATTAACTCCATCTAATTTATTTATAAGTATAGGGCCAAATTTATTATCTTGAAGAACATTTACATAACCAACTTTGATTAATGTCAAAATGCATAAAAAATCAACAATAATTTGCTCTAAAGAAGAAGCTTGTGAGATGTAATCAAAAAAATCAATTGATTGATTTGTATTCAATGTCTTAGTTAAAGCGCCAATTCTATCTGTAAATGAAATCTTTTCATTTAAGCCCATAGCGGTATTATTAGAATGTTGATTAAGCTTAATCCTTTCTACTGCTTGATTAAATAAAACTGACAATGCTTCAAGAGAAACTCCATCTAGGGAATCTTCAAAATTTGATACCTTCTCAAAAACATTTTCTCTTATATGAGACTGGCCCGTATATTCTAGTTCTTTTAATTCTTTAATAATATCTTGATAGTTTTTTATTTCATTTAATGCGCTAGAAAGATGATCTAGGCTTTCATCATTGTTAAAGTCTTCATCACTGTCTAATTGATTTAAAAATTCATCAGGAAGTAAATTTCTGGATTTTATTAACATAATTCTTGAAGCTAATAATAAAAAATTACTCAATTCATTTACATCAACACTATTTTGTGAATCTAAAAATAATAAATAATCTTTAATTATGTTAATGATTGAAATATCTAAAACATTAACTTCATTTTTTTCAATAACAAATAATAAGAGGTTTAAAGGCCCATTAAATACTTCAAGATTAACTTCGAAATCAATTTCATTGTTACGTGCTTGTTTTAATGTATCAATAAAGTCTGCTTGGTTTTCTTCAAGCAACACAACGACCTTTCATAAAAATAAAGAAACTATGATTAACTTGGTAGCTCAGCCATGGGCTTGCCAACTACTTTTGCTAAATTAGAAGCTACACCCATAAGATTATTAAAAGTATCAAGTTTAAGTGACTGTGGGCCATCAGATAATGCAAGTTCAGGATTTGGATGCACTTCTATCATTAAACCATCTGCTCCAACTGCTATACTAGCCAATGACATAGGCTCAACTAAGTCCCACAACCCCGTTCCATGAGACGGATCAGATATAACTGGTAAATGGCTTAATTGTTTGACTAATGCAATAGCACCTAAATCAAGCGTATTTCTTGTGGCCTTCTCAAAAGTACGAATACCTCTTTCACATAAAATTACATTAGGATTATCTTGCGATAAAATATATTCTGATGCTAACAGCCATTCTTCGATAGAACCAGAAAGAGCTCTTTTTAGCATAACTGGTTTGCCTGTTTTACCAACTTCATCCAATAAAATAAAATTCTGCATATTTCTTGCGCCAATTTGTAATACATCAGAATATTGAGCTACTAAATCTACATCTCTTACTGATAAAACTTCAGTTATAACTGGCATGTTAAATTCTTCACGTGCTTCAAATAATAACTTTAAGCCTTCTTCGCCTAATCCACGGAATGAATATGGTGAACTTCGAGGTTTAAAAGCACCACCTCTTAAAACATGTGCACCGGCAGCCTTTACAGAAGCAGCAGTTTCAAATAATTGCTCACGACTTTCAATGGAACAAGGTCCTGCCATAACTACAAATTGGTTGCCTCCAACTGAAACATTAAAGGGTAGGTCAACTATTGTATCTTCTTGTTTAGTTTCTCTAGAAGATAATTTATAAGGTTTAGAAATTCTCACAACGGAAGAAACGCCTGGCATCCTGGACATTTCATCTCTTAGTTCTGGGTACACATTACCAACAACTGCAATAACTGTTTTTTCAGTTCCCTCTATTTGCTTGCCTTGAAGACCGCCGTCATCAAGACGTTTGTTAATATCAGATAGATTATCCGGAGTAAAATCATTACTCATAATTATTATCATATTTATATCCTTAGATTATTTAATCAATTAAATCTGGTCGCAAACTCTTTGCCCCTTTTAGATAAACATGCTTTATGTTATTGTATCCTTGATTTGCGTTTACATGTAGTAGTATACGCACACATTTTTCTAGACCGTTTGGTACATCCATTTCATGAGTACACATTAAAGCGGTATTTATTAACCCAATATTTCTTGCAGCAACGGTAGGATATTCAGCATTTAAATCTTTTGTAGTACTGAAGAAAATTGACACGATATCTTCAGAGGCAATATTATTTAATTTTATAATTTCAGATAATAATTCTTCAGAACCCTTTACGATCTCTAAAGAATCATTATTTTCTATAGTTATTGCACCTCTAATACCTAGCATAATTTTTGACATAGCAACACATTCTTTCTACTCATTAAGATAAATTTATTCATTATTCACCTCAACTAAATTTTGTATAAATTCTGTTATTTTTCTATATTGATCACCTTCTTGATTTGCCCTTATAGATTCAACAAATGCACTTCCTACAACTGCACCATTTGCAATCTTGCTAACAAATTCAATATGTTGCTTGCTAGAAATACCAAAGCCTATCACAATTGGAACTTCAGTATGTTGTTTTATTTTTTCAACAAAATGTATTAAATCTTGTGAAAAATTCTCTCTAACACCTGTAGTACCAGATACGCTAACGCAATAAATAAACCCTGATGCTTGTTCAGTAACATTTCTTATTCTTATGTCAGTCGAGGTAGGAGCAAGTAAAAAAATTTGGTGCAGATCATTATTAATACATAATTTAGAAAACATTTCTGATTCTTCAGGAGGTAGATCAACTACAATTACTCCGTCTAATCCAACTTCTTTAGCTTTACTGGCAAAGTTCTTCAATCCATAACTATGAATAGGATTAAAATAACTAAATGCAATTATTGGCTTATTTACATTTTTATTTCTTAAATTATTAACGATTTTAAATAATTCTTGCATATTTGCGCCATTCTTTAATGCTTCTTGATATGCCAGCTGATTAGTAGCACCATCTGCTAGAGGATCACTAAAAGGAACACCTAATTCAATTGCATGTGCTCCAGCATTGAGTGCTTCTTCAACAATTTCTTCTGTTTGATTTGGACTTGGCCAGCTGATAGGAACAAAGGGGATCACTGCAGTCTCATTATTTAATGAAAGTTCATTAAAGAGTATGTCGATTCTATTTGTCATATTAATTCCTAAAAAATTAAGAAGCAAAAAAGTATATCATGCTCAAACTATTTATACTTGCATGAGCAAAAATAGAAGGAAGCAGTGATCCAGATCTTATCCTAGTATTAGCAAAAAGCCAACCAACAAACATAAAAGGAATTACTACCGTTAATTGTAAATGAAAAAGTGAAAAACTAAGACCGCTAATTAAAGCAGATACTTGAATAGGGAAATGGGAAAGTAATGCTTTGAATAAATAGCCTCTGAATAAAATCTCTTCAACAATAGGAGCAATAATAGTTATAGATATAGTCATAAGAATTAATAAATAGATATTCTCATTTTTACTGAAGGGTAATTCCTGGCCAGAAAAATTATCAATAGCATTTGTAATGCCAAAAAATTCTAGAATATACAAAAATAACCCGTAAAAAATAAAAATTAAATAAGAGCCAGCCCATGCAAAAATATAATATTTCCAAGAATTTGGAAAACTGATACCAAAAAAATCATATGATAATCTTTTTTTTATACTGTATTGAAATAAAAAAAATAGGACAGAGATTTGCCATGCAATACCTAAAATTGCACCACCAAATTTAGTAGAAATTCCAAAAATAATTTCTATTGGCATTACCAAGAAAACAAGTGACACCATATATAAAAAAAGACTAAAAATAACCAGGGCAATTTCTTTTAATGATATCTTTATCATAACAAATACATTCAATTAGTAAAAAAATTAAGTCGCTTCGCAATAATGTCCATGTCTTTATCACCGCGACCACTCACATTTAAAACTAATACAGAATCTGATTTTATTTCTTTTGATAATTCTTCTAAATAACCAATGGCATGTGCTGTTTCGAGAGCAGGAATAATTCCTTCAGTATTAGCAAGTAATTCAACCCCAGCCAAAGCTTGTTCATCAGTAACACTAAAATAAGTTGTACGCTTAGTATCTTTTAACCAGGCGTGCTCTGGGCCAACGCCTGGATAATCTAAGCCTGCTGAAATAGAGTGAGCTTCTTCAATTTGACCATCTTGATTTTGCAAAACTAAAGATTTTGCGCCATGCAAAATACCTAAAGTGCCAGCAGAAAGCGTTGCAGCATGTGATTTATCAATGCCTTCACCAGCAGCCTCAATCCCAATTAAATTTGTGTCTTTTTCATTAATAAAAGGGTAAAAAATACCCATGGCATTGGACCCTCCTCCCACACAAGCAAGGATATAATCAGGCAGTTTACCCTCATATTCTTTTATTTGTTCTTTAACTTCATCTCCAATAATTGATTGAAAATGCCTCACCATTTCAGGATAAGGATGTGGACCTACTACGCTACCAATTAAATAATGAGTATTGTCAACATTTGTTACCCAATCCCTTATTGCTTCATTGATAGCATCTTTAAGAGTCATGGAACCAGAATTTACTTGTTCAACCTTTGCGCCCAATAATTTCATACGTGCAACATTAATTTTTTGTCTTTCATAATCTTTGGAACCCATATAGATAACTGCCTGAATACCTAATAAAGCACAGGCAGTTGCTGTTGCAACACCATGTTGACCTGCTCCAGTTTCAGCTACTATCCTTTTTTTACCCATTCTTTTTACTAATAAAGCCTGGGCAAGTGCTGCATTGATTTTATGTGCACCTGTATGACAAAGATCTTCACGTTTTAAATAGATTTTACAACCTATTCGCTTAGAAAGATTTTTTGCATAAGTTAATGGAGTAGGTCTACCTACATAAGTATTTAGAAGATAATTAAGTTCATTATTAAATGCATCATTTGTAATTGCCGAGTTAAATTCTTTTTCTAAATCATTAAGCGCAGGCATCAAAGTTTCAGGGACAAATTTGCCACCATATTCACCAAATCTTCCTTCTTGATCTGGAAATTTTTTAACCATTAAATCCCCTAACTCTATTAACGAACTCTTCAATTAAATTGAGATCTTTAACTCCATTGCTTTCAACTCCACTTGAAACATCTAATCCCCACGGTCTACAAATCTTCATTGCTAATTCTACATTATCAATATTTAAACCACCTGCAAGCAGAAAAGGTATCTGAATAGAAATATCTTGCAAAATATCCCAATTAAACACCTTGCCTGTACCTCCTAAACTATCTGAGCTTAAAGAATCAAAAATTAATGATAATGCAAATCCAGAACGAATTTGATCCTTGAGTAGTTCGGGGCTCGAATAATCATTAATGCCCAACGAATATAATGTTTGACAATTAATTGCTTGTGAGTCTTCAATATCGTATTCACCAGCCAATTGAACTAAATCTATGCCTGTTACCTCAACAATATTATTAATTTCTTCAATAGATTCATTTGCAAAAACACCAACGGTAAGAGGTTTTTTAATATTTAAATAAAAATCTAAAACTTTATGGCTTTCAACGAACCATTCATTCGTATTCATAATTGGATGTTTAGGCAATGTGTCATTAAACTTAAAATTTTTTAATGGAGAACCTAATGAATCTACAATTTTTGCGGCAGTTTGTACACTAATTTTTCTAGAAGATTTTGTAAAGACTAATCCAACAAAATCAACATCAGTTCCTTTACAAAATTCTGCTGTTGCAACATCTTTAATTCCACAAATTTTAATTTTCATGATAAATTACTCTACCATCATAAAGGAGCGAATTTTTTTCGATACATTTTTATGATTGAAGCCTCCAGACATAAACGCTTCTCCTACTAATATTCCATCAATATTATGTTCCACTAGTTTACGTACATCTTCAACAGTTCTAATTCCTGATTCGGAAATTATAACAACGTCACTTGGTGCCTCTTTAGAAAGCTGAATAGATAATTCTAAGTTTTCTGAAAAATCATCTAAGTTTCTATTATTTATACCAATTAATTTAGCACCTATTTCTAAGGCTTGAAGTAATTCCTTTTTGTTATGTACCTCAATTAGCGCTTCAATGCCTAATGCTTTGCCGTGGTTCATAAGTTCTACTATTTGATTTTTCTCTAATATTTTTGAAATTAGCAAAAAAGCATCTGCTCCATTAATAAATGATTCATAAACTTGAAATGAATCTATAATAAAATCTTTTCTTAAAATTGCTGGTCTATCATTTTTATAATTAAGAAGCAGGTTTTCATAACATAATCTAAGATCAGCTAAGCTTCCTAAAAAATAATCAGGTTCAGTAAGAATTGAAATACCTGAAACGCCATTAGAAGCATAAACATCTGCTACTTCAGCTGCATCAAAGTTTTTATCAAAAACCCCTTTTGATGGTGACGCGCGTTTAATTTCAGCAATTAGACCAATTTGTGCAACATTTGAATCAGATAATGTTTTTTGTGTAATTCTTTCAGATAAGCTAATAACTTTTCTAGAATCTTTATTTGCTAAATTAATCATATCTATTGTTGAAGATGATTTCTTTTTTTCATTTAAATTATTTTTAACTTGCAATACTATTTTATCTATAATTGTGTTTGTTTTTTTTGTCATGTAATTATCCAATAATTTATTCTGAAATATTTTTTTGTGTGTAGTCCACAAAAGCAGCAACTTTAGCTGCGACATCTCCATTATCTATAACTGTATTGGCAATACCTATTCCTTGAGCAATGGAACTTGCATGACCAGTAGTGTACAAAGCTGCACCTGCATTGATAGATATAAAATCCAAATATTCTGTCGGTCCTTGACCTGATAAGATGTTACGAAAAATTTCTGCATTTTCATTAGGCGACTTACTCTCAACTTTTTTAATATCATGTGTATTTAGACCAAAATCAGAAGGATGAATGGAATATGAACTCATTTCATTATTTTTTATTTCAAAAATATGAGTTGCGCCCATAATAGAAATTTCATCAATCCCCTCTTCGCCAGTAACAACTAAGCCGTGCCGAATATCCATTTTTGTTAGGGCAGTTGCCATTTTCTCTGCGAGTTCTACAGAACTTGTTCCAAGAATTCTACAGTTTGCTTGTGCTGGATTAGTCAAAGGACCCAATAAATTAAATATTGTCCTAAATCCTAGAGATCTTCTTATGTTCGCCACATATTTCATAGCTGGATGAAAACTTTGAGCAAACATAAAACCAATCCCCGTATTTTTAATACATGCACTTACTACATTAGGCTCTAAGTCAATTTTTACTCCTAGTGCTTCTAAAAAATCTGCTGAACCGGATTTTGATGTCATGGCCCGATTACCATGTTTAGCGACATTTGCTCCTGCTGCAGCAGCTACAAAAGCTGACGCGGTTGAAACATTAAATGTTTTTATCTCAGCACCGCCTGTCCCGCATGTATCTAAAAGAGGATACTCAACTTGGCCAACCTTCAAACATTGTTCTTGCATAACTTTTACCATGCCATTTATTTCTGATGCACTTTCCCCTTTCTCTGCTAAGCAAGTCAGTAAACTTGATACTTCTTCATCTATAGCTTGGCCCATCATAATGTCATTCAACGCGTTATATGCCTCATTTTCATTAAGATCTCGGTGTTCATTAACAATTATGTTAATCGCGTTTGAAACATTTTTAGGCATACTAGTCTCCAATTTCTGAACTTAACGTTGATAAATAGAAAGAAAATTTGCAATCATATTTTTGCCGTAATCAGTAGCAATTGATTCTGGATGGAATTGAATTCCTTCAATCATCAAATCTTCATTCCTAATACCCATTATTAAATTGGAATCAGAACGTGCAGAAATTTCTAGCCCATTTGGCAAGCTTGTTTCATCTATAACTAAAGAATGATATCTAATTGCTGCAAAATCTTTAGGTATATTATTGAAAATACCTTTTTCATCATGATGGATTATTGATTTTTTACCATGTAAAATTTCCCCTGCAGGCACAATTTTGCCTCCAAATGCTTGGCCAATGCATTGATGCCCTAAACATACTCCTAAAATTGGTACCTCGCCTGCAAGTTTATTAATTAATGCTGTGCTGATTCCAGCTTCATTAGGCGTACATGGGCCAGGCGATACCACAACATACTGTGGTTGTAATTGCAAGCATTCATCTATAGTTACGCTATCGTTTCTAACAACTTGTATAGGTAAATCACTTAATTCAGAGAAATACTGAAATAAGTTATAGGTAAATGAATCATAATTATCAATAATTAGTATCATATTTTGCATCCACTTAATATCCTAATTGACCAATTTTATCAAGATGGTTATATGCCTCAGCATCTCTTATTGAAGCAATTAATGCCTGGGCTTTATGTTGTGTCTCTTTAAATTCTTTTTGAGGATCTGAATCAAACACAATTCCTCCACCTGCCTGAATGTATGCCGTTCCATCTTGTATGACCATAGTGCGAATCGTAATACAAGTTTCTATATCACCAGTAGTACTAAAAAATCCAACAGCTCCAGCATATGGGCCTCGTTTATCAGGTTCTAATTCTTGAATAATTTCTATTGCTCTAATTTTTGGTGCTCCAGAAACTGTTCCTGCCGGAAATGATGAACGTAACGCATCATAAGGAGTATGTTCTTGATTCAATTCTCCTCTTACATGAGAAACTAAATGCATCACGTGAGAAAAATATTCAACATCAAACTGTTGAGTGACTTCAACTGTTCCAGAATTAGCTACTTTCCCTATGTCATTACGACCTAAATCTAACAACATAACATGTTCAGCTATTTCTTTAGAATCATTTTTTAGCTCATTTGATAGGATTGAATCTTCTTTTGCATCCTTGCCGCGGGGTCTTGTACCTGCGATTGGATGATTTTCAATTATATTATTTTCTATTTTAACTAATAACTCTGGAGAAGCACCAACAATATGAGTGTCTTTGAATTTCATAAAATACATATAAGGTGATGGGTTAATTGCTCTTAATGACCTATAAATTTCAAAAGGATGAGCCCCTGTTTCTACGCTAAATCTCTGTGACAAAACCGCTTGAATGATATCGCCCTTTTCAATATATTGCTTAATAACATTAACTGCATTTTTATAGTCTTCTGGTAACCAATTTGAAACAACATCTGAATTAGTTTTTCCAGAGATTGGTTCATATGGCAAGCCATCTAACGGTTGTGTAATTTTTATGATAATTTCTTCAATCTTATTTATTGCATAATCATAATTTTTCTCTACATCACCATTTAATCGAACATGACTAACAATTTTAATACTATGCAATAGATGATCATAAACAACTACAGAGTCAGAGAACATAAATAATGATTTAGGCACATCAAGAGTTTCTGGCAAATCACTTTTAATTCTTGATTCAACATTTGATATATATTCAAATGATAGATAACCAACTGCTCCACCGCAAAAACTTGGTAACTCTTGCGAGGCTGGAGCTTTGATTTCCTGTAATTTTTTTTCAACAAACTTCAGAGGATCGGTATGTGAATCACTATCTTCAACATAAATTTCATATGGGTCTGCCCCAATTAATGAATAGCGTCCCTGCCTGCCAAATTCAGCTGATTCTAGCAAATAAGAATAATCACCACCTTGCAATTTAAGATAAATAGAAAGAGGAGTTTCAAAATCTGCTCGTATTTGTTTATAGATAGCAACTGCATTATATTGACTTGCATCAACCTGCTTTACTTCTTCAATTGATAAAGAATATTGATTCAATATTCACTCCTAACTAATGAGTTGTCTATTTGTTGTATTTAATTAAATCCATAATTATTTCTGTGCTTGCATCTAATTGATCGTCTTCATTTAAAACGACATGATCAAAAAGATTTGCTTGAGCAATTTCCTGAATAGCAATATTCATCCTTCTGTTAATTTCTTTCTGGTCTTCTTGATTACGTGAATTAATTCGTTGATATAATTGCTCCATGTTTTCAGGAGATACAAAAATTGAAACAGAATTTGAGTACTGTTTCATTATACTTATAGCACCTTTGACATCTAATCTCACCAATATATTCTTACCTGTTGACAGAGCATCTATCATACTTGATTTTGGTAAACCATAGTAATGTTCATAAACTGTAGAATATTCAACAAGATCTTCTTGTTTTATGGATAATTCAAATTCCTTATTTGAGACAAAATAATAATCATTACCATTTTGTTCATTTTCTCTTTTTGGTCGAGAAGTCATAGTTATAGGCACGACAAAATCACCATGTTTTTCCATAATGTTGTCAATAATTGCATCTTTCCCCACACCAGATGGACCAGATAAAACAATAATTTTTTGCATTATTTTCCTTTAACGATTAGCTTACACATAATTTTTCAAAATCATTCCAAAAATTTGGGTAAGACACATTAACTGAATCAATATTCATTAATTCTGACTCTTCTTCTGAAACCAATGATGCTATACCTGCCAACATCGTCATTCTATGATCAGAGCCACAATAAAGTTTAGCACCATGCAGACTATTTAAACCATTAATTAATAACTCATCTTCGCATGAAAAAACTTCGCCTCCAAATTGATTAATAATTTCAATGGTATTAGTCAATCTATTGCTTTCTTTAACTTTTAACTCACTTATATTACTTATTTTGGTATTGCCATTGGCAAAACAAGCACCTAAAGCAATAAGCGGTATCTCATCTATAGCACGAGGAATTAATTCTTTATCAATTTGTATTCCAGACAAAGAACTAGAATAAATGCCAAGATCAGCAACTTCCTCATTGCCAACAAGTCGCTTATTCATAATCTCTATTTTTGCACCCATTGCAACAAAAACATCAATAATGCCTGAACGAGTTTGATTAATGCATACATTTTTAATTACAATTTCTGCATCTGGATGTAGAATACCTGCAACAATCCAAGGAGCTGCTGAACTGATATCGCTTGGTACATCAATATCTATAGATTGAAGCTCATTCGTATCACCATATACTGTTACTTTATTATCGTGGACATTAATTTTTGCTCCCATCGCAGATAGCATTCGTTCTGTATGATCACGAGACTTAAATGGCTCAATGATCTCTAATATCCCATTAGAGCTTAAACCAGCTAAAATAAGAGCAGATTTTATTTGCGCTGATGCAATTGTCATTTCAATAGATTGATTAGATGTCAATTGTTTCCCTTCTACAATGATGGGCGCGCACCCATTTGATTTTTCAGAAAAGATATTAGCTCCCATTGCATTCAATAGACTATAAACTCTTTCCATAGGTCTAGATTGCAATGAATTATCACCTGTCAAACGTGCTGTTCCATCTATATTTGCAATCAACCCCATTAATAACCTAATTGTCGTACCAGAATTTCCACAATCTAGATCGTGGTCTGTTGCCTTTAATCCATTAATACCCAGCCCTTTAACCTGGCAACTTCCATCTTTTTGCATCTCTATCTCAACACCTAATTGCCTAAGACAATTAATTGTTGACTGAATATCTTCAGATTCTAAAATTCCATTAATAGAAGCAGTTTGCCCTGCAATTGCATTAATCATTAGTGCACGATGGCTTATCGATTTATCACCAGGAGGAGTAATTGTGCCTCTTAGTTTTTTTGGTCGTATAATTTTTTTATTCATAAGCTACTTTCAAATGCTTAAGTTATTTCTTGGTATCAAAATCAAGCTTATTAAGTTTGTCAGTTAGCATGCCTCCCATAAGCAAGTCAAATGCATTATAATCAGGAACGTTTGTTAGTTGCTCACCCCAATGCTCTCTACCAACAGCACCATCTAGAAACTTTAAATAATCTAGATGCATGGCGCCAATAAATCGGAAAAATTCTTCTTTGTCTTCTGAATCTTGTAAAAGTAATTTAATTTTTTGAAGCTCCTCAATATATCTTTCAATCCAATGTTCAATATTCATTCGATTTGTTTCGTTAATATCAAAAGCTAAAGAAGGGTTCGTTGCAACTAATCTTGATGCACTTTTAAATCCACTTGAAGCTAACATTGAAAGTTCTGCCCATGCATTAGATTCTCTTGCCAAGGCAAATAATGCTATTTGTGCAAATAATGGCATATGTGAAATTCCTGCAACGTATGAATCATGTTCATCCGCATCCATGAACATTGGATCAGCGCCCATTGCTTCAATAAGACTAAGAATAGTTTCTATAGCATGTTGAGGACTGTTTTCTGTAGGGGTAATGACCCACCTAGCACCTTCAAAGATAGAACCATCAGAATAATTTGGACCAACTTCTGTTGAGCCAGCCATTGGGTGGCTGCCTACAAAAAAAACATTTTTAGGCAAAATTGTGTTTGCCCATTCAATAATTTTAGATTTTGAAGATGAAGTGTCAGTAACAACCAAGTCTTCAACATTGTTTTGCAAGATCGATTCATTAATTGATTCAAAAATTGCTTTAACATCTAAAATAGGTGCAGAAATTATAATGATTTTTGCATTTTTAACAACTACATCTATTGATTCAGCAATTGAATCAATAGCATTAATTTTTTGCGCAAGATTTAAGTTCTCTCGATTAACGTCATATCCAATCACACTTATGCCTTTTTCACCGTGACTGTGCAACCTTAATCCAATTGATGCACCGATAAGACCAGTACCTATAATGCCAATTTGCATATCAACCTCTTAATCTCACTACTATAAATATTCTATCAATAAACAATTCAAAAATCTGATTATTTTATTAGTTCATTTAGCATAAAAGACCAATCATTTATGCCACCAACGAAAAATTCAATAAAAATATTTCTAATTGGCTCTATAAACCACCATAAAGGACTTACTAATCCGCCAGTGATAAATGGTAGTACTACAAGCAAAACTAATATACCAGTGCCCCATTTTTCCATATTAACTAATCTATATGCTAAATCTACTGGCACCAAACCTAAAATGACCTTAAAGCCATCTAAAGGCGGGATAGGAATAAGATTAAAAACTGCAAGAGTTATATTTACAAAAACAATTGTACCAAAAAAAAGACCCAAAAGATTAGAAAAGCTTAATTTTGAAAATGCAATGATTATGTCTGCATAATCAGGAGGCACTAAAGGATGAGTTGGAACAAGAATATTTAAAAAAAATGGAATTGAAAAAATAAATGCAATTATAAGATTGCTTAACGGACCAGCAAGGGCCACAAACGCCATATCTTTAATAGGACTTGTAAAATAATTTGGATTGACTGGAACTGGTTTTGCCCACCCAAACCCTACAAAAAAAATTAAAGAGGAGCCGAAAGGATCTAAATGAGCAAGCGGATTAAGGGTTAATCGACCATTATTTTTTGCTGTAGGATCTCCTAGTTTATTCGCAATATATCCATGGACTAACTCATGCAAAACCAAACCTAATAACAAAGAAGTGCTTAAGGCAAGAATAATAATCAAAAATGCCAATGGTGAATTCTTTAGTAGAGAAAGATACACAAAAAACAATGCACAGCTCCTTAATTGCAGAGTATATTTTTACTCAATCATATTGTACATTTGAAACATGTTAGAAAAATTTTTAGAATACAAAATTCATTATAAAATAATTAATTTATTTAATAAGACATTTGTCTTAGTTACAATTTTCGCAATAACAGTAATGTATTTTTTTATAGCCCAATACAACATATTTTCAAATATCCAACAATCTTTAATAACAAAAAACAAAGACATAAGAGTAGTTACCATAGAGCATTCTATACACAAAGATACAATTTACTCTTATTCAGGAATAAAATTTGCAAATCAAGAAAAGATTCATGAAATAGAACATCTACCAAATTGGGGCGTCAATGCTTCTAGAGTAGGCAATGATTCAAATCTAATAATGATTATTCCAAATAATTTCAACGAATTTTCTAATCCTAGGTTTAATGCAGAAATTATTGCTTACAACCTGCAATCAAAAGAACAAATCGTAATTGGTAAAGATGCTGACTTAATGATAAAACCTCTATTTGATGAAAAAAACAAAACAGTATATTATCGATCAACGTCTCATAATCAAGAAACTAAATTAATAAAATATAATTTAAATACTAGAATTAAAAGCACAATCTTTAAAACAAATTCTGCAATGGCACTGTTTCCTATAATGTCTAATGAAAATACTTTATTTGCGATCAAATATAACAATCAAGGAAGTAAATTAATGGAAATTTCAAACATGAAAATGAAAGAAATCATACACATATCTGATTATTTCATAAGAGATTGGTCGATAAATACTGAAAAAAATCAACTCCTATATATAGAACAAAAATCAAGCAATGAATCTCTAAGATATCTTTTAAAAATTCTAGACGTAAATAGTAAAGAATACGTAGATCTAAATTTTGGTAAAAATGATTATTCTTTTCAAAAAGAGGTTTTGTCGATAGCAGGTAACACTAGTGACAGATATGCAGAAACAGTCCACTATTTTAAGCCAACATGGGTGAGTAAAAATAAAATTGCTTTTGGCAGTAACTCAGAGCTACTTCAAAAAAAGCAACCAATCAATATCTTTAATTTAAAGGAGCCTGGATTAGAGAAACTAACACAACCCCTAAATGGATTTGATACTCCCATAGCATTTGATCGATATAGAGAAAATATGCTTATAAAAAATATACAACCAAATATGAATTATTTAGAGAAAATTTACATATCCAACAATGAAGAGAAAACTCGCTTTCCAATTGAAAGCGATAACTTAATTATTTATGCGAATTGGTGGTACTTAAATTGAAAAAATTTCATGTCCAAACAATATTTATTGTAAGCATATTCTTAATAATAGCCATATTCAATTTAGGTGAGAAACAGGCTAACGCCTGTGCTTTCTTAAATACGCCGCATACATATGAAGCTGATAAGAATAGATCTGCGTATCTCAAATTACTTGAATATGCAGCATCAGGTAAATTATTCAAAGGAGACAGTAATTTTGAGCTACCTACTGGAGAAGCAGGAACACGACAAAATAGAAGAGAGGTGAATGCAGAACTGCCTCAAGAGATATTAAAATCAATTGCTTGGGTAGAATCTGAAATACTAATGGCTACCACACAAGTTGCATATAATTCTAAAGGTCCTGCCTTAATTGCATTTGATTGTGGTTATGGCATCATGCAAGTCACATCTGGAATGCAAAAGCCAGCTATAGGGAAAATACTTAGCAAGGAGCAAGTTCTTATTGCAAATCACCCATCTTATAATATTGCCAAAGGTGCTGAAATATTAATTGAAAAATGGAATCAGGCACCTCAAAGCAGGCCAATTGTCGGCACAGACACAGACTCAGATCCTAATATTTTAGAAAATTGGTATTATGCTACATGGAGTTATAACGGATTTAGTGGTCCAGGCACTAATAAGTCCAATCATCCATTGGATCCAATTTTTGGGTCATGGCCAAGACCAGTCTATACATGTGATGGGCGTTATCCTAAAAATCAGTTTCCTTATCAAGAATTGGTATGGGGCTGTCTAAATAACCCTCCAAAGGTTTCTGGTAAACAATTATGGCAAAAAATCAATATTTCATTGCCTAATTTATCTGATCCAATATTTGCAAATAAATTAGCATTATCTAATTTTAATTACCCTTATGCAGCTATGGATATGCCTACTCCTAAACCAATACATTACAGTACAAAGCCTCAATCAATCAATCCTTCCAATGATATGATGTTAGGCAAGCCAAATGCTTCACTTTCAAAAGATAAATTAAGAATTCAAACAAATGCTAAAAATAATTTAGCAGATAGGACTATTATAATTACTAATAATGGTTTGGGGTTGTTGTCATGGAACGCTTACACAACATATCCATGGATTGTTTTAGAAAAACCAGCAGGTATTGCTCTTGGTAAAGACATAGAATGCAATATGACAAAATGCCAAAGAGAATCTGAAGTAATTATAAAGATTAATCCAACATTATTGCCTGATACGAGAGCAATAGGTAAGATTGTTATACAATTTGCTAATTTGAATATTGCAGACCGAGTTATTACTGTTGATGCATTTGCTGAATTTAATTCAGGAGTATCAGGCATAAGTAAAATATATTAAGGAGAAATATGCGTTTAGGTATATTAACAGGTATGGTTTCAACAGAAAAAAAAGCCCTTGCAACATCTGTGCCTGGCAGCAGAAGTGATGTCGTTATGTCAGAAAGCTGGGAAACATCTATAGAAAAAATACAAATAGCTGAAAGTCTTGGGTATGAATGCGTAGTTGTACCTGAATCATGGCAATTATCAGCAATCCCCTGGCTATCATTAATTGCTGAACACACGAATAAAATTCAAATAGGCACATCAATCATTAATTCATTTTCTCGTTCCCCTGCTGCACTCGCTCAAGATTTTGCAACCCTAGAGATAATTTCAGAGGGGAGAATGATACTTGGTATTGGGAGCTCAAGCTCTGCAGTAGTAGAAAATTATCATGGAATACCATTTAAAAAACCTCTCAGGCGATTAAAAGAATATACTGAAATATTTAACATGTTGATAAGTGGTGAAAAATTATTTTATGAAGGAGAAATTTATCAACTCACTCAAGGATTTTCATTAAGATATGACAGACCTCGAGACCATGTGCCAGTTTGGATTGCTTCATTAACACCAAAATCACTAGAACAATCTGGTGAAATAGCTGATGGAATTATGCCAGTTCATTGGCCAAGTTCAAGAATGTATGAATTAAAAGATCAAATGAAGATAGGTGCTAAAAAAATTAACAGAGACGTGAACGAAATAACAGTAGCGCCACACAGTCATTTATTCATTCTCGATGGAAACAATGATGATGCAATTTGGGACGAAGCAAGAAAACCGCTTGAAATGTATATAAATAGAATGGGCAACTTTTATCATGAAATGATGACTAGGACTGGTTGGGCAAAAGAAGTTGCTGAATCTCAAGAAGCATTCAACAATAAAGATATGGATAAAGCAGTTCAAGCAATCTCTAATGATATGGTAGAAGAAATTCAAGTTATTGGTACAGTTGAACAAATTAGAGATCGATTACAGGAACGATCCAAAAATGGTGCTGATGTTCAAATCATATATATGCCTAAGGGTGCACCAAAAGAAGCTGGTAAATTACTTGAAAAATTAATTAGCTAAAACTATTTACAATTTTACAAGTGCAAAACCCGGAGTAGTTGATGTACCATCTTGTCTCATAACATCGACTTCAAGTTTGAGAATCTTTTCATCTTTTTCGTTAGTAATTTTTTCAATAACTTTTAGTGTGGTTGATAAAGTATCGTTTTTTTGATTAATAGCTGTATATCTGCAAGAAACTTGCTTTACTTCAATTTCATCACCTAGCCAATCACGAATTGCATTATGGATATATGAGAAGCGCATTTGCCCCATTCCAAACATTCCTTCAGGGTTCTCGGCATCAATAGCAACCTGATCATCCATGTGAACCAAATAAAATTCATCGTTTGCAGCAGCAAATCGATTCCATTCCATTGGACCAGTAACTCGTTCCCATTTTGGTGACATGTCGCCAATTTTAAAATCATCAAAATTATTTTTCATTTAATATCTTACTCCAGTAGAAAATCGTGTTCTAACAAGTTCTTTATCTTGGTTAATCCACTCAGATTCATTAATAACAAATAAAGTTTGACCGAGCCTCGTTTTAGTTAATTTATATTCACTCACTCTACTACGTTCGACAATAACGTCTCCTATATGAATTTGGACCCCATAAACATCATTTGTGCCACCAGCCATACTTCTTAAATGAGGAATTAATCCAATATCAAGTCCTCCATTAGATTCATTTGCTTTAACTGGCCATGCAAAAGGATTAAATTCCCTTGGAGCTATAATTTTTCCCCATTTAGTTTTTTTTGCATAATTTTCGTCAACAAAAATATTTGGAGGAATTTCTGGCCAATATACTCCTATAGCCCATCTTCTTATATCAGAAAAATCTACAGGAAATGAGATCCTTTCACGATACCATTCGCCCTTTGCTTTATCTAAAGCATCTACAGCCTTATCTATGTCATCTTTATTCATCTAAATCCTCTATATAATTTTAGTTATGATATATTATATTTTAGCATAAAATAGGATTTTTTATGAAATACGAAACTATATCAATTGAAAGACATGATCGTGTATTGCTAGCATCATGGAATCGTCCTGAAAAACTAAATGCATTTAATGGTTTGTTTTTTAAAGAATGGTTAGAACTTCTTAATGCAATAAACAAAGATGAAACTATTGGTGCGATGGTTTGTACTGGAAAAGGTAAGGCATTTAGTTCAGGTGCAGATGTTAGCGAATTTGCATCAGCTTCAAAAGGAGACCAAAAAGTTAAAGAATATTGGGAAAAATATCAACCTGTTGCTTTTGAAGCAAAAAGAATGATAGCAAGCAAGCCAATTATTGGTGCAATTAATGGCTTAGCGTTGGGGGCAGGTTTAACTTGTACTTTTTGGTTTGATTTTAATTTAGCGTCTACAGAAGCAAAATTTTCAATGAGATTTTCAAAACTAGGATTAACTCCTGAACTTGATAGCTCATGGTTGCTTCCTAAATTAATTGGTTTACAAAAAGCAAAAGAAATGATGTTGACGGGAAATATATATAATGCAGATGAAGCACTTGACTTCGGATTAATAACAAAAATATATGAACCTAATAATCTTGTTGATGAAGCTATTAAAATTGCTAATTCTATTGCTGATAATCCTACTAATACACTACACACAATAAAAGAAATGATTTTTCAAGATATGACAGCAACCTCATTTAAAGAAATTGCACAAAGATCTATAAATAATTTTGCTGATGCACGAAAATCTATCGAGCATAGAGAAGCATTATTAGCACTTCAAGAAAAACGAAAACCAAAATTTCATGATGCTGTGCATATAAAGAAGATTTCAGAAAAGAACAAAAAATAAATATGGAACAAGAATATAAAATATGCCCTCGTTGTTCTATTGAAGTAAATGCAAATTCACAAATTTGTAGAAAATGCCTCTATAATCTCCGCAATGTATCCGTAATGAAAAGGGTTAACAATGAACAAAATAAGACATTTGTAGACAAAGCTACGAGACTCAAAGACCAATCAAATTTTCTTCGAAAAAGATTTTTATTTTTGACAGCAATTTCAATCTATTTTATTATTTTTATTTTTGGTCATTTATTATATGTCACTAAATATAGAATTGTTCCTCCTCTCCCAACTGGCAGTACTGCAATTGCAGTAATTAGTGATGGTGCATCATGGCCAAGTGAATATGGACAATCAACTGGCATGAGAAGCCTTAATAAAAACTTTGATTTAAATGGTAATGTTTTGTGGGAACACCAGATGAAACTTCCCAAATTATTCAATATGAAGGGATTGTCAACGAACATTATTGGAAATAAAAATTTTATTATTTATGCATTAGTTAATGGTGAACTCAATGCAATTTCAAAAGAAACCGGTCAATTAGTTTGGACTAAAAAAGTTCCTGGACTATTAGATAGTACTCCAATAATCATTGAAGACAAAGTGTATTTTCCTCAAAGAGATGGCATTATGAATGCAGTTGAAATTGCAACGGGCAGAACAGTTTGGCAAACAGCAACTGATGATGTTTTTTTAACCGGTATAAGCATAGTAGATGGAGTAATTTATGCAAATTCTTTAAATTCAATGTACTTTTTTGATGTTAATAATGGTGATTTAATTTGGTCTAAAAAAATACAAAATCTTAATGAATTTCCTGCAACAGCTGTTTCTGCAAATAACGAAATACTTATCATCTCTACGTCCAGTATTTTAGTGCACATAGATCGAAAAACTGGTGAAATACTTCACAGACATAGAACTAGCTGGGTAGAACATACCTATACTGAAGGAGATAATTTCTATGTTTTTGCAAAGAATGAAGTAGGTTCTATTAGTAAAGAGGCTAGAGGTTATTGGTGGGATAAAATTCCTACTCTTAGATTTATTTGGGGTCAACTTATGGGCTGGAATATGGCTCCTATTATACCTAGAGATGACAATAACTGGATAACTAGTTTAGGTAAAGGAAGCTTGAGAAGAACTATTACACACTTAAAAATACCTGCAGTAAATAAAACTAGTATTTTTACTGCACATTATGATGGTTCAATAAAATCAATTGATAAAACAACAGGCACGTTCAACTGGCAAGTTGATTATGACAATACCGTCACTGATCCAATTATCACAAAATCTGGCTTAGTTCTAGGAATTGGAAATGATCTAGTAACTTTAGATACCGATACTGGGAAAGAAGTAAACCGGATAGGAATAAATCGAGGTAAGCTTAATCAAATTGCAATCATTGATAATGAATTAATAGCAGTGATTGATGATCGAATAATAATTAATATTGATTAGTCTACTGAGTCTCTATAGATGCTGAACCACTTAAAACAATTTTATCTGCTTGATTAGAAGTATGAATTGATAATTCAATAAATTTACTTTCAGCATCACTCTCAATTTTATCAATAACAATTTTAGTAATTAATGTATCGCCAGGCCAAATAATATTTTGAAATCTAACACCAAATTTCTTAATAGTGACATTATCAAAAAGCTTAGTTAATAATTTGCCAGTTAAAGCCATCCCTAGCATGCCGTGAGCAAAAGTTGATGGATACCCTGCTATTTCTGTTGCAAATGGTTCATCAGTATGCAAAGGATTAAAATCACCAGATGCACCTGCATATTGAACAATTTGTGTACGCGTCAAATTCTCTACAACAACTTCAGTAAATTCTTGTCCGACTTCTAAGCTATTAATAGACTCATTCATGATGATTTTTTTCCGTCTTCTTCTTTTACAACTTTTTCTGTTATCACAGTTACCTTTCTTGCTGTAACGACTAATTCATCATTTTGATTAAAAAATTGAGTGCTATATTCAGTAAAGATAAGTTTGCCTCCTTTTTTACCTTCTCGTTCCCATGATTTTAATTCACCATCTTTCCAATGGAGTACGTCGCCACTATAAACAGGCAGATGATATTCAAAATGTTGTTCAGCATGTAAGCCAGTGCCACCCTTCGACTGACTTTTCTTTTTTTGCTTGTCATTTTTTTTAGATTCAGTAATTTTTTGCCGTGGTGTTCCAGGCCATTTTTTATCTGGATTAGGTCTCAATCTATAAGTTGAATCGAACTGATGATATGCCTCAACAAAAGTCAATGGAGCAATAGTTCCTTTAAGACCTTTTGATTGAGCATATTCAACATCATAATAAATTGGATTCTCTTCATTAATAGATCTTGCAAAAAAAAGAATTTGGCTTGCATCTATTGGAAATATATTTTTTTTCGACATAATTACAAATTCGCTAATATTCAATAACAAGAACTAAACTATCAGAAATCGTCATGAATTGCGATAGGAAAATAAATCAGTGTTTTATAATAAATTTTTGATTTTTTTTGCAATAGCTAAACTCGCAGTCAAACCTGGGGACTCAATGCCTCCTAAATGAATATATTGTTTGTCCTGCCAAATCAAAAAATCAGCATATTGATTATTTTTGGTCTGAAGCCTAGAACGATAACCAACATGAGCAGGTACAATATCTTCAATATTTAATTTAGGCAGAATACTTTTCCCAGCAATATAAAACTGTTGAGCCTTTTTACCATTATTAATATAATCCATTTCATCATCATTATTTAACCATTCGGCATCTGGACCTAATTTAAGATCACCATCCAAAGTTTTTGTTAAATGAATGCCTAAGCCACCTGAAGTATTAATGTGGTCTTGCATTTTTTCTCGATTAATTGGCACAGGGTAAACTAAATTATTGATCGAATGATTAATTTTATTATTGATAATATCAAAATAAACACCTCTGTTTACGTGTTGTCTTAGTATTGGCACATTAGGATCATCTCCATCAATTTTATACCCTATCAATGCAGCAATTTCAGGTGCACCATGTCCAGCTGCATTGATTATCAAATTCGCAGTAATCTCATCTTCAGAACTATCATAATTTTTGATTTGAATTTTAAAGTTATTTTTATTTTTCTGAATATTAATAGGGATAGTATTATATGAAAAAAAAGTTTCATTTTGTTTAGCAAAATATTCTAATGATTTCAAAAAACTTACAGAATCTAAAATTCCAGTATCCTCAGAAAAAAAACCATCCTCAATAGCGATATTTTTTCTATATTCATTTAATTCATTAAGTGTCAATCTTCTAACTCTAGCTCCACTTTCAGATGCTAAATGCCATGCATGTTCAAGATTATTTAGGTCACCTTGATTAATTGCATTGACAATCTTTCCTACACGCTTATGCTTTATTTGATATCTATTACACCATTCATATAGAAGTTTATTTCCTTCTAAGCAAAACAAATGTTTATTGGAATTAATAGGATAATAGATACCTGCATGAATGACTTCACTGTTATGACTTGATGACTCTAAGCCAAAATTTGAATTCTTTTCAATAATTAATGTTCGTTGATTATCAGAAATGCTTGCTCCAATTGCAAGCCCAACTACACCTGCACCAATTATAACAACATCAAAATCAGATTCCAAATCAACTCCTCTTTTCTATATAATAAGTTAATTATATGCTTGATTGGTAATTCAAAAAATTAACTTCAAATAAAGAAAAAATTATAATGAATGAAATTTTTAATCTCACTAAAGAATGTTTAGAAAAATGGTCTCAAGATCCACAATCTAAAAATAAACCTGCATTTACATTCATTGATGACACAAGTAGTCAAACATGGAGTTATGAAGAATTATGGAATATTTTAAATGTGTACGCGACTAATTTAAACAAAGTTATCAAAAGTACAAATTCTAAAATATTAATTCGCATGCCGCATTCAGCTGAATATGCTTTTTGCTTCTTTGCATCAATTTTAGCTGATAAAATACCAATTCCTGCTTCTCCAGAGCTATCTGATCAAGAAATCAATTTTCTGTTAAAAGACAGTACAGCAAAAGAAATTATTACGACAGAAACGAAGAAGACATATGAAGGGAATTACAATTTAATATCTCCTGAACGATTAAATCAATCAATTTCAAAAAATGAGATGTACTCAAGTAAAGCGACTGCTAATGCACCCGCATTCATGGTTTATACATCAGGAACAACATCTAAGCCAAAAGGTGTCTTACATGCTCACAGAACAATACTTGGCCGAAAACTCATGAAAGAGGGATGGGAGCATTATCAAGCTGATGATAATGTCTTGCATGCTGGAACATTGAACTGGACGTTTACACTGGGTGTTGGGTTGATGGATGTATGGCTTGCGGGTGGACATGCTCACTTATATAACGGCTCAAAAGAACCAAATAAATGGGTTGAAATGATTAAGCAACATCATATTTCTATATTTGTAGCAGTACCAACCATCTATAGACAAATTTTAAAATATGTAGAGATTAGTAAAAAAAGTTTAAATTCGCTGAGATATGGTCTTTGTTCTGGTGAGCCGCTTCCGAAAGAAGTCTTAAAAGAATGGCAAGCAAAAGTAGGAACAGACTTATATGAAGCATTAGGTATGACCGAACTGTCAACATATATTTCCACACATCAAAATATAGCAATCAAGGCTGGTTCTCCAGGAAAACCACAACCAGGTCGCAAAATTGTTATTCTGCCTGAAGAAAATGGAACCACCCCCTTGCAAGTCAATGAGGTTGGATTACTAGCTTCACATAAATCTGATCATGGACTAATGTTAGGTTATTGGAAAAGGCCAGAAGAAGAAAAAGAAGTTTTTAGGGGAGATTGGTTTATTGGTGGAGACACAGCTTCGATTGATGAAGATGGTTATATTTGGTTTCATGGCAGAAGCGATGAAATAATTAAATCATTTGGATATAGAGTTTCCCCTGTAGAAGTTGAAGCAGCATTAGATGCATTAGATAACGTTAATGAATCTGCTGTCTTTGGCATTAAAGCAAGTGAAAATAAAACACTAATTTATGCAGTAGTTGTTTTAGATAATGAAAGTAATTTTTCAGAAGAAAAATTTAAAAATACACTAGCGAAAACTTTAGCGAAATACAAAATGCCACATGCAATATATCCAATTAGTAAAATTCCTAGGACAAGAAATGGGAAAATTAAGCGTAGTCAACTAAAAAAAGAGTATGCTAGTAAAACAGATAAATAAAAATGAAAAAAATTAAATATTTAATAATAAGTATAATTGGCGGAATCATATCTGGACTAACGGGTATTGGTGGTGGCACAGTGATGGTGCCACTATTTACAAGTTTTACAAAAATGCAACAACATCGAGCCCATGCTAATTCATTAGTCATAGTAATTTTTGGAGCAACTGCAGCATTAATTCTGTATATTATTCGCGGTGATATAGATTGGGCAGTAGCATTAATCCTTGGTTTGGGTGGTATTATCGGTGGTCAAATAGGAGCTAAAATCATGCATGTAACTCCTGACCGCAGATTAAAACTCATATTTTCTATCTTTCTCATCATAGTTGGTATTCGATTGTTGCTAGGTACTTAAATGGAAAACGATGTATTTTCACTGCTCATAACATTCATAATTGGTTTTATAGGGGGTACTGCTGGAGGCCTGCTTGGTATAGGGGGAGGTACACTTTTTGTGCCAGCATTGACGTTGATTCAGGGCATTGAACAATCAATCGCACAAGGTATTTCCTTAGCTGCAGTAATTGTAACTGCAATGTCCGCAACATCAAGAAATATCAGTAAAAACATTATTGATAAAGACATAGTAATGATAATGATTGTTCCTGTTGTGATCGCGGCAGTTATTGGAGCACAAATTGCTGGCTCATTAGATCAAGAAAGCTTAAGAAAAATATTTGGATTCATCCTTATTACAGTAGCTTTAAAGAATATTGCTTCCTTATTAATGCAAAAAACATAGCCATTTTAAGCATTGACTCCGAAATAATACAGCGTAAATAGATACAATCCAAAATATACAACACTTATAGTTTTGCGAAATTTATCTATAATAAATGGTAAAAATATCAACACAGAACTTAAGAATAAAAATATCATTTGATAATTTAGATCATCAGAAGAAATATCAAAAGTACTAAATAATGCTGGGATTCCTAAAACACCCAACATATTTAAAATATTTGAACCTACTATATTGCCAACTGCTATTGAAAATTCTTTTTTCTTTATTGAAGCAATAGTCACTAAAATTTCTGGTAGACTAGTGCCAACAGCAATAATCGATAAACCTATAAAAGATGCATCAATTTTTAATAAAGCAGATGATTCAATTGCATAAATCACAACTAGGTTTGATGAAAAAATTAAAATGATTATAGAAAAAAATAAAATCAAACTTATTAAACTTAACGAATGAGTTTTATAACCAAAAAAAGAATAATCAGAAAATGTAACTTGTGCTTCATTCTCAATATTACGAGCTTCTCGAATTAACAAGACATTTAATGCTATCAACATACCAATTTGAACAAAGCCCTCATGCCTTGCGATGACACCATCAGACATATGAAAAATAACAACGAAAGTACTCAAAATCAAAAAAAGAATTGAAGTTGTAAAATCTGGTTTAATATTTAATTTTTTTATTCCGTAAAAATATAATATACCCATTCCTATGCAAACATTTGCAATATTTGAACCAATAACATTTCCTAATGCAATACTAGCTTCATTATTCAAATTGGCCTGCAATGATACAAGGATTTCTGGGCTAGAAGTCCCATAGGCTAATATTGTCGCGCCAATTATTGCTTTTGGAATATTTAGTTTTTTTGCAATATAAATAGAGCTTTCAACCATTTCAGAAGCAGCGCTAATGAGAATAATTAGTACAAACAACAAGAGAAACAAACTAGTAAATAAATCCATTAAATCTACTCTGCTAATTTAGAGGATATTCGCAACATCAGATAGCCAAATATTGCTGCTAAAAAAGAGGCAATTAATATACCCATTTTCGCATCTCTTAAAAACAATTCATCAACATAAGCAAGCTCAGTAATAAACAAAGCAACAGTAAAACCAATACCTGCAATCATTCCCATACCAAAAATATTAGTATAGTTCACTCCTCTTGGAAATTTTGCTCCTGATTTTACAGCAAGCCATACTCCAGCTGTTATGCCAATTGGCTTACCTATCAACAAACCAACTGCAATTGCATATGTCAAAGATGAACTAAGTGCTTCAGATAAAGCGCCTTCGCCTACATCAATTCCTGCATTAACAAACGCAAAGATTGGGACTATAAGGAAAGCTGACCAGGGTAACAAAATAACTTCAATCCTATGCAAAGGTGAAACAGATTCTGTGGCAATATCACTCATTGCGAGTAAATCTTGTTCGGCTTTTTCAACGTCAATATCTTCCTCTGAATCTGTTAAACTTTTCTTAATTCTTAGAAGTAATTTATTTGCTATTTCTGGAAAAGCTTTTGTTGGGTACCAAGATTTCCATGGGGTCATAAACCCTAATATGACACCTAATATTGTCGGATGAATGCCTGATTGACTTGCACAAATCCATGCAATTAATCCCATAAAACTATAAAGCAATATTGATCGAATTCCTACATAATTACTAAGGGCGATTAAAGTTAGAATGAAACCAACAGCAACCAGATAAGCAAGTGAAATTGTGTCTGTGTAAAACAACGCAATCACTAGAATAGAACCAATGTCATCAACTATAGCAACTGCAAGTAAGATCACTTTTAATCCTGAAGGGACTCGTTCCCCTAGCAGAGCAATAGCACCTAAGGCTATTGCAATATCAGTTGCCATTGGAATTCCCCAGCCAGATCGAGCAGCGGGATCATCAAGAATAAGTAAAAAAATTAATACTGGAACTATCATGCCCCCTAAAGCGCCTAGTAATGGAACGGGCAAACTTTTTTTATCAGCAAGTTCGCCTACTAATACCTCTCTTTTTATTTCCGTTCCTACTAAAAAGAAAAAAATCACCATGGCTGCATCATTAATCCAATAATGCAAATCACCTGAAAGAACATTATCACCAATTGCAAGTTTAATTTTTAAATGAACAAAATCATAATAAAGGTTGTCTAAAGGAGAATTAGCTATTACTAATGCTATCAATACAGCAATTATAATAATTATGCCACTTGATATCTCAGTATTAATAAAATTTTGAGCAGGCTGAGTAAAACGTTTTAATGTCGCTTTTCTTTTTGCTTGCCCTCTGAAATTAATCAGATCGAAAAAATCTTCGAAAAAATCATATTTACTCGCCATTTATACCAAGCTCCTTTAGCGTGTTGCCTCATCATAAGAATCACCAATGACCTCTTTTTTTCTCATTTGCAAGATATCATCAGATGAGAAACCAAGCTGCATTAGAATTTCATCATTATTTTCACCGACTAAAGCTGCCCTTTGATCCCAAGAAGGTGGGTCTGGTTCTATCTTCCACAAAAACCCTCCTAACAATCTTTCAGGAATATATGGGTGATCAATAATTTGAAACCAATTTCTATCATGCAATTGTGGACTCATTAGAGGATCAGGAGGAGATAGTACAGGAGCAGCAATGATTCCTTGCGCTTGGAGTTTATCTGCTAAATCAAAAGAATCATAATCTTTAGTAAATTGGTTAATATGAGAATTAATATCTGCTCTGCTATCAATTCTCCCAATAATTGAGGACCATGGGTGTTTGAGTTCAGCCCATTCTGAATGACCCATCATTGTGACTAAACTTTCCCATTGTGAGTCAGTTTCAGCTGCAATATTAATCCAGCTATCTTCTCCTGCAGATTTATAGCAACCATGCGGCACAATACTTGGATCAGAGTTAGCAACAGGACTTGCAACTCTATTATTCATTTTCCATTCAGAAATAATACCAGGAAATTGCCAAGCCAGATCTTCAATTTGCGCTAGGTCAATATAACTTCCTTTACCAGAGCGTTCTCTTTCAATTAACGAACCTAACACTGCTACGATCCAAGTCAATGGGACTGTAGCATCTGAATGTAATATTGGTATCATCTCTTCAGGAGTACCATTTTGATAACCACGAATTAACGAATGGCCAGCCATTGCATCAAAGCCTACACCAAACATAATTCTTCCAAGGTAAGGGCCTTCTTGCCCCCAACCTGCAAGAGATAACATAGTTATTCTTTCGTTAATTTCCCTAACTGTATCCCAGCCGTATCCAAGTCTATCAATAGTACCAGCTGAAAAACTTTCTACAAGAATATCCCCCCATTTAATTAATCTCGTCAGAACTTCCCTTCCTTCAGGAGTTCTAATATCTAGGGCTAAATTACGCTTATTTCTATTTCCATGATGATGAGTATTAATGCGTTCATAAATTGGTCCTTCTCCCTCAGCTACTCTAGGATCTAACTTAGGATCTCCTGCATTTCGAGTTTCAGATTTTCTAGGATAACTTTCTACTTTAATTACATCAGCACCAAGATCTCCCATTAAAGAGCAGCCAAATGGTCCTGCCCACACTTCAGCAATTTCGAGAACGTTAATACCTTTTAAAAGTTGACTAGTCATTTTTCCCCTTATTATGTAGTTACACCTGCACGAAATAAAGCAATAATTTCTTGAGTGCCATAACCATGTTCTTGCAATATTTCAGTAGTGTGTTCAGATAAATTAGGAGCAGGTTTCGATTCCCAAGCATCTGAATATAAACCATTCATCCTAAATGGAGGCCCTGCAATAGTTATATCTCCAATACCATCTTGATTTCTAGTAATATAAGATTTTCTATAAACAGATTGTGGATCATTTTCTAATTCAGATGCATCAAGCACAGGGCAGCACATGACGCCTTGTTCTTGCAACTCGTCAAAAGCTTCGTATTTTGTTCTTGTTGCGAGCCAATCTTCAAGTATTTTTTTGAAGATTTCAAAATTTTTTGGTTTTTCTTCTGGATCCGTAAAACGTTTATCAGTTGCCAAATCTGGCCTACCTATTGCATTACATAACCTTGAATAGACAGGGTCTCTACCAGCAGAAAAAAGCATGTATCCATCTTTACATTTATAGGCACCTGAAGGATACAGTCCGCTTGATTGACCAGCAGAACGCGGTTGCAATGCACCGTTAACTGCCCATAAAAAAAAGCCGCTATCAACATTACCCATTAATGCTTCCACGCCAGAAACATCAACAAGGCGATTCATCCCTTCGTTACGTTTAGACCAAACCGCTGCCATCCCTACAGCTGCAGCAGTCGAACCAATCTGAACAACTCCAGCATAGGGTCCATATCTTAATGGTTCTCTTCCTGCAATCGAATGTCTGTGCGAACGAGTTGACCAACCAAATAACGTAAGATCATTTTCAACTCTGTCCTTATATGGCCCAGTCATACCATGGGGGGTGATAGTAACAACATTAGTTAAAAGATTATCCCCGTCTTTAAAAATATTAATTAAGTCTTGAGCTTCTGTTACTGGGATATCCATGATTATAAGATCGGCATCTTTCCCAAGTCTTTGAATTATCTCTTTTCCAGAATTGGTTAAATGATCAATAACAATGGATCTTTTACTTGTATCAAATGCTAAATGAACTGCTCCTTTATCAATATGAAAAATATCATCCGGAAAAGGAGCAATTTTTCTAACATCACTAACTGAAGGAGGTTCTATTTTAATAACATTAGCGCCAAAGTCCGAAAACTTCTTACCTGCTGCTGACACGCTAACTGTTCCCCCTATTTCAATAATTTTTAATCCATTTAAAGGTTGTGTCATAATTTTCTCATGAAATAAAATACTAAGAATAAATACTATAGTAATTATAGGAGAATTAAAAGGAAAAAGCGTTATTGTCTAATAGAAATTAATTTTCATAATGATTGCCAATCGTTCCATTTGCATATAAAGCTGAAATATAATCGTGATCAAATCCTAACTCGGTTAAAATCTCTTCATTATGTTGCCCTACTAATGCAGTTGGTATATCCCAACTTAATGTATCTGGTTCTACATTCCATAAGTGACCGCCAACCATAATTGGCCCAGTCCATTTATGATTAACTGTTTGATGCCAATCTCTTTCATGTAACTGGTTAGAAAGCAAAACATCTGGCGGAGTAACTACAGGTGACGCAATAACATGATTATTTTGTAATATTTCAGCAGCAGTAAATCCATCATATTGTTTTGTAAATGATTCAATAGCTGCATCAATTTCTGTTCTCCCTTTTATCCTGCCTACTATATTAGAGTATTGGTGCATAAGATCTGTCCATTCAATTTTACCAATTACCTCACATAACCCTTGCCACTGATTATCGTCTTCTGCAGCAACAACAATCCATTTATCTTCTTCAATAGTACGATATACTCCATGAGGGACAATATGCGGATCGTTATTACCAAGTCTTTCAGGTATCCTTTTATTCATTGTCCATTCTGCTAAAATTGCTGGAAATTGCCAAACTAATCCTTCCCATTGCGAAAGATCAATAAATGTTCCTTTTTTTTCTTTTTTACGTTGCAATAAAGCAGTCAGTGCAGCAAAGAATATTGTTGAAGATCCTGTTGCATCAGAATGAAAGTTTGGATGAGTATCAACAAAATCACCTTGCGGATAGCCGCGCAAAGATAAATGTCCTGTTGTAGCATCTAGCCCTGCTCCCAGAGTTACCATATTTTTATAAGGACCTTCCAGGCCCCACCCAGCAATAGAAATCATTGTAATATTAGGATTAATTTTTTGCACATCTTGCCACCCAAATCCCAATTTCTCTATTTTACCAGCAGCATATCCTTCAATAAAAACATCAGCGTCCAAAAGTAATTTTTTAAAAATTTCCTTACCAGATTCTTTTCTAATATCAATTGCCATATTCCGTTTATTACGATTTCCTTGATGATGCAGAGCATCTCTCTCATAAACTGGTCCTTCACCGGGCATAGTTGCATATCTGGGAGAAGTTGGTCGAGTTAATGAATGTCTAGGAAAAGATTCAATTTTAATGACATCAGCCCCCATATCGCCCATCAATGATGCGCATACAGGCCCAGCCCACGCTTCAGTCATTTCTAGTATTTTTAAACCTTCAAGTGATTTATTACTCATTTATTTAACCTGTAATTTTTGCACGAAATAGCGCAATGATTTCTTCTTTAGTATAGCCAAGTTCATTAAGAAGCATATTTGTGTGAGCACCGAGCTTTGGTGCAGATTTTAATTTAAAACTCTCATCATTAATTTTATTTAAATGAAAAGGAGCTCCGGCCAAATAATGTTCACCAATTGCAGAATCTATTTTCACAAATGATTTTCTCGCTTTTGCTTGAGGATCATCAAGAAGATCTGATGCATTCAGGACTGGGGCAACCATGACACCATGTTCTTGCAAATGAGTAAAAATATAATTCTTATCATGTTTTTCTAAATATGGACCTAAGTATTCCATAAATGCCTGCCAATTATTTTCTCTGTCTTCAATAAATCGACTGTCCTGTAAAATTTCTGGATGACCAATTGCATTACAAAGTCTAGAAAACCAGGGTTCTTCATTTGCAGATAAAATGACATGCCCATCCTTACAAGGATAAATACCTGTAGGATATCTAGTCTTTAATTGTCCGCCTATTCTCTCAGGCAAATTGCCTGTAAATATCCAGCTAACAAAGCCAGTGTCAACATTTCCCAGTACCGCTTCTACACCCGCAACCTCTGCATCTCTTCGAATTTTATCCTGTTTTTGACCCCAATAAATACCTACAGCAACAGCAGCAGCAGTATGGCCTATCTGTACAAGAGTAGAGCCAGGGGCATTACGTAAAGGTGACATATTTTCCATGGAATTTCTATACATTCTAGTTGTCCATGCTAGAATTGACATATCATTCTCCAGCCTATCTTTAAATGGTCCCGACATACCATGAGGGGTAATTGACACAGTACTTGGATAATTATTGCCATTAATTATATTACGCAATTTTTTTGTTTTTTCTACTTCAGTATCAAAAATCACTAAATCGGACAACTGATATAACCTGTCTAGTATTTCAAGGCCTGAATTACTAGAATAATCTATAATTACTGATTCCTTTCCTGTATCAAATGATAAATGGTATGCTCCCCCATTAATGTCTGGAATATCTTCTTTAAACGGGGGCATTCTACGAATTTTATTTCCAGAAAATGGTTCTACTTTAATCACGCGAGCACCGTAATCAGAAAAAGTTTTTGTGCATGCAGAGCCAGCAATAGAATCACTAATTTCAATAACACACATGTCATTTAAAGGTTGCACCATATTTACCACCGCATCATGTTATGTCAATATAACATAATAGATTCAAAATTGATATTTAGGAAAAAAATGCCTCGGGATAAGAAAAAATATACATTAGATGATGAAAAAAAAATAAAACTTCTTGAAGAAAGCAGAATAATAAATTTAGCTACAATTAATAAAAATGGATTACCTCACTTGGTGCCTATGTGGTTCATTCTTGATGCAAATAATGAGATTAATTTTACTAGTTACCACAAATCACAAAAAATCATCAACCTTAAACGAGATAAGAGAATTGTTATAATGTTAGAGAGCGGTACGCAATATGAAGAATTGCATGGATTAGTTATGGAAGGTGAAGCAGAAATTAGCACAGACAAAGAATTGGTCATAACAATAATGAACCAGATAACAGAAAAATACAAAACCAAAAGAGATCGTCAAGATATTGCTAAACAGGCAAATAAAAGAGTAAATGTGAAAATTAAAGTAAAAAAAATTGTTAGTTGGGATATTGGCAAATCATAAAATTATTTCAATGAACGCATTCCGAGTTTTTCTCTTTCAGAATTAATAAATATTAAAAGTCTCTTTTCCTTAGAAAAAAAATTGACTAAGTGTGATGAGCTAACCCCTAATTTTTTACTCACTGATTGAATTTGCCAATTATGTATAAAAAAGATATCTAAGGCAATGCCAGCAACAATAAGATAGTTGGGGTTCTTTGAAGATAAATTGATTTTATTATTTTTCACTAAAAATGTATCGTTAAAATATTCTTCTAATTGAAATAATTGAATACATTTTTTTAAAGAAAAATTTGATCTATATTTACACAATATCTCTATTTTTAATTTATTTAATGCATCCTTTTGGTTTGCCTGAAAAGATCTGCTGTTTGATGAAGTAACTATAATTTCACTATCAAATAAAGTTATTCTAACCGCAGAAGCTTTCTTGTCGCGATGTTGACCACCTGGTTTTGGAGATAAAAAATTATCAATTTTACATTGTCGAAGTAATTCTTTTTCACTAAGAAGAAATAATGATATCCAGTTTTTTTGTTTTAATAATTCAAATTTATCCATAATTGCTTATATAATACTTTAAAACGCACATAAATTAATTGCTTATTTTATTTAAAATGATTTATGGGTGGAGGGTAATATGAAGAATACAATAAATGTTCAAGTAATTGGCGCTACTGGTTATGGTGGTGTTGGCATTATTGAATTATTAATGCATCATCCAAATTTTGAAATCACAAGTCTCCTTGCAAAAGATACTATTGGCATGACTATAGATAAATATTACCCACATTTAAACAAGTTATCTTCTTTGCCAATTAAAGAAACTTCAGAAGATACAATTGGTGAAAATTGTGACATTATTATTTTTGCAACTCCTGATACTGTTGCAACCGATATATTAAGTTCCATTTACAAAAACAAAATACACAAAAAAATAAAAGTAGTAGACTTTTCTGGAGATTTTCGATTTTCTTCAGAAAATCATTATAAAGAATATGCTGAAAAACACCCTAAGATAGATCAATCCAAGCTTCAAGTTTCTGAATTTCTGAATGAATCAGTGTATGGTCTTCCTGAACTATACAAGCAGCAAATAGAAAAAACTTCACTTGTTGGCAATCCTGGATGTTTTGCCGTCTCGATGATCTTAGGTCTGGCACCACTGAACAGCAAAAAAATAATTGATACAAAACGCGTCACTATTGATGCTGTTACTGGAACATCAGGTGCAGGCAAAACACTCAGTGAAGTCTTGCATTTTTCAAACATGGAAAATAATTATATCCCCTATAGAGCCCTAGATCATCAGCATGTTACAGAAGTAAAAAAAGTAGTTTCTGATGTTGGAAATTCGATTGAATCCTTACATTTTGTACCACATTTAATTCCAGTGACTAGAGGAATTATGTCTACAATTCACGTTAGTTTATTAGAAAAAACTTCAGAAGATAAATTATTAAATATTTTTCAAGAATATTATGCATCAGCCCCATTTGTCAGAGTTAGTGATAAATTGCCAACAATAAAAAATGTTCGTGGTTCAAATTATTGCGATATATCCTTAAAAGTTGATGAATCAGGTGAACATGCTGTAATTTTCTCTGCTATTGATAATTTACTAAAAGGGCAAAGCGGAAATGCATTACAGTGTATGAATATTATGTTTGGCCTTGAAGAGACAACTGGATTAGAAAAACCACCTCTTTATCCATAAAAGGCAATCAGATTTAAAAAAAGGTTATTAAGCTTCATCTTTATCAATTAGGATACGTCTTGCAGGATAATTAATTACAATATTTTCATCATCTAGCCTTTGATGTAAACGCTTAATAACAATGTGTTTCAATGAGCCAACATCACGCCTATTAACTGCACGAATTTTTACTAAAAAGTTAATATTAGAGTCTCCAAATTCTGTGAACAAAAATAAAGGTTGCCGAGTTGTAACTGCTTGATCATTTTCTTCAATAATTTTTGTTAATTCATCTAGGCAAACTTCTTCAACAGTTTGTAAATTTGATTCATAGGCCACACCAGTTTCAACTTTTACATCCATTGGAGAATCAACAGCATCGAAATTTGTCACGGTTGCATCTGCTAAATGAGAATTAGGAATCATAATAAGGTTATTGTCGAATGTCCGTAGTCTCGTTGCTCTCCATCCAATATCCTCAACCCATCCAGTTGGGCCCCCTTCTATTTCTATAAAATCGTTAACACGTACAGATGAGTCTGAAAGCATGTAAGAACTAGCGATTACATTACTCAAGATTGGTTGTACAGCTAGTGCAAAAGCAAATCCTCCAATTCCTAGTCCAGCCAATAAGGGGCTAATTGAAATTCCCATCATAGTTAAAAGAATTAAAAATGCTGCAAGCCAAGAAACAAAATTAACAATCCGTTTAATTATAGGCAAATTAGACCGATTAATAAAAATTTGCAATTTGCTGCTGCCAGTAAAAGAAGGATTAAAAATATATTCAGCTTCATACCAACTAATAAAACTATCAAAAGTTCTTCTTAAAATCAAAAGACTTATTGCAACATTAAATGTCATCCATAAATTATCAATATAATTTTGATATTCAAGAAGGCTGTCTATAGAATCAATAGCAATAAATAGACCTTGGCCAATAATAACAAAAAATATAGGACGCTTTAAACTATTTACTAGTTGATCATCTAAAGTTGACTCAGTAGATTGTGTAAGTTTATTAATTACCCTTTTTAACAAAAATATGCTTACAAAACTTAGCAAAGCAAAAAAAAGTAATATCATTAGTGCAAAAACTAATTCAGAAGCTAGATCAGATTCGAACATAATTATCACCAAATTTTTAATAATGATATTGTAACTTATATTTCCTATCAAGCGCTAAATTAAATTTTAATGTTTTTTTAAAAAGCCTTGTTTGCAATAAACAAAAAATTAATTAAATTAAAATATACAATGAGTAAAAATTTAACAACCAATTTATTAATTAAGTTATTAATAATCATGCCAAGCTTATTTATAAGCTGTTCAGATACAAATTCAGATTTTAAAATTCAAAATCAACAAAATAGTTCTAACTCTGTTTTACAAACTATCAGAGAACCTTCGCCACAACCAGTCAAGGAGACTGTGCCTGAACCAGTGAAGGAGGCTGTGAAAGAAGTAATTCAAAAACCGAAATTACAAACAAAAAATCCAAAAAAAATATTTGATAATTGTATTTTGAAAGATAATAATATCGAGTGCATAGATTTAGATTATGCAAATACTAATAATATTCGTCAAACACTCAATCTGTGGATACCATGTAAAAATAAAAAAGTACTTGAAGATTGTATGAGTGATGGATCATATGAAGTAATTGTCCATGTACACGGTGGAGGTTTTGTTGCAGGACAGAAAAGAGAAAGCCCTAATATAAGCCTCCTTAATTCAGGATTTGCATATGCGTCTATTAATTATCGTCTTGGAGCAGAAGGATTATTCCCAAATTTTCTTCATGATCAAAAAGCTGCAATCAGATGGTTAAGAGCTAATGAAAAAAATTATAATTTAACTACTGAAAGCATTGGTGCATATGGCAATTCTGCAGGAGGTGCGTCAGTTGGCCTTTTAGCAGCTACAAGTGGATTACAAAATTACATCATAAATGAACGATCTATCAATTTAGAGGGGAACGTAGGAGAAAATCTTCAATATTCTTCTGATATACAAGCGGCAGCTAATTTTTCTGGGCATAGTGATGCAATAAAATTGACTCAGCAACCCACCGGGGCAAAGCCTAGAGTTGTCGTGCCTAATTTTTTAGCCGCAATTAGTTTAATAACTTACTTAGGTGAAGGCATTCCTATGCCTCATCTAATTATACATGGAGATAAAGACCAAGTTGTTTATTATGAGCAAGCATTAATATATCTTAATAAATTGCAAGAAATATATCCTAATCAAACTGTGGAATATAATTTAATCACTATAGAAAATGGAGGACACGGTGGTTGGGACCCTAGCGTAGGTCAAGAAACAAATAATATTTTGAAGAACTTTTTTTTACGTCATATAAAAAATTTCACTAACATTCCTGAAGAAAAATCACGCACTTTGATATCAAAGATAACGAATTAATTCTACATTGCTAAATATTTTTTTTACTGCTCATATCAATAAGCCAAATAAAATAGAATGCCAAGGTAGATAGTAAAGCCATGCCAGCTAACAAATAAAAAACTGCATCTGTTCCGAATATCTCAGCAACATATCCGCAAATTATTCCAGCAACTGATGCCACTCCAAAGCCAAGAAAAAACTGCAAACCAAATGCCTTACCAATAGCTCCTTGAGGAGCAAAACTTGCCATCAAGCTATTTGCGATAGGTTGTTGACCCCAATTAAAAATGACAAAAATAGCTATAAAAATAATTAAAATCCATCCTGAGGAAAAACCAATGATCAAACAAGAGGGAACAAGGATAACATTAAACAATAATGCTGCTGCGGCAGTATTCATCTTGTCAGCTAAGTAACCGCCAAAAAATTGTCCAAGAATACCAGTAAGCAATAATATGGTAGTCAAACTGCCTGCTATTACAGTGCTATCATAGGAAAATATTTTGATGCCAAGCTGATTAGCAATATGCAATGCAAAAAATGTTAACGCACCTCTGTAGATAAATCCATTAGCTATAATAGTTACATATATCAACAATAGTCTTTTCTCGGTCCATTCACTCAATATCTTTGTCATTGAAGCCAAATTAAAAACAAAGCTCTTAGTAACATCTTGATCATTGTGACTATCGATTAAACCAAGTTCTTTTTGTCTTTCTATTACTTCTTCTTTAGACGGTGCAAATTTTTGAAAAAATAAATAAGCAATGAAGGCAATGAGACCAACACCCACGTAAGAAATACGCCAACCAAATGTTGACGCAATAAATACTGCAAGGGCTGGCGAAGTAGCTAAGCCAATATTGCCCGCCACTCCATGCTTAGCTAAGCCACTTCCTCGATTTGCAGCCATAATAGCTACCATTGCAGTACCAGGAGGATGATAGAGGCCAATAATAGCACCAAGACACAATAAAGAAAAAGATAATACGTACAAATTTGGAGACCATGCAACTACAAAAGAAAGAATAGCGGCTACAAACAGTGAGCGAGCTATTAATTTCTTTTCACCAAGCTTGTCAGATAAAAAACCTGCAACAATAGCTGTGCCACCAAATAGTACTGTCCCAGCTGTTGCTAAAGAACCAAGAGCAGTTAAGCCAATATCAAATTCTTGCCCTACATATATCAAAACAGCAGCGAAGGTC
>PBEG01000012.1 GCA_002718395.1 Chloroflexota bacterium | reverse complement strand
TCCTCAATTATATTCAAAAAAACTAGTTCGTTTCAATATTTTAAGCTTGTTTACATTCAAATGCATATAGGGTTACTATACATTAATAAACTTAATTAAAGTAGCTTAATACTCAAGGATTATCAATTCAGAATATGAAAAAAAAAATTCATTGTTATATGTAAAAAGAAAAATTAAATATGCCAAATGAAGAAGAACTAATTAATGCAAGAAAAGAAAAAAGAAACTACCTGATACAACATGGTAACCCTTACCCTGCGAGAGTCAATGCATCAAATGCAATCGATAAAATTAAGTCAGACTTTAACATTGATGATCAGTCAATTTACAACATTAATGGAAGAGTTACAGCAAAAAGGAAAATGGGAAAAGTTGCTTTTCTGGATATACGTAATGAAAGTGGCAAAATACAAATACAGCTTAAAAAAGAAAAATTAAATGAACAATATGAAATTTTATCTTTGATTGATTTAGGTGATTTTATTTCTGCAAGTGGACTCTTGTTTGCTACAAAGACTGATGAAATTACAATTGCTGTTGAAGAAATAAATATAATTTCTAAAGCATTAAGACCACCTCCGGAAAAATGGCATGGAGTAGTCGATCCAGAAATACGTTACCGCTCTAGACATCTAGATTTAATTTCTAATAAACGTTCAAAAGAGCTTGCAGTTGCCTTCTCAAATACTATTTTTTCATTACGTAGTTTTTTTCATAAAAATGGTTTTATTGAAATGCAAACACCGGTTTTACAAGAAAGTGCAGGTGGCGCAGCAGCAAAGCCATTTATTACACACCACAACCAACTGGATCAAGATCTCTTTCTGCGTATTTCATTGGAGTTACATTTAAAACGATTGCTTATTGGGGGCTTTGAAAAAGTTTTTGAAATTGGTAAAGTTTTTCGAAATGAAGGAATATCATATCGACATAATCCAGAATTTACTTTATTGGAATCCTACCAAGCTTATGTTGACTATAAAGATGTAGCAAATATGGTTAAAGAACTTATTACATTTTGCGCTCAAGAGGTTGCAGGAAGTCTCACAATTATGAATGATGAGCATGAAATTAATCTTGCAGATAACTGGCAAGAGTTAACTTATGTAGAGGCTTTAGAGAAATTCGCAGGCCTTAAATATGATGCAATTAATAACTATGCTGATCTTAAAAAACAAATTCAAAAATTAGGAATGGACATTGATATTAATCTGTCTCACGATGCAATGCTTGATGAAATTATGAAGAAATTTGTTGAACCTCAATTAATCCAACCTACGTTTATTTTTGATTACCCTACAGAAATTTCACCACTCGCAAAAAAAATTGAAGGCAATGAAAGATTTGTTGAAAGATTTGAATTATTTATCCTTGGTTATGAGTTCGCAAATGCATATTCTGAACTCAATGATCCAGTTGATCAAAAAGAGCGTATGATTGAACAAGTAAAAAAAGCTAATCAAAGCGGAGATGAAGTTGAATTAATTGATGAGGATTTTGTAGAGGCATTAGAATATGGTATGCCGCCAGCTGGAGGATTAGGACTAGGCATAGAAAGATTAGCAATGTTATTTACTGGTGAGCACTCAATTAGAGAAATCATCTTATTCCCCGCAATGAAATCAAAAGAATAAAAAAATATGAAATGTGTGAAAAATGCTATCAATAAAACTTATTAGAGAACAAAGCGAATACATAAAAGAAGTTTATAAAAAAAGGAATTACGAATTCCCCATTGAAGAATTACTCGATTATGATAACAAAAAACGTGAAGTTACTTTTGAGTTAGACAATCTTCGTGCAGATAGAAAAAAGTCAACAAAAAATATTACGTCTGAACTGACCGAACAAGAAAAAAATGAAATTATTAATTCTCAAAAAAATACTTCTAAAAAAATTCATGAACTTGAAGATGTAGTACGAGAAATGGAAGAGAAATTAAAAAACCTACTTTTAGATATGCCAAATATTCTTCAAGAAGACATTCAACTAGGAAAAGAAGATGATGCAATAATTGTAAAAGAAGGATTCGGAGAATTAGACATAAAAGTAAGACAAAAAAATGAATTATCAAAGCCACCAAGTGATATAAAAGTTGAACAAGCTACTGGTCATTGGGAAATTGGGAAGCAATTTGGCATTATTGATTTTGAACGAGGTGTCAAAGTTTCAGGTCAAAGATTTTATTTGCTACTTAATGAAGGAGCAAAATTACAACGAAGCTTGATAACTTGGATGCTGGATAAACATACTTCAAGAGGTTATTCAGAAGTTTACCCACCAGCACTAGTGAAAGAAGAAATGTTAATCGGAACAGCACAACTACCTAAATTTGGAGAAAATCTTTACAGAGATATTGAAGAAGATTTATGGTTAGTACCGACTGCTGAAGTTCCAATTACAAATATGTATAGAGATGAAATCCTAGCACAAGAATCTTTACCCATAAAACATGTCGCTTATACACCTTGTTTTAGAAGAGAAAAAATGAGCGCAGGCAAAGAAGTAAAAGGAATAAAGCGTGGCCATCAATTTGATAAAGTAGAGCTCGTGCATTTTGTACATCCAGAAGAATCTTATACAGCGCATGAACAACTATTAGAAGATAGCCTTCAAATTATTCAAGAGCTAGGATTGAGATATAGGGTGATTCAATTGGCAAGCGAAGATACATCTTTTGCATCTTCAAAAACATACGATATAGAAGTTTGGGCACCTGGTTCCAATGAATGGCTTGAAGTTTCATCAGTATCAAATTTTTTAGATTTTCAAGCAAGAAGAGCTAATATACGATATAAAGATGAAAAAAAGAACAACATTTTCTTACATACATTAAATGGCTCTGGATTAGCATTGCCCAGAACATTAGCAGCAATTATTGAAAATAATTACGATGGTGAAAAAATTAACATACCACCAGTGCTTCAAGAATACATGAAGCAGAAATATATTTCTTAAATATTTCTTGACATATTAGAACATATATTCTAATATACATACATGATAAATATGAAGGAAAAAAATGTTTTATTTAATATCTCTTGTTTCACTAATTTTACTAGCTAGCTTCATGAATGAAATGTATAGCCAATATATTACTCGCGAACAACAAACTAAATCATTCTTTGAATTGAAAAAATTATGCATCAAGCCAATAGGCGTCTATTCAAATAGGGAAAATGTTTAATTGTTTTATTGCTTATACAGGAAGAACTCTGATTGAATCACCAGACCTCTTCCATGTACGTACTTGCACATTTTTGATGCCAGCAGTACGTATATAATCTTTTGCTCTAGCTCCATAGCCAGTTGGAACAAACAAAATTGTTGTAGACTCTGCATTATCTAAAGTTACCCAGACTCTTTCTGCTTGTTCACGTGTTACAGTTTCTGACGATTCAATTTGACCAATTAATTTGGGATAATTACCTGGCTGCTCAGCAACAATAATATCAGGATAAATTCTTCCGCCAATACCACCGACAATTTCAATGCCCAATTGTGGTTCAGGAAGATTTACAAAAGTCTGCAAGGATGGATATTCTTCATTAGGATAGGCAAAACTGGTCTCGGCAATTTGAGTAATAATAGATTCTAAATCTAATCTACGCATTTCTTCGCTACGACGCCATAAAACTGGTGCATCACGCCATTTAAGTATTTTTCTTTGTCGCATAGCTGAAAACTTCGCTAAAGATTTACCCTCAAAAAATAGGAATAGGAATAGGAATAAATTTCCTATCATGAAACAAGCAATTGTTATTAAGCCAATTTGCAATCCAATCACTTCAGCAATAATTGGTCCTGGCATAACTAGCGATATGATAAATAGAACTATAAAAGGAACTAAAACAATGATTGATGCGGGTGAAGGTAGTTTTTGATTAGAACTTAAATAACTTTGGGCTTCGACTTGTTTTGGTGTAGAAATTTTTTCAGATTCTGTGCTTGCAGCAACAGTTGCTTGATCTTCAAGTGTGCCCGATGCTTCATTATTTTCTGCTGATGTTGCTTCTGCAGGTTCTGCTGATGTTGCTTCTGCAGGTTCTGCTACAGGTTCTGCTGATGTTGCTTCTGCAGGTTCTGAACCGCCACCAAGCTGTGTTCTTGCTGCTGCGGGATCATCGTACCAAAGAGAATTAATTTCTATAAATTTACTTTCATCATCAGGTACGCTGCCTTCTTCAAAAATTGCATCAACTGGGCATGCTGGTTCACAAGCACCACAATCTATACATTCAACTGGATTAATATAAAGCATAGTATCGACGCCATCTTCAAAATGTATACAATCAACTGGGCAAACATCAACACAAGCTTGATCTTTTGTATCTATGCAAGGAGAAGTAATTATAAATGCCATACTTAACTTTCAAAAAAATTATCCTATGGGTAATAATATAATAGAGACTCCCTTAATATGCATTAATTAAGAGAAAATAACTTGATGCAAATAGATAAAACTATTTAATAACAAAATAAAGTAAAAAAATTATTTATTATCAAATTTTACATTAGCCTTTCAATTTAATTATTTCAACAGTACAATTTTTTTGGAGGGGTGCCCGAGTGGTTTAAGGGAACTGTCTTGAAAACAGTCGTGCACTTATCGTGTACCGTGGGTTCGAATCCCACCTCCTCCGCCAGGAAAAACAATGCAAAAAAAGAAAAAGAAAAGCACATATTACAATCAAGCATCCGTTGCCGACTTATTTATTGATCAGCTTGTTAAAAATAATGTAGAAGCAATCTATATTAATTCTGGTACAGATACAGTTCCAATCCAGGAAGCATTTGTAAAAAGAAAAAGCTTCAAGCTAAAAAATCCTCAATTAATCCTTTGCTTAGATGAACTAGTAGCTGGCTCTGCAGCACATGGTCATTATTTAGCATCAAACACACCTCAAGCAGTCATAGTTCATGTAGATGTTGGGACACTGCAATTGGGTGGATCCTTGCATAATGCTCAAAGAGGTAGAGCTGGTATACTTTTTTTTGCTGGCCGAGCTCCATACACAGTTGATCAAAATATGGCTGGTGAAAGAAGCTCACCAATTCATTGGATACAAGAACAACTTGATCAACACGGTATAGTAAGAAATTATACAAAATGGGATTATGAATTAACCCAAGCAGCAAATATAAATGAAGCTATTCAAAGATCTGTCCAAATTGCATCTTCTTTTCCTCAGGGTCCTGTGTATATGTCACTTCCACGAGAAATATTAATGCAACAATTTACGCAGCTACCTAAATCATCGAAAAAGTATCCAAGCATTATGCCTCCTCCACCTTTAGCTGAAGAAATTGAACTTACAGCAAAAAAGATAGCTAAGGCAAAAAAGCCAATAATTATCACATCTTTTTTTGGACAAAATCAAAATGGCATCATTGGGCTCAAAAAATTATCAGAATACTTAAATATTCCTGTTTTTTCTACAGGTGAAAGAATAAACTTCCCTACTGACCATAATTTATTTATGGGAACAAATACCTCAGATATTATTGATCAGGCTGACTTTATACTTATTTTAGATTCTACTGTTCCATATATTCCTTCAATAAAACAGCCTTCTAAAGATGCATATATTATACAAGTGGATCAAGATATTGTTAAAAAAGATATTCCAATATATGGGTTTACTCCTGATTTAGCCATTCAAGCATCATCTGCTTTATTTGTTGATTTATTAGCAAAAAAAATTCCAAAAATCACAAAACGAAGAGTTCAACAAAGACCAATAACAAAAAAGTTACTGTCGCAAAAAGAAAAACGGTTTGCTGCAGTAAACAAAAAATTAAATAAGGGAATTTTAGATGCAGAAACTTTTCTTTTTGAATTAGGCAAAGAAATTGATAAATCATGGGTGATATTAGATGAATCAGTGACAAATAGTCAAGCCGTTAGTAATTATATGCAGTTAACAACTCCTGGACAGTTATTTAAAAGCGGTGGTTCTTCATTAGGTTGGGCATTAGGTGCCTCATTAGGTATGAAAATTGGTAATCCAAATAAAAATTATCTCGCAATAGTTGGTGATGGTACATTTATTTATGGATGCCCTACTGCTTCTTTATCAGCTGCAAAAATACATAATGCGCCTTTCATAACAATTATTCTAAATAATGGCCAACATTATGCCTCAAAAAGAGCAATGCAAACATTATTTCCTGATGGATTAGCAAATCAAAACCAAGAATGGCCCGCAACAGATATAAAACCAAGTCTTAATTATATTGAATTAGCAAAAGCACTAGGCTGTCACGGTATTAAAATTACTGACCTTAAAAAAATTAATGCAGTATTTAATGAAGCTAAAGATTATTTGAAAAAAAATATTCCAGTTGTTATAGATGTTCAAATTCCAAAAAAATAAAATGACAGATAATAAATCATTAAATATTGCTGCCTTAAAATTACCAACTCTTGAACAAATCAACCCAGATAATTATGATCCAAATAAACCTAGTGTCACTCATGACATCATCGTTCAACTATTTGAACCTCTTTTCAAATACGATGCTAACTATTATGAAAAACAGGAAGCATTTTTATTAAATGACCTACAGGGATTACTAGGATCATCTATTAAAATGAACCAGGATGGAACCAAGTATAAGATTGATTTAAAAGAAACATTCAATGCTCATGGTTTACAACTAACTTCAACTGATGTAATGGCCAGTTGGCTTCATGCTTTTGAGAAAAAACAAATAGGAAGATGGGTTGCAATGATGGGTTCTGTGCCGCGAAAAGATTCTTGCATAAAGATCATTGATGATACTTCCTTAGAATTTAATTTAGAAGAACCAAATTTACTATTCCCTCACTTACTAACAATGATGGTGCCTCCAATTGTTAGTAATTATTATTATTCAGGTGAAAGCAATGAAATATATAATCATGCATTTGGTCCATACAAGATTAATAAATTTGACAATCATCATATTCAACTTACAAACAATGAAAGACATTGGGATAAAAATATTATCTATAAAGAAATTAACTACTTGCTTATGCCAAATATAGATAGAATGCAAGCGTTAATAAGCAATGAAATCGATCTAATCTTTAATCCAACACAAAATGAAATCATTGAATCAAGCAAGCATAGAAATATTAGTTTGTATTCAGCGCCAGGCAATACAAGGATTGCTTTACAAATATCAAATAAGGCTAAGTCTTCAATAGATATTAATATAAAAAAAGCTATTAGCCTAAGTATCCCATATCAAAAAATTATTAAATCAGTATATGGAGATCATGCAGTTGCATGGACAGGACTTGTCCCATTAAGTGTGCAAGGTGCAAAGGATTTAGAATTAGGCAAAGAAAATATTAATCAAGCTAAAACCCTTATGAGCAAAGTGGATTACGATAATTTAATTTTTGACCTTATTGTAGATAATTCCAGTGAAGAATGTATAGAAATTGCATCAATAATTAAAGAGGCAGCAAGTGTGATAAATATTAAATTGAATATCCAATTACTGCCTAGAAAAACATTTAAATTAAAACAGATGAATAATGATTTTGAGATAGCTTTAGATAAAGATTTATACAGATGCAACGAAATTGGATATGTCTTGCCGCATGATTTTGGAGATAAAAGACATGGCATAACAAATTGGACAAACTATAATAACAAAGAGGTCAATCGATTATTTGCAGAAGCAAAAAAAACAATCAATTATACTGAGCGAATAAAAATGTATGATAATGTTCAAAGTATTTTAGCTAATGAATTACCATGGATACCAATTGTTCAGCCAGGATTCAATATATTGCATACAAATAAAATGAGCGGATTTACTTGGCAGTCAAGATTAAGCGGATATCCGCGATATAGCGACCTAGTAGATGCAGAGAAATAACTAAAAGGAAAGAATGCAAAATGAAAAGTAACAAAATCATTACAGCAGTTGCACATGTAGCATCAGAATATCTCAATTTAGAGAAGACATTAGAAAAATCCATGTCACTCATTAAAGAGGCTGCAAGAAAAAATGCGCAAATTATCATTTTTCCTGAAGCATTCCTGCCAGGTTTTCCATACTGGAATGCGATAAATTCCCCATTACAAAACCATCAATTATTTTTGAAACTTTATGAAAACTCTGTTTCAATAGATTCAATAGAAATAAAAAAATTGAAAAAGATTGCTAAAGAGAACAATATTATTGTATCAATGGGGTTTAATGAAAAATCCGCTGCAAGTAATGGAACATTATGGAACTCCAACATCATAATTAGTGAAAAGGGTAATATCTTAAATCATCATAGAAAAATTGTTCCAACATTTTATGAAAAACTTACATGGTCCAATGGTGATGGTGCAGGGCTAAAAGTGAAAAAAACGAAAATAGGTAATATTGGCATGCTGATTTGTGGAGAAAATACAAATTCATTAGCAAAATATAGTTTAATTGCACAAGGTGAACAAATACATATCTCATCATATCCAGCAAAATGGCCAACCCAGACAAGTAAGAGTGGACAATATAATTTAGAAACAACGATCAAAATGCGTGCTGGAGCGCACGCATTTGAAGGAAAAGTATTTAATTTAGTTGCATCAGGATTTATAGATAAAGCAACTTATTCAATTTTAGAAAAATATAAAGTGAAAAATCTCAATATCTTAAAAAATACACCTCCAGCAATTTCTGCAGTATTTAACCCATCTGGGGAAATAGAAGGAAAGTATCTATCTAATCAAGAAGGGATACTTTACACTACCATTGATCTGAATGATTGCATCAAAGCTAAACAATTCCATGACATAAGTGGTGGATATAATCGATTTGACATTTTTCAATTAAAAGTTAATCATAGTAGAAGCAGTGCTATTAGCTTTGTGAATGGAGATAAAGATGAGTAACAAATATTATGTTAATTATGGTGGCCCAAGTGCTAGAGGATGGAGCGGTAGTCAAGCAATAATCCCTAGAGATACTGGGTGCGTAAAACTTTTTTGGGCAACTACTTTTTCTCCTAAAAAAGAATTGAATGGCGAGTACCTTGGTTACTCCCAAAGAAATAAATCAACTATAAAACGAGCATCAGTATATTAAAATCAATTATAGACATAAAAAATGCAGCATATAAATCAAAACGATCTATACGCTGCATGTATTAATTTTATAAATTTTAAGTAACTAACTAAAAAGTATTCTCTAGAATTACTTACGAAAGAATGATTATCCTTTTTTCAGCAAAGGAAGCCCAGTCCTTTGATTTTCAGAAACGATATAACCATCTGGAACAGCATCAATAGCGCCGTCTTTAATTGTCTTAGCAAAAAAATAAATTCTTTGTTGTCTACCACCTCGTAAATTAGTTACTCGTGAATGTAAGTAATATGTTTGGCCTCGAGAATTTTCATGTGTATATGCCATCAGTTTCTCCTTTCAAAACCTGGTTCTACAATAGACCATTACTATATGGTTTGTAAAGAAATTTTTGTATCTTAATTAAAAAAAAATAAATAAGTTAAAGACTATATAGGAATGATTCTCAAAAAAAATTTTGTTATATTTGAAATAATAATATAATTTTCTTTATAGAAGATGCAAAGATTGAATATAATGTAAAATCAGGTAAATTACGAAGTGAGATAAGATGACAAAATTAATTGATATGCACAGGCATCATTGGGCTTTCGATTGGTTTCCCCCTAGTCATTTAAAAGAATTTAATTGGCAACGTGCTATCAGAACAAATAGAACAATAGATGAAGTTTTAGAACGAGCTAAACAGTCTCCTGTTTTCGATAGTTCAGGAGAGTGGATGCTAAATGAAATGGAAAGATATAATATTGATTTTTCTGTTATTTTATGTAATGACATGGGTCTTGGTTACGGCCCAGATGAAGATAACCAAGTTCCTATTGAAGAAATACACAAAAAAACCGCCGAAGTATGCGCTGCGAATTCTGATAAACTCGCATGGTTTTGTGGAGTAGATCCTAGAAGGCCTAGATCAGTAAAATTTTTTGAAGAATGTGTGAAAAATATGGGCGCAATTGGTTTAAAAGTTTATCCGCCACACGGTTACCAAGCAAATGATCCAGTTTGTTTTCCTATGTATGAGAAAGCAATCGAACTTGATGTACCAGTATTAATTCATACAGGTGGTAACATTTGGGCCTGGCCAGAGTGGGTTGAACTTGTTGCTAGGAAATATCCTGAATTGCGAATTATGTTAGGGCATGTCAATTTGCAAGCTCCTTTTGAATCTGGCGCATACTGGCGAGGGCTACAGGCAGCTTATGGCAAAACTAATGTGTGGCTAGATATTTGTGATTGGCAAGTTTTAAATGCAGTTAATGAAGAAAATTTAGAAGCCTTGTTGAAAGTTCTCCGAGTATTTTTTGATTCTATGGGCCCAGAAAGAATAGTGTGGGGCACGGATTTACCTATGGTTGGAAGTGAGGCTGTAAATAATACTCTCACGTGGTCTGACATTGCAAGAAACTTACCTGAGTGGGGAAGCAAATATAATATTAACTTTACCAATGAAGAAAGAGATGGTCTCTGTGAAGGGGCTGGTAAAGCAGTGCTAAGTAATTTTAATTTTAATTTTTAAATTAATTTCTTTTGATTACGGATAATAAATGAAAAAAATTAGCAAAATTCTATCTGAAAAACAAACAATATCTTTTGAATTTTTTGCTCCTAAGCAATTAGATGCTCAAGAACAATTATTGCAATCTATAAAAGAAATTAATTTAAATAAACTTTCTTTCATATCTGTAACATACAGCGTAAGTAAAAATAGTGGTCCAACCGATCTTATTGTAGAAAAGATTTCTAATGAAACTCTAATTCCCATCATGCCTCATCTTACATGCATAACACATTCAAAAAATGAAATTGATGAAATTATAAATCAATACCAAAAAAAATCAATAAACAATATTTTAGCCTTAAGAGGAGATATTCCTGAAACTGGTCAATTTGGCAAAAAAGATTTTGAAAATGCATTAGAATTAGTTAGATATTTACGACATAATACAAAACTTGATATTTCAGTTGCAGCACATCCAGAGGGACACCCAGATGCAATAGATGAAAAATCAGATTTTTTATATCAAATGCAAAAAATTCAAGCTTCTGATTTTGCAATTACACAATTTTTCTTTGAATCAAGTTACTATTTTGATTTCATGGAAAAATTATATAAACAAGGTAATAAAAACCCTGTTTTACCAGGAATCATGCCGCCAACAAATCCTGATGCATTAATCAGAATGGCTAAAATAAATGGCTCACATTTACCAAAATCAATTATTGAAAAACTCTCTTCTTTGAAAGACAAAAAAGCAAGAGAAGATTTTGCTAAAGAGACTACATTAGATTTAATTGAAAGGTTGATTAGCAATGGAGCTCCTGGCATTCACTTATATACCATGAATAATGTTTCTTTAAGTGAAAAAATTCTCAATGAAATAAATTTATAAAAATATATTTTCTATCTGAATTCTGAGGATGCAGTAACCATATTTTTTAAAGAAACTTTTACTTCATCCCAGCCTCTTGTTTTTAAGCCGCAATCAGGATTAATCCATAATCTCTCGAGTGGTAATTGTGAAACTAAGGTACTAATTAATTCTTGAATTTCGCTAACTGGTGGTATCCTTGGACTATGGATATCATAAACTCCTGGTCCAATTTCATTTGGGTAATCATTATTTGAAAAAGCATTCAATAGTTCCATTGAGGATCGTGAGGCTTCAATAGAAATAACATCTGCGTCTAATTTAATAATTGCATCCATAATTTCATTAAATTCTGCATAGCACATATGAGTATGAATTTGAATATCATCACTAACACTAGAAGAGGCTATCTTGAAACAATCAACAGCCCAAGCTAAGTAATCAACTTGATTACTTGCTTTTAAAGGCAAGCCTTCACGTAATGCTGGTTCATCAATTTGTATAATTTTAACGTTATTGCTTACTAAATCATCTACTTCGTCTCTAATTGCAAAAGCAATTTGCTCACAGGTTGTTTGGCGTGATTGATCATCTCTTACAAAGGACCATTGTAAAATAGTAACTGGTCCAGTTAACATTCCCTTGACATGTTTATCAGTAAAAGATTGCGCCTTAGTAATCCAATCGATAGTCATAGGATTTTTACGATATACATCACCAAAAATTATCGGCGGTTTTACACATCTAGAGCCATAACTTTGGACCCAACCATTTTCACTAAACACAAAACCATCTAACTGTTCACCAAAATATTCAACCATATCATTTCTTTCGAATTCTCCATGGACGAGTACATCTATACCAATATCATCTTGAAGCTCAATAACATCCTTGGTGGCATTTAAAAGAAAACTCTCATATTCTTCTAAAGAAAGATTTCCTTGCTTAAATTGAGATCTCTTTTGTCTGACTTCCTTAGTTTGAGGAAAAGAACCAATAGTCGTAGTTGGTAAAATTGGTAAATTCAATGCATCTTTTTGTATTTTGGCTCTTTGAGTATAATCTGATTCTCTATTTTTCATATCGTATGAAATATTTTTAACTCTATCTTGAACAACAGGATTATTAACTTTAGGAGATTGAGAGCGATTTTGAATTGCCTTAGTGTTCGTATCTATCATCCAATATTCAGACTTAACATCTTCGGATTTTTGATTTTCATTAAGATTTAATACATTTTTGATGACAGCAACTTCATCAATTTTGTTTGTGGCAAATGACATCCAAGATTTTATTTCTTCATCAATTTTGTTTTCTAAAGATAAATCAATTGGCGAATGAAGTAAAGAACATGATGGCGAAACGACTACATCCTTAAGATTTGATTGGTTAACAAAACTCTGAAGCAATTTTATTGAACGTTGCAAATCATTAATCCATATATTTCTTCCATCAACAATACCTAATGAAAGCACCAAAGAATTATCAAATTTACTTAAATCTATTTCAAGATTTTCAGAACCGTGTACACAATCTAAATGTAAACCATCAATATTCATAGAAGTAATAAGGTCGATATTATGTATAATCGAACCAAAATATGTAGTAAGCATTATTTTTACATTGGCCTGACTAGTCATCGATCTATATGCATCTTGAAAATTATTTTTCTCTTCTTCAGTTAAATCAGTTACCAAAATAGGTTCATCAATTTGCACCCACTCGCAACCTTGTTTATTTAGCAAGCCTAGCAACTCTGAATACAAGGGAACTAATTTGTCCAAATATTCTTTTTGATTACTCATTGATTTATCAAATTTACTTAACTTAAGAAATGTCATAGGCCCAATAATTACTGGACGAGAAGTAATACCTATTTGCTTTGCTTCATTAAATTCATTTAATAATTTATCGGGATTTAAACTAAAGTTAATTTTTTCTGAAAGTTCAGGTACCAAATAATGATAATTTGTATCAAACCACTTAGTCATTTCAAGTGGCGTAACATCTATATCATCTGTTTGGAGCCCACGTGCCATAGCAAAATACAACTCTTCAGATGTATCAAATTGTTCATCTGTAAATCTATCTGGAATCGCATTCAACATTATGGCAGTATCTAAGACCTGGTCATACATAGAAAAATCATTAGAAGGAATGTGATCAATTCCAGCATCAAGTTGTAATTGCCAATTTATAGTACGAATATCTTTAGCTACTTGTTGCAATGCTTCTAATTCAATCTTTCCTGACCAATACGACTCCAAAGCACGCTTTAGCTCTCTATTAGCACCAATTCTTGGAAAACCTAAATTTGCAGAAGCTACCATAAAATACTCCAAGTGCTATAATTAATTAATTATTAATCAATGACAACAAGAAATTGAATTAATAATTAATTATTTGATTCTATATATTTAGGAGAAATCATGCCACAAGAAAATGAGAATAGTTTTTTTACGCGTGCAGTAAGATGTTTATCGTTAAATAGTGATGCATATGAAGAAGTGGAACATGACGAAAGTGCAACCAAGCAAGCATTAATTCTTGTTTTAGTATCAGGAACTGCATTTGGGTTATATCAAAGTTATCTTTTCTTTGAAGAATATAGTCCAGCAATTGTTCTTGTAAGTATTATTTATGGAATGTTACGTTGGGCTCTATTTGCATGGATCGCTTATTTTGTAGGAACAAGGATTTTCAGAACAGAAGAAACTGAAGCAGACTGGGGACAACTTGCTAGAACTTTAGGGTTTGCCTATACTCCAAGTATTTTATTTTTTGGTGTTTTATTTTTTTCTCTTGAAGCAATGGAAACTATAACATTCATTGCAGTAATTTGGTTGGCAATCACTTCTTTCATTGCCATTCGTCAAGCTCTTGAGCTAACAAACATGAGGGCACTTGGCACCACGTTAGTTAGCAATGCATTAATAAATCTTTTTTTATTTATATTTCAAGGAATTTTGTAGAACAGCTTCAAAATGCAAACTGCAATTATTCAATCAATAAATATTGGCAAAATAAAAAAATTGAATCATGCAAATGGTTCTGTCCAAAGTGGCATATTTAAAAATCCAATTAAAGATGTCATATCAATTACTCAAAGTGGCATTGAAGGTGATCAACAAGCCGATCTTAAGGCGCACGGTGGACCAGATAAAGTAGTTTGTGTATATCCATCAGAACATAACAATTGGTGGTTAGAAGAATTTGGAATCACATTTGTAGCTGGCTCTGCAGGAGAAAATTTCACTTCTTATGGATTAACTGAACAAAAGGTCTGCATTGGAGATCAATATAAAATTGGTTCTGCAATATTAGAAGTGAGTCAACCAAGGCAGCCCTGCTACAAGCTTGCTGCTAGGCATGGAAATAAAGCTATTGCTAAACAAGTACAACAAGCTGGTAAAACAGGTTTTTATTTTAGATGCATTGAATCAGGGAAGTCACAGGCTGGAGATAAGATTTTATTAGTTAATAGACCTAATCCAGAGTTCACTATTGAGCTCGCCAATCATTTAATGCATATTGATAAAATGAATATTCAGCTTATGCAAGAATTTATAAAATTAGAAACACTAAGTGAATCATGGAAAAAATATTTTAACAAAAGAATTAAAACTTCGACTATTGATTCGGATAATTATATTGTTGACCCTCCAGAAAATTAAACTAGCTGTAGTTCCAGCCGTTAAATGTTTGTCCAGGTCTTCTGGTTGGTAGCATAGGTTCATAACCAGCCATTTTTAAAAGCTCTCGTGTTGCAATTTCAGCTTCATTCTTTACTTCATCATAGTCCCAAATTGTTGATTTGCGGTTCTCTACCACAAGTTGGCCTTTAATCATTACTGATTCTACATCCTGCACATCAGTTGAAAAAACTAAATGGGTAGGAATTCGTCGTAAATTATTATGTGGATAAAATCTATGGTTATCGATATCAACGATGATAATATCTGCTGAATTATCTTTTTCAATACCAGCAACTTGTTCATCAAGAAATAAATGTTTACGACCACCAAGAGTTGCCATCTCTAAAAGAACCTCTGGCGTTATTTGTATTTCATGATCTTCCGTATAATCTTGCAAAATTTCAGATTTTTTTCGAACAATATCAGCAATATACGTATGTCTCATGACTTGCCACATTGAAGATTGTGGTGTGCCCATAGGTCCATCATTGCCAAGGCCAGGTAAGATATTTCTAGCAAGAAAATGATGTGTGCTGGGACCTAATTCATCTCTTATTCTTCCTAAAGGGACAATACACGCAGTCATCCCTGTTTCTTTCCAAATATCATATTCATCAGGCTCTAGCATAAATGATTTACCACCTGACACATCTTTATCTAAAATACCAAGTTCAGCACAATATTTAACTGCGCCTCCTTTTGTGTATTTCCGTTCCATTAATGTCTGTTTCCAGCTTGCTCCTGACAAATCAATATCAAAAGGAACATTTAAACTTCTAATCCCTTCTCGCAACTCGATAAGTTCTTCGGGTGTTTGTACCCAGGTTGGGTTAATTGGACTCCCTGTAATTGTTAATCTATCATTGTCCCAAATTGATTTTAATCTTTGAACTTCTTTTAATACATCAGGCACATTTTCTCGAGCCTGTTCTGGTAATGATTTTGCTGATAAATGACATCGTGATACAAAAGCATGCAATTGCGATTCTTGAATTGCTTGTAATGTACCATCAATATTTGAATTTGGAAAATTTGTAAAATGCTGATCATGAATCGCTACAACACCACCTAAAACCATATCTAAAATATGTAACCGAACAATTTTATAACATATATCTGGAGTAGCATTGCTCCAAATATCTACCATTTTTTGCATAAATCCAGTAATATTTGGTTCATAGTTAGAGCTGTCATCTATAGATGAACGCAACAACATTTGATTGATATGATTATGAGCATTTACTAGTCCAGGCAAAACAGCTTTGCCTGTAGCATTTATTTCTTTTCGCCCACTAAATTGACAGTCCTCTTCTTTACCAACTGCAACAATTTTGTCTTCTGAAACTGCAACATAACCTCTAGTGAAAACATTTTTATTCTCGTCCATAGTTATTACATATGCATTGCGAATTAAATAATCTACTTGTAAATTTGACACATTTACCTACTTTCTGGGTAAGCTAATTAAGCAAAAAAAATATACTGATATTCTAACACAATGAATGGGGGTTAGCATGGCTACAACTTGTTATCAAAATACTTCTCGAGGATTTATAAAAACACCTCATGGAAATATTGAGTACAGAGAAGCGGGAGAGACAAATTTGCCAAAATTAGTTTTGTTGCATTCCTCTCCAAGGAGTTCAATAGACTATCAACCACTTCTAAAATATTTAGCTCCTTACTTTAATGTTTTTGCACCTACAACTGCTGGTTATGGGGATTCAGACAGGCCTCCAACACCCTATGAAACAGTTGACGATTTTACTCAATCCCTAGAATGGGTTATAGATGGCCTAGGCTTGGAATCATTTAATTTATATGGTGCAAGAACAGGTGCGCAAATTGCAATCAACTATCAAATTAGAAATAAAACAAAAGTTGACAATTTAATACTTGAAGAACCTTTTGACTATTCAAATGAAGAGGGACATGCATTACATAAAAGAATTCATACATATTATCCAGAAAAGGCTGATGGAAGCCATTTGCTAGAAATGTGGCAACGCTCTGGAGGTGGCAAACCAGGTGCAGATTTTAATGAAGTCACAGAAAATTTTATGCACTATCTGAATATTAATGCTGGATGGGAAGATGTCAAAGACTTGTATTGGGATATGGGATGGGAAGGCGCAGGGCCACATGCAATATGTAATTTTAATGTTTTTGAAGCTGCTAAAAAAGTTTCATCCCCAACTCTCATTATCCATGGCAGTGAAAGCAGATTATTAAAACTACATGAAAAATATTTAAATGATATTCAGAAAAGTGTTGGAGAAATTATTGATACTAGTAGTTATAAAGACAAACTTGGAAATCCATCAAACATTTCTGGTCAATTTTCACCGCATATTGAACCTGAAAAATGGGTTCAAATGATAGCTAATTTTACACAGAAGAATTAATTATTTAGGAGTTCAAATGAAAACAACAAAAGATATACCCGTCATTGATGCAGTTTGTGGTTTATTCACTCATGATGCACAGCCTTATCGACCTGAATGGAGAGACAAGTTTCTTGTTGAGAAAATTGGAGCTGAAAAAGACAGGGTGGCAGGTCATTCACTAGATGAATTAGTTGGCAAGCTAGATGATGCAGGCATAGAACAAGCAATCATTCATGCTGTACGAGCTGGACAAGAGCATCATCCTTCTAGTGTGAGAATTCCTTATGAATTAGTTCATGAAGCAACCAAAAAATATCCAGGCAAGCTATATGGTGTGGCTGGGATTGATCCAACTGAAGGCATGGAGGGTGTAAGGAAATTTGAATGGGCGGTTAAAGATTTAGGTTTTGTAGGTGCTCACTTTTACCCCCATTGGTTTGAAATACCCCCTAATCACGCAAAAGTATATCCCTTTTATGCAAAATGTGTTGAATTAGGTGTGCCAATTCAAATGCAAGTTGGTCAATCATTGTTATATGACACTTCTTTTCCTAGGCGTTCCGTAGGACAGCCAATTACACTTGATGAAGTTGCTTGTGATTTTCCTGAATTAGTTTTAATAGGTATTCATGTAGGAATTCCTTGGACAAATGAAATGATTGCAATGGCATGGAAGCATCCAAATGTTTATATAGGTAGCGATGCACACTCACCAAAATATTGGCCAAAAGAGTTTGTGCATTATATTAATACCTATGGAAAAGATAAAGTTATTTTTGGTACCGACTTTCCCGTATTAGACTTTGCAAGAACAATAAAAGAAATAGAAGAGTTAGATATAAATGAGATTGCATTAAAAAAACTAATGTACGAGAATACACAAAAAATATATAATTTATAAACAATTTAACGAAAGGAATTAAAATGACTATTAAAGTAGGTGATAAGGCACCTGATTTTACTGCTATAAATGAAGACAACGAATCAATTACATTGTCAGAATTAATCAATAAAAAAGTGGTACTAATCTTTTATCCATTTGATTTTTCTGGTATTTGCCAAGGTGAACTCTGTGAAATTCGAGATAACTATAATTCATGGATTGAAAATGGTGCTGTTGTTTTTGGTATCAGTCGTGATAGCAGACATGCTCATACTGCATTCAAAAAACAAGAATCATTCCCTTTTTCTCTTCTAGCTGATACGAAAGGTGAGGTTGCAAAAAAATATGGTGCATGGAATGAAGAATTAGCTGCGGCTGAAAGAATGACGATTGTGATTAATGAATCTGGTGAAATTACTTATTTGATCCATAATGGTATTCCTGATGCACGTGATCATTCAGGAGTTTTAGACGCAATAATTAATTAAGGATAATACTATAGAAAAATTTGAAGTCATTGTCATTGGTGGTGGATCCGCTGGTAAATGGGTCGCAGAAAATGTAGCTCACGGTGGTAAAACAGCATTAATGATTGAAAATAGAATGGTTGGCGGAGAATGCCCTTATTTTGCCTGTATGCCGGCAAAAGCAATGCTACATTCAGCTGAAATACGTCATAATGCTTCTAAATATCAACAATTTGGTCACGCATCAAAAGAACCAATTTTTGATAATGCAATTGAAGGCTACGCAGCAGCAGTTGCAATCCGTCATCGCGTTGCAGAACATCTAGATGATACAGAAACAGCAGAAAGATTCCTTCAATCTGGTGCTAAATTGATTCGTGGAAAAGGTTTAATTCAAAAAGATGGAATTGTAGAGGTAAATAATGAACAATTTGCATATGATGATTTGGTCCTTGCTACAGGCACAGAATTTAATATACCGCCTATAAATGGATTAGATAAAATAGACTTCTGGACAAGTGATGATTTCTATACGTCCCAAGAACTACCAAAATCTCTTATTGTTATTGGTGGCGGTCCAGTAGGATTAGAAATTGCACAAATTGCACATAGATTTGGCTCACAAGTGTATGTGTTAGAAGTTGCTGCAAATATTATGCCAGCTGAGGATCATGAAATTGCTTTAGAATTGCAAGATTTACTTACAGCAGAGGGGATCAAAATTCATTCAAATATTCGCATTGCGGATCTTGTGCAAAAAGATAATGTAGAAGTCAAACTAGAATCAGGGGTATTAATTAATGCTGAAAAATTATTAATTGCTGCTGGAAAACAAAATAATCTAAATAATATCAATATTAATAATTTAGATTTATCAATAGATCCATACAAACCATTACCAGTTGACAAATATTTAAAGGTCAAAGGCACAAAAAATGTTTGGGCAGGCGGAGATATCACTGGCATAGCTCCATACACACATACTGCAAATTATCATGGAAGAATAATCACAAGCAACTTATTAGGTCAAAAAATCGCAACTGACCATTCTGCAGTGCCTAGGGGCTTGTATACTGACCCTGAAGTAGCTTCTGTTGGCATTTCTGAAGCAAAAGCCAAAGATTTGGGATTAAATTATGCATCAGCATCACATCCATTTGGTGATACAGCTCGAGGTTTTGCAACAAGGAAAGGATCAGGTCGCTTAAAGTTAATCGCAGATTTAGATAACAACAAGCTTGTGGGGGCATCTGTAGTAGGACCAAATGCTGGAGAAATTATTGGTGAAGCAGTCCTTGCAATGCAAGCAAATATAAGCATTACAGAATTTGCAAAAGCAATTCACCCTTTTCCTACCTATACAGAAGCATACGAGCCCCCGTTAAGGGAGCTCGCTTCTAAAATCAAATAATTTATGATAAATTAATTATTTGTCTTCTAATGCTTTTTCGATATCATTTAAATGATCCATAAAATGTCTTGGACCACCATAATACATAATATCAACTGCATGCATTTCACCATCACCGAATTTAACTTTCTGTGAAAGATCTTCTTCAGAGATATTTGGCATATCTGCTTGTGCAGCTGCAAATCCTTCTTCGCATTCTTGAATAAGTTCTTCAATTGAAGCACCTTTACGATCTTCAACTTGAAGATGATTTGCATCGTCAGTACTCATAGGTTCTGAGTCAGAATTCATTTCACTAATTCGTTTATGCAAAAGGGGTATAGGATTTGCGCGAGCAGCTAAATGACTCAACGCATCTCGAACTTTCCATTCACCTTCTGG
>PBEG01000011.1 GCA_002718395.1 Chloroflexota bacterium | reverse complement strand
TTGCTGCTGTTGTCTTTGCTGCTGTTGTCTTTGCTGCTGTTGTCTTTGCTGCTGTTGTCTTTGCTGCTGTTGTCTTTGCCTGATGGTTATCTTTTGCATTTGAAATAAATTCATTTTGTTTATTAATTATTTCCTTGTCTTTAGATCCAGATTGAGGAATATCAGAAGAACAAATTTCAGCTATAGCAATTTCTAGTGGCAAAGGATAATAATGATCTGAATAAAAATTCACAGAAGAAATTTTTTTCATCATTAATGTGAGTAAGTCAATCCGACCATTTAATAGTTGCTTAAGCTCATCATAATTCTCTTGATCAACAATAATGTTTTGAAAATTTGCATTATTTTCATGCAATAATGCTCTCATTAAATCTAATAATTGATCTCTGAATGCTTTAAAATTTACTCCGTCATTAAACATATCTGAAACAGCAAGTAAGCATTTTTCAAAGTTATTATTAATTAAATTAATAAGAAAAGGTCCGCATTGCGCATTGATATCAATACCTAGCATTGGCAAAAGATCTTCAGTGTTTATATCTCCATTAATAGAAATTGAAGATTGTTCAAGTAGATTGATTGCATCACGAAGTGAGCCTTGTGAAAACCTGGCGATTAAAGTTAAAGCCTCCTCAGATATATCAATGGATTCATTTTGAGCAATTTCTGAGAGTCTACTAACTGTGTCTTTAATAGATATTTTATGAAAATCAAACCTCTGACAACGAGAATGAACAGTTGCAGGAACTTTGTGTGGTTCAGTTGTTGCTAAAATAAAAATAACATGTTCTGGTGGTTCTTCTAAAGTTTTTAAAAGAGCATTAAATGCTGCATCTGTCAACATGTGCACTTCATCAATTAAGTAAATCTTATATGCATTATCACCGACCATATAAGCAATATTTTCTTTTAAATTTCTGATTTCATCAATGCCCCTATTTGAAGCAGCATCTAACTCTATCAAAGATAGAGCGCTGCCATCAAAGAATGATTCAATGCACTGTGTGTTATCTTTATTACAATTAACTGTAGCAGCAAATATACGACCTGCAGTAGTTTTACCTGTACCTCTAGGACCTGAAAAAAGATAAGCATGAGCCATTTGGTTATTTGTAATAGAATTGACTAAAGTTTGTACAATAGATTTTTGACCAACGAGATCATCAAATGTCTTTGGGCGCCATTTCCTATATAGAACAGCTTGATAATTTATAGACATAGTTGTTTAAGCCATCACTTTCAAACTGATTCTACCACAATAGGAAATAATATTGGCAATCAATGAATTTTATTGCCTAAAATACTTTCTTCAATTTCTAAAAAATCATCATCGGTTTCTTTATGATCATAGTTTAGCAAATGCAACACACCATGAATGATCAAATGTTTTAACTCTAATGTATGAGATATTTTTTTAATTACTGCTTTTTTCAAAGAGTGATCTCTTGCAATAAAAATATCTCCATTAATTTTTATTTTCTCTTTGATTTTTAGTCCATGTGGAAAATCATCAGAATTCGGAAAGGTTAAGATATCTGTAACTTCATTTTTATTTCTAAACTCAGCATTTAAATCTTTTAGTTCTCGATCAGTGCAAAAAATTAGATTTATTTTCAATGTTTTCACGTTAAGCTTGTCCAATAAATCTTCAATTAATGTTTCGATATTTTTTTTTGTTAATGGAACCTTTGATATATTTTTACATTGAACTGTAATATTTTTTTTCATTAGCTAACAATTGATCCTAACTTGCTAAACATATCTGCAGCATGAGAAACGATTATATCTGGGAAAACCCCAATTAAAACAATGAAAATTGCCAAGCAAATTAAAATAAAATTTATATATGGGGCTGAATCAGATGGTAAAGAGATTGTTGTTTGGTCCAAGTCATTACTAAATATAACCTTAATCCATCTAAAATAATATCCTGCAGAAATTACTGTATTAGAAACTGCAAAAATAATTATTATCCAAGTCCACCAATAATCAACATGAAAGACTGAGTAGAATAAATAAAATTTTCCAATAAAGCCAGCAAACGGTGGGATTCCAGTCAGTGACAATAAACCAATAGTTAGGAGAATGCCTAATAATTTATTTTTATAAAAAAGCCCTGAAAATGAACGGAGTTCGAAATTATTTTCATGTTGTGAATTTAAAGCACTAATAAAAAATACTAAGAGGTTACCAAATCCGTAAGCAACTAAATAAAGGCCAATGGCGCTGAGTCCAATATTATTTCCTAATAACACGGCAATGATCCCAATTGCGAAATATCCAGCATGTGCTATTGATGAAAAAGCCAATATTTTTTTAACATTATCAGATTGTAAAGCAGCAACATTTCCAAGTGTCATTGATGCAATAGCAAAAAAAGAGACTAAAATAGACCACCAGGTTGATAAATCATTAATATTTTTATTAACAATTAAAAAGCCAAAAAATCCAAAGAAAATAAAAGCTGTTCCCTTAGACACCACAGATAAAAAAGCAATGATATTAAAAGGTCCTCTATAATATACATCTGGTAACCAACTATGAAATGGCATTAAGCCCATTTTAAATGCAATTCCAGCCGTCATAAAAATAATGCTAAATAATATTATTGATACAGAGCCACCTTCCAGCTCTGAAACAATACTACCAATCTCAATTATGTTGGTAGAGGCAGTAGCTCCCCAAAGAAAAACTAGACCAAAAGCAAAAATTGCTGTAGCAATTGCTCCATTCAATAAATATTTTATTGATGAAGTTGCTGCTGTTTCTGTGCGCGGCAATGAAACAAGAATATACTGACAAATTGCAATTGTTTCTAGCGCTACAAAAACAAGTATCAAATCAACGGAATGAATTAAAATCATTGCAGAGCCTAACACTGCCATAGTCAAAGCAGCATAGTCGCCAAATAATAACTTTTGATCACGAAGGTTATAAGCAAAATAAGAAAAAGCGATAACTATAAGACCGCTTATAGAAAAGAAAATTTCTAAAATTGAACCAAAACTAGAATGCAAATATGTATCATGAAAAAATAAATTAGTAACTTGTGTAGTCATATTTATTATTGAGGATAAAATAGCAGCCATGAAAATCAGAAAAATAATTAAAATAAGTAATCTGCCTGACAAAAACATAGAAGACAACAAAGTCAATATTGAGCCCAGCAATACTATAAAAGGAGGTAGCAGGATTACAAAAGTGTCTAAATTCAAATTATTATCCTATTCTAATCAAAAAATTAAGACCCTGTTCCATTATTGTAATTAATGGTTGAGGGTAAATCCCAAAAATAATAATTGGAATCAACAATGTTCCCACTGACAAAAGTTGCGGCCAATCAGAAATATCCTTTGCATCAAACTCTTTATTCCTTGGTCCAAAAAATATTCTTTGCATTGTCCATAAAATATAACCCGCACTAAATAAAACTCCAGTAATCGCAAAAAGAGTAGTAATGGGCCGAGTCTCATAGGAGCCTAAAAAGATAGTGATCTCAGCAATAAAACCTACAAGCCCAGGAAGACCTAATGAGGCAAGACCTGCTACCATCATAATAAATGAAATAAAAGGAAACTGATGAGTTAATCCTTTCATTTCATTTATTTCTCTAGTTTTTGTTCTCTCGTAAACTAGACCTACGCACAAAAATAAAAGTCCGGAAATTAAACCATGAGTTATTAATTGCAGGCCTGCTCCTAAAACTCCCAACGGAGAATTTGATGCAATACCAACTAAAACAAATCCCATATGAGATATTGAGGAGAACGCTATAACCCTTTTTAAATCTGTTTGTTTTAAAGTTAGTATAGCGCCATAGATTATAGAGAATGCACCTAAAAATCCTAGTATGGCTCCATAATCATTGAGCAAATATCCCATTGTTGGTAAAACAAGCTTAATTATGCCATACCCACCCATTTTTAATAAAATCCCTGCCAGCATTACCGACACTGCAGTGGGCGCGTCCGTATGAGCATCTGGAAGCCATGTATGGAATGGAAAAATAGGAAGTTTAATTAAAAATCCAATTAAAAGCGTCCAAAAAGCAAAAATAACTATCCAATTTTCTACAAGAAAACCGCTATTATTAATGGAAATAATATCAAAGCTATTAGCACTATATCCAAGTAGTATTATGCCAATCAAAATAAAGGCAGAAGCAACTAATGTATATAAAACGAATTTCATTGCACTATATTCACGATTACCAGTGCCCCAAAAATTAATCAGCATAAACATAGGTATTAATTCAAGTTCCCAAAATATAAAAAATTGAATTAAGTTGATTGAGGCAAATACTCCGATAATTGAACCTTGTAAAATCATTAACCAAACAAAATAAAGTCGTTCTTTAATTTGAAATGAAATTGTAACTGCTGCGATAGTTAGTAAATTTGTTAAAATGATCAAAGCAAGAGCTAGTGCATCTACTCCAACAGAAAATTTAATTTGAAATGGAAATAAATTTTGAGCCCAAATTACTTCATTTATTGCAATGTATTGCCCACCAGAAAGATCGCTGATAAGAAATATTATAGCCGCAATTAGAAAATTAACTAAAGAAACAACTAACGCAAAAAATTTACTATGGTGTTCTAACGAATTAGGTAGCAATGCTATGACAAGCGCTGCAAAAAAAGGAATAAGCAAAATTAATGCAATCATTTTATGACCCTAAAATATAATAACTTACAACAAAAATAATTATTTGGCATGCAAGTAAACCAGCAATCATTACAAATGAATAGAACTGTATTTCTCCATTAAATGATCGGACAAAAATTCTGCCAATTGATAAAGATGACTTGCCAAAACCATTTACAAGCTTATCAATGATATTCTTGTCAAAATAAACAAGACTGTTACCAAGATTTTGAAGCAAAAGCCTGCTAACAAAAACTTGTTCGATAAAATAATCAATATAATATCTTTTGTCTAATATCTTCACTAAAAAAGAGTTATTAACAAGTTTTTTTAAGTTGCTCATGGCATTTTTGTAAAACAAGAAATATGCAATGAAAGCTCCGCCAGCAATTAAAAATGTAGAAAGTATAGGAATGAATAAATGAAAATGATGTTCTAAGTGAGTGTCATTTAAATAGGGATTAGCATGCAATAACATTTCTTCAAATAAATGTGCAAAATGAATAAAACCAATGAAGATAGCAGGAATAGAGAGTATAACTAGTGGAACCGTCATTATTGGAGCAGATTCATGTACATGCATATCTTTATCTGTAAAAGATTTAGAAGGACGAAATTTTCCAAAAAATGTTAGTATCAGTGCACGAAAAACATAAAATGAAGTTAAAAGTACTCCAAGCATTAGAAGTGAAAAGACATATACATTCTTTTCATATGCAACGCCAATAATTGCTTCTTTACTCCAAAACCCTGCAAAGGGAAACAATCCGCATAATGCCAATGAGCCGATCAAGAATGTTAGAAATGTATAAGGCATCAACTTATATAAACCACCCATATTCCGCATATCAAAGGTATCAGTACTATGATTAATTGAGCCAGAACACAAGAATAATAAAGCTTTAAAAAAGGCATGCGTAATTAAATGGAATATTGCTGCAACGTAAGCACCTAAGCCTAGACCAACAAACATATATCCTAATTGTGAGACAGTTGAATAAGCTAAGACACGTTTAATATCATTGGAAGCAATTCCTAAGAATCCTGTCAGCAATAAAGTAACCAGCCCAATATACAGCATGATACTTTGAACATCCCCTGAAAGTTCAAAAAGCGGGAAAAAGCGTGCAATGAGAAAAACTCCAGCTGCTACCATAGTGGCTGCATGAATAAGTGCTGAAACTGGTGTTGGCCCTTCCATTGCATCTGGAAGCCATACATGCAAAGGAAATTGAGCAGACTTACCCATTGCGCCACATAAAAGACCAAAAGTTGCAACAAATATTGCAACGGAGGAAAATTGTGCAGCCGATTCATTAATAAGACTAATATCTAGTGTCCCTACTGCATTCCAAATTACAACTAAGGCAACAACAAAACCTAAATCACCTAACCTAGTAATCAAAAAAGCTTTTCTTGCAGCAAGAACTGCTTGAGGTTTTTCAAACCAAAAACCAATTAAAAGAAATGAACAAAGTCCCATTAACTCCCAAAAAATAAAAACTTGTAATAAATTCACTGCAAGGACTGCGCCGAGCATGCTAAAAATAAAAATAGATAAGAAAACATAATATCTAGCAATACCATCTTCATGCTCCATATATCCTTTTGAGAAAATTTCAACAAGTAAAGCAACTGATGTTACTACGAAGCACATCATTGCAGTTAATCCATCAGACATTACTCCAATATTAATATTTAAATTAAACGCACTGAACCATTCATGCTGAGTGCTTATAAATAAGTTGCCTTCTTCAACAATAGAAGATACTAGCAACCAGCAAGAAAAAATCCATGAAATAAATACGCTTATAGAACCTATGAAAGGAGCTAAATTTTTTCTATGATTTGTCAGGCAAAGGATTACTACACCACCTATAATGGGAGAAAATTGAATAAGCCATATGAATAATTCATTAATCTGCAATACATTTATCCTTATATTTTATTTTTTATTTCTTTGATCAAATGTGTTTTACCATCTGGGACCCATATTGTTCGTGGATCTAACATCGAAACATGATTCAATGGAGGGACAACTCTAACTGAAATTGCTTCTTGGTTGAATAATTCTTTCCAAATTTTAGCTTCATAGCCCGTTTGAACTTCAAAAGATTGTTTCCACATAGTCTATCCTAACTGGTCATATCACTAACATTTATAGTATTAAAGTGCCTATAAACAAGTACACATAAAGCAAGAGCAATAGCAGCTTCCGCAGCTGCAACAGTCAAAATAAATATAACCAAAACATGTCCTGCTAATGCATCAATCTGGTTATCAAACATACTGCCATAACGAGCAAATGAAATTGCAACTAGGTTAATTGCATTTAGCATAATTTCAATACCCATAACAATAGAAATTAAATTTCTTTTGCCTAAAGCAATAAATAATCCTATAGCAAACAAAATACTAGCAACTAATAGATATGCTTCAAGGCTCACCATTATTTTTTACCCTTAATTTTTGTAGCAACAATGTTAAAATCTGACTCATTACTGCGAACAATTGATATTGCACCAATCAATGCAAATAACAGTAAAATAGATGCTAGTTCAAAGGCAATAATATACTTCCCAAGCAGCAATGTGCCAATTTTATCAATAGTGTTGCTAAAATTTAATTTATCCAAGCTTAAACCTGTCAATTGATTAATATCAAAAATAGAAATAAATAAAAACATTATGTAAGTAAAAAGGATACCGGTTAGTGCTGCAAATAAAAAATATTTTGAATTTTGATTATTAATTGATACCTCAGGGGTTAACATGACAGCAAAAAGTAGCAATATTGAAATAGAGCCAGCATAAATTAACAATTGTGCAATTGCAATAAAATCAGCTGAAAGTAAAACAAACAGCGAAGCAACTCCAATAAAAGAAATAATTAAAAGGAACAATGAGCGCATTAAACTATTAATTACAGCAACACCTATAGCGGATAACAAAGTAATCATAGAAAACAATAAAAAAGCAGCATTATATATATTTACTTCAATCAATTGAGCTAACCTCTTTCATCGCTTCTAATCCGCCAATAGAAGCTGCAAATCTTGGTTGAATCTTTTCTGGCTGATATTGCTGAACATGAAATATTTTACCCCACAGATATGCTAGCAAAACTACTAAAGATATATTGATAACCGTGAAAAGAACAATCAAGTATGGGATTTCACTAAAATTAGAGATAATACTGACCTCTATCGCAACTACAAAGAAATGAATAATGGAGGCAGGGATCAAAGTTTTCCATGCAAAATTCATGAGTTGATCCAATCTAAATCGCGGAAAAGTTGCACGCAGCCAAATCAACAACAAATAAATAAAGACCGTCTTTGTTATAAATATAATATATGGAGGCACAAGATTTTCAATGCCAAATAAAAACCAACCATTCAAAAATAGGCTAGAGATCAAAGCACCTAACAAAACAGCATTACCCAATTCCACGGCCATAAACAATCCAGCTTTCATACCTGAATATTCAATATGATAACCTGCAACAATTTCAGACTCAGCCTCAGCTATATCATTAGGCGTTCTGTTAATTTCTGCTGTAGAGGCAAAGAAAAAAGTAAATAAAGCAAAAGGGATAAATAGACCTAACCATATAGAGTTATTTGATTGCCACATAACTATTTCATTGAAATTTAAAGTCCCTGTTACAAGTGCTACACTTAAGAGTGATAAAGAAACTGGTATTTCATATGAAACCATCATTGCCACTGTTCTCATGCTCCCTAAAAGGGCATAGTGATTCATAGAAGACCAGCCAGCAAAAAAAATGATTGGAACAGTTAAAGAACTGACAGCGAATACATACAGAATTCCAACATTTATATCAAGGTAAGACATATTTGGACCCCAAGGAATAGGCCCCCAAGCTAAGATAGCAGGCAAAAAAATAGCAACAGGCGGAATCAGAAACAAAAGTTTGTCTGCTATATCAGGCACTAATACCTCTTTTTGCATCAATTTAATTGCGTCAGCTAATGGTTGTAAAAGCCCAAAAGGGCCAACACGATTTGGTCCAACTCTAATTTGAAATCGAGCAATTACCCTGCGTTCAACCCAGGAGCCAATTAATAAAACCAATCCGACAAAAGAAATGATGCCTAATGCTCCAATAATAGAAGATGCTAAATATGCCAAGTTATATGAAAAGCGTTCGAGAAAAAAATTAAAAATAAATTCTGAAAAAACTGACAAATCAAAAAGCAATTTACTTATAAAATAGCCGGCAAATAAAAATATTAAAGTAGCGAAACCAATGCTTAATTTAATAAATAATGTATTTGAAAAAAATTTCTTTATCATCTATCAATTTCTCCAACAACAATATCAATAGAACCAAGGGTCACTACAGCATCAGGAAGAGAACTGCCAGTTGCTAATTTTTTTAACAATGACAAATTAATAAAAGAAGGCGCCCTGATATGCATGCGATATGGTGCAGGTCCTCCATCAGTTATCACAAAATAACCTAATTCTCCTCGTGGACCTTCAGTTCGAAAATAAACCTGATCTGGCTCTGGACGTAAAGCTAAAGGAATTTGAGTTTTGTGCATGCCTTTAGGTAAAATGTTTAAAGCCTGCTTAATAATTTTAACAGACTCTTTTACTTCGAATAAACGTACCATAAATCGATCATATGAATCGCCTATATTACCAACAGGGATTTCAAAATCATAATCTTCATACCCGCAATATGGTTCCGCCTTTCTTAAATCCCAAGGAACACCGCTTCCTCTTAAAGCAGGTCCACTCAATGAAGCATTAATTGCATCTTCTGGTGTTATAATTCCAACATTTTTTGTTCTGGCTATAAATATTTCATTTTCACTTAACATTTCCATATACTCATCAACTCTATCTGGTAATTCACCTAGTAGAGAATTTAATTGCGCGTAAAATTCATCAGGAGGCTCAAAAGCAACACCACCAATACGCATGTAATTTGTTGTCAATCGAGCACCGCAAGTCATTTCAAAAAGATCTAATATCTTTTCACGCTCTCTAAACATATACATTAATGGAGTTTGCCAAGCTCCTGCATCAGACACCAAGGTGCCATTAGCCATAGCATGACTCGCAATTCTTTGCAGTTCTGCAAAAATGACTCTCAATACAGTAGCTCTTTGCGGTGGTATCACATCAGCAATTTTTTCTATAGCAAGACAATATCCTAAGTTATTTGACATAGCAGCTAAATAGTCTGCTCGATCTGTAAAGGGAATATTTTGAGTAAATGTTCGTTCTTCAGATAGTTTTTCCATAGAACGATGTAAATACCCCACGATCATATCTAAATCTTCAATAGTTTCACCATTCATTGCAACTTTAATTCTAAAAACACCGTGAGTTGATGGATGTTGTGGACCAATATTAAGTTCATATGTGTCTTCAGTTGCCACTATCTTTCCTGCTTTCCTGCTTCTTCAAATGGAAATCTCGGCAAGCCTGGATTAGCATCATCCATCTGTAAAAAATCTTTACGAAGTGGATGACCTGCAAAACCTTCCCAAAGAAATATTCTTCGTAAATCTGGATGTCCATCAAAATTAATTCCTAGAAGATCAAAAATTTCTCTTTCTTGCAAGTTGGCACCAATATACAAACTGCAAAGGCTAGGTATTACTGGATTCTCTCTATCCAGTATTACCTTAATGGAGTACATTTTTTTTAAATCCAAAGATTGTAAATGTAAATGTATTTCAAATGTATCAATCATGTCTACTCCAGTGATATTAGACAGCTGAGCAGCATCAATCTCTGGATTTTCTTTCATCCAAGTAATTATTTCTAGATATTTATCAATTGGAATTTCGACCCAATCTAAGGAAAAATTGGATATTATGGCTGGAAAGTGACTATCAATAATATTTTTTAATTCCTGTCCTGGTAATTGCAAAGTATTCAATGTCATTGCTGCCACTCCAATGCACGCCATCGCCATGCATAAAACAAACCAAAGGCTAAAACAATTACAAAAATTGCTACTTTAATCAATATTGAAAAAGCTTGCTCTGTGTGAATTACTGCCCAAGGAAATAAAAATATTACTTCTACATCAAAAATTACAAAACCTAAAGCATACAAAAAATATTTTGCATTGAATTGTCGCCAAGTTATGTCAGCTGCTTCTACTCCGCATTCATAGATAGATGACTTAATTTCATTTGAATTAGCAGGTCGATAATTAATCTTGCTGAATAGATAAGAACCAGCTAAAGGTAATAGAGGGAAAGCAATTGCCAGAATGACGAGAATTAATACCCTAACATACTGTTCGACAATCATTTATACTCCAAACATTAGCAGAAATAATACATCTCGAATTTAGCATTCAATAGCTTCATATGCAATAATTGATTATACTTCTATATAGAGTATCAAATATATAAGTTAAGTAAAAAAATTATGACTAAAGAAAAAAATACAGACAAAGTATATTTTGGACCTACCCCTGACCCCGATCTATTGAATGCAAAAGAGTTTTGGGAAGGCGCTAAAAAAAATATATTAATGTTACCAAAGTGTAACAAATGCAAGAAGTTTTTTTTCTATCCCAGAATAATATGCCCAAAGGAAGGTTGTCACTCTAGAGATATAGTTTGGGAGAAAGCATCCGGTAAAGGGAAAATATACACTTTTGCAATTCAACATATCGCAACAGATGGCTGGAAAGAAGCAGTCCCGTTTGTGACAGCATTTATAGATACTGAAGAAAATGTAAGGATGCTTAGTGTGATAGCAAATGTAAATCCAGAAGATCCTGATTCTATTAAAATAGGCTCTAATGTAACTATAAAATTTGACAAAGTTGAAGATGATATTTTTATGCCTTATTGGGAGGTCGTATAAATGACAAACAAACTGCGTAGATCTGCTGCAATTGTTGGAGTTGGCGAGTCAGACACTTTTGGATTTGATACCAATAAAGACTCTTTAACCTTACATACTGAAGGAATCATCAATGCAGCAAATGATGCAGGATTAAACATTGATGACATAGAAGGATTTTTCGTAACAGGTGGGGCAGGAAGATTTCAAACCATTGCATTAGCAGAATATCTAGGCATTAAACCAAAATATATTGATAGTACATATGTAGGTGGTGCCGGTTTTATTTTTTTTGTTAATCATGCAATAGCTGCAATAAGTTCTGGAATGATAAAAAATGCAGTAATATCACATGGAGAAGTCGGCCACTCAATTCGCGCCCGTGGTAACAAAGGAACAGGAGGAGGGTTTAACTATGATCCTTGGGATCCTAGTATGCAATTTGAACAAATATATGGACTGTGGGGGGCGCCAACATATTATGCTCATGCTATGAATAGATACATGCATGAATTTGGGGTAACAAAAAAAGATTTTGCAGAAATTGCTGTTGTAGCTAGAGAATGGGCAACACTAAATCCTAAAGCAGTCATGCACTCAAAAGAAACTCATCCTTTTGGAGGACCAATTGATGTTGACACTGTTCTAAATTCAAGGCCAATTGCTTGGCCATTGAACCTACTTGATTGTTGTCTTGTTACTGATCATGGCGGAGCAGTTGTAATAGTTTCAAAAGAACAAGCATCAGAATACAAAAATGAACCTGTCTGGATAGAAGGATCAGGAGAAGCTATTAGTCATATAAATATGTCACAAATGGAGGACATGACGATAACTTCTGCTCACTTATCTTCGCAAAGGGCGTATGAAATAGCTGGTATGGGGCCTAAAGACATGGAGATGGCAATGCTTTATGATTCATTTACTTATACTGCTGGTGTAACTGCAGAAATGGTAGGACTTGCTCCTAGAGGCGAAGGAACTAATTTATGGAAAAATGGACTAGCAAGCCCTGGAGGTAAATTCCCAATCAACACCAATGGTGGTGGTCTATCATACTCACATTCTGGTATGTACGGCATGCTTTTGCTCATTGAAGCACAAAGACAACTTGCAGGAAAAGCAATAGGTTTAGATGGGAGGCAAACTACAGCAAAATCAGCAATTGTTAATGGAACTGGTGGACCATTAGCATCAACAGGAACCATAATACTAACTGTTGATAGGTAGACTAATGCTAATTGACTTGCACAATCATACAAAAATTGGTTCATGGGACTCAAAACTTAACCCTGACGAAACTATTGCTCTATCAAAAGAAAGAGGGCTTGATGGTATTGTATTTACTGAACATGATTCAGTTTTTGGTTATAAAAAAGCTAAAGCATTATCAAAAAAACATGGTTTTCTAGTTTTTGCTGGCATAGAGGTTAATGTTGAAGATGGACATGTTCTAGTTTTTGGTATCGATGAATATAATGATTCATTTAGAAAACATAAAGTCCTTAATGAAAAGATTAAAAAAAATAATGGTGCTTGGATCGCACAACATCCATATAGGAGATGGAAACCACACCCAGTAGTACTCCAAACTAGCGATTGGGACAATGAAGCAGAGAATATAAAAGCATTGGATCGTGCTAAAGATGTCAATTTGTTTGAAATTAGTTATTCTATGGATGTTTTAAATGGTCGGGCAAACATCGAAAATAATAGCTTTTCAATGGACTTGGCAACTGAGCTAGGAATGCATTATACAGCTTCAGCTGATACACATGAAGAAAAAGATGTTGGTAAAGTTGCTACTTATTTTCCAAAAAATATATCTACTTACGAAGAATTAATTGAAGAAATTCAACTTGGTCATACTTGGCCAGTTGATTTAACAAATGGAAGCCTTACAAATTACAAAGATTTCTGTATAATCCCTAGTGATGACGAGCTAAGCAAAATTTGGTCGGAAATAAAAATAACTCGTGACACAATTATGAAAAATAAAATTTAATTTATGGAGAGTACATGCATTTAAAAGACAAAGTTGCAATTATTACTGGTTCAGGAAGAGGAATTGGTAGAGGCATTGCAATGTTTCTTGCAGAAAATGGAGCTAAGGTTGTTATCAACGATCCAGGATCAGCAGCTGATGGTAGTGGAGAGGATAGTGCTCCTGCGCAAAAAACTGCAGATGATATTATTGCTAATGGTGGCAAGGCTATAGCTAACTTTGACAGTGTAGCAGATTATAAATCAGCAGGGCAACTAGTCGATCAAGCAGTAAAAGAATGGGGTCAAGTAGATATCTTGGTTAACTGTGCAGGCATATTAAGAGATCGCATGGTTTTTAATATGTCAAAAGAAGAGTGGGATGCAGTAATTCAAGTTCACCTGTATGGACATTTTAATATGATTAGTCATGTCTCAAAAATTATGCGCAAAAATCAAGGTGGAAGAATCATTAATTTTACTTCAAATTCAGGATTACTAGGAAATATTGGACAAGTAAACTATGGTGCAGCAAAAGCAGGTATTGCTGGAATGACCAGAAGTATCGCTAAAGACCTAGAAAAATACAACATAACTGTCAATGCAATATCTCCAGTTGCAGATACTAGAATGACTGCGGATGTGGGCTCCAATGACAAGTCAAAAAAGAAGCAAAGCATTTTTGCTGGCATGAAAGAGCCAGAATTTGTTGCTCCAATGATTGGATACTTAGCCTCAGATAATGCAAAAAAAATTAACGGAAAAATATTTTATGTCCAAGGAGGAAGGGTTTCTCTACCATTTCATCCAAGTCCTGAACATTCAATTTATTCAAAGAAAAAAATATGGAATTTGCAAGACCTTGATGATGGAATGCATTATGTTTTATTGAGAAGAAAACGAAATCCTGTACCGCCGCTTGAAGAACTTGAAATACCAGGTCGTGATAAACCAGCAACTGATTTACTCAAAGAACCATTAAAAAACAAAACGATTATTGTTACAGGTGCAGCTGGTGGAATAGGCATTAAAGTAAGTGAGGCTCTTTCCTCTTATGGCGCAAATTTAATTTTAAATGATCCAGGAAGCAACCTTGATGGATCTGGTAAAAATCAAAATTTATTAAATGAACTAGCTGGCAGATTAGAAAAAAATAATCCAAATATTTTAACATCAGAACATAAAATTACAGAATGGGAAGATGCAGAAGGATTAATAAATACTGCAGTTTCAAATTTCGGTACTATAGACGCAGTTGTCCATGTTGCTGGAATTCTGCAAGATAGAATGATATTCAATATGACTGAGGAAGAATGGAACAACGTAATTAAAGTTCATCTAACTGCATATTTCAATCTTGCAAAACATGCTTCAGCAATTATGAGAAAACAAAATTTTGGTAGATTAATTGGATTTACATCTAGTTCTGGTTTAATTGGCAACGCAGGTCAAGCAAACTATAGTGCAGCAAAAGCAGGTATTGCTGGAATGACTAGATGCTTAGCAATTGATTTAGGCAGAAATGGTATAACAGCAAATGCTATAGCTCCAACTGCCATGACCAGGATGACTGATTCTGTTCCTGAGCAGATCCAGCAGGGCAAGTTTAATGAAGAACAAAAATCACATCGTATGGAACTTGACCCCGCACAAATTGCTCCCTTAACAGCTTATTTATGTTCAGAGCAAGCTTGGGATATTAATGGCAAAATATTTTATAGCGCAGGTAAAAAAATCTCCATAGGTCATGATGTTTTACCATTTCGTTCAATAAATAAACCATCCGCATGGGATATAGATGATTTATCTGTAATGGTGCCTGATTTACTAAATGGAATTAATCCCTCAGCCTAATATTTTTATTTATTAATTTCCATTTTAATAAATAAATGACCTAATCTTCGGACTTTCTTAACTTCATAAAATCCTGATTTTACAAACGCCTGATAAGCTCGTTCATTCCAATTTAATGTGTGAAGATAAATTGATTTTACTTTCAAAACAGAAAAAATATATTCAACGAATAAACTTAAAGCTTCTGTGCCATAACCCCTGCTCCAAAAATCTTTCTCGCCAATAGTTATGCCAATTTCAACATTTTTTTTCATATTATTTAAGTTGTAAAACATGATGTTCCCAATGTGCTGATATTCAGAATTAGAATATATGGAAAAAATAGCTCGTTCTTTACTGTATTTCGAATATTCCAAATTATGTCGATCAACAAAATCATTAAAGGTTACTGATAGTGGTGGTACAGCATCATATTTAGATATTTCTGGATCTTTTCTCCATGCATAGTCATTGTATAAGTCATCAAATATTTTTATACGAATACTAACAAGATTTCCTTGCGTAATAAGATTAGTATCAGGTGATTTCAAGATCATAAGAAGACTCCCCCTAATATATTTAACGTGGTTCTCTAGACAACAAATTAAATACAGCTTCTTCAGGATTTAACCCATCATTAATAATACTAGATAAAGCATTAAATATCGGTAATTCAACATCATATTTTTCAGCAAGTAACAAAGCTGAAGGCAAGGTTGCATAACCTTCGCATACACCATTCAACTTACTTAATGCATCATGTGCATTGTCCCCATTGCCAATCAATTCACCAAATTTTCTATTTCTTGAGTGTTCACTATAGGAAGTAGCAATTAAATCCCCTATACCAGACAATCCCTGCAATGTGTGCTCATTCCCCCCTGCAGCAACGGCAAGTCTAGAGATTTCAGCTAATCCTCGTGTTACAACTCCGCTCTTAGCATTGTCTCCATATTTAAATGCATCTACAATACCTGCAGCAATCGCAATAATATTCTTAAGTGCTCCTCCAAGTTCTACTCCAATAATATCGCTAGAAACGTACACTCGAAATTTATCAGAATGCAAAGTATTTTGTATTTTTGCTGCAAATTGTTGATTTGCAGATGCCACTACTGTAGCACTAGGTAATGATTTATTTATTTCAGCAGATAAATTAGGACCAGAAATCGATGCTGAATATTGAATTTCTATTTCATTTTCAATAACTTCAGACATCCGTAATCCAGTATTATTGTCCAATCCTTTTGTGGCACACAATACTTGCAAATTGCTCACATTGAATGTTTTTATTTTTGCTAAACATTCATTTAAAGAAGAAGAAGGTACAGCAATAACAATCAAGTCCTCGCTTGTAAGCAAAGACCAGTCCTCAGTAGCAAATACATTTTGTTTTAAAGAAACTCCAGGCAAATAACTTTTATTGCAATGTTGTTCATTAATTTCATTCGTTTCGTTCTCAGATCTTGTTAAGACAACAACTTCAAGTGCGCAATTTGCAAATTGATTTGCTAAAGTTGTACCCCAGCTTGTATTACCAACCACTATAACTCGTTTAAATATCTCTTTGTTATTCATATTCATTTTCCAGTATCAACTTTATTACCAAATTTTGCTTCATTTCCATTAAGAAGTCTTTTCATGTTATCCAAATGATTTAATTCAATTAAAAGTCCTGCTGGTATTGCAAAAAATAAAATTTCACTATCTAGTGAATTTTGTAAAACTAAAATTACAACTGTTGACATGCTTATAAAAACAGTTGTAATTGAAGCGAGGGAAACATATTTTGTAAAAAGAATTATTAAAATACCTATGCATAAAATTATCAGCGCAGGTAATGGTGCGATCGCTACAAAGCCTCCAAATGCAGATGCAACTCCCCTACCTCCTTTAAATGATGCAAAAATTGGCCAACAATGGCCGATAATAACAAACAAAGAACCTAGGCTGCCAAAAACTATCTCATCAAAAAATATATATGAAATA
>PBEG01000010.1 GCA_002718395.1 Chloroflexota bacterium | reverse complement strand
CAAGCACTGAAACTGCTGCTAAGACAGCTCTTGAACAAGTTGACACATCTAAAACTTTAGTTGTGTATTCTGGTCGAAAAGAAAAATTAATTGCTCCAATTTTGGAACAGTTTACTGCCGATACAGGAGTACCAGTTGAAGCGAAGTATGGTGGTTCTACTGATATGGGTCTATTGATAGCTGAAGAAGGTGATAAAACACCTGCTGATGTTTTCATTTCACAATCACCTGGGCCAGTTGGTTACTTAGGTGACAAAGATTTGCTTGCAACATTACCTAGCTCAATCACTTCACAGACAATGGGAAGTGCTGCGAATACATGGGTTGGTATAAGTGCTAGGCAACGTGTGCTTGTTTATAACACAAACACAGTTGACCCAACTACATTGCCTGCATCAGTTGTAGACATGAGTAAACCAGAATGGGCTTCTCGAGCTGCTATTTCTGCAAAAAACTCATCATTTCAAGACTGGTTAACATTGTTAAGGCTTGAAATTGGAGATGCAGCTGCAGAAAAATGGTTGAGTGATTTCGTCGCTAATGGTGGTAAGTGGGATTATGGTAACAACACATCAATTGTGCAAGCAACTGGTGCTGGTGAACAAGAAATGGGTCTTGTAAATCACTACTACTTAGCAGAAGTTAAGGCTGGAGATCCAACTCTTAAAGCAGAAAATCATAATTTTGCTGATGGAGACATTGGTGGAGCTATTTTGTTAGCTACAGCTAGTATTACTAAATCTAGTGACAATGTAACTAATGCTCAAGCACTAGTAGAATACTTACTATCTAATGCAGGACAAAAGTATTTCTCAGGTGCTACATATGAGTACTTGTTAACAAATAATGCGCGTGCAATTGATGGCAAGCTTGATGCTTTCTTGAACAAAGTAAAGATCGTTAATTTCGATAAACTTGGTTCTGAGTTAGCAGAAACTTTAGCATTAATTAAACGAGCAGGAATTAACTTATAATTTTATAAATTGTCCAATGAGTATCCTCTCGGTTTCTCATAAGCACCTTTTGAACGTAAGTTCAAAAGGTGCTAGGATTTTTAAGAGACTAAAGGATAATTGCGCATGACAACCATTTTAGTATTAAATCTTGGCTCTCCAAAAGATCTAAATAAAAAAAGTGTTAGAGAATATTTAAAAGAGTTCCTCTCAGACGATTTAGTAGTCGATCTTCCAAAACCTTTACAACAATTTCTTTTAAGATGTTTCATCCTTCCTTTCCGACCTAACGCCACCAAAGAAGCATATGAAAAGATATGGACAAAAGAAGGATCTCCACTTCTTATTAATACTGAAAATATTGCAAAGAAACTCAGTGCAGCAATGAAATTGCCAGCAATGGTTGCAATGCGTTATCAAGACCCATCAACGCGTCAAGCAATAATGAAGCTAAAGGAAAAAGGAGAAAAGCATGTGGTTGTACTCCCACTTTACCCGCATAACGCGCGAGCAACTACATTAACAACAGAGTTAGATGTTAAAAAACATATCAAAGAAGTGTATCCAGAATTACAAGCAACATATATAAAGCCATTTTATCACGAAGATATTTACATAGAGTCCTTGGCTAAAAACATCAAATCACAAATCAACAAAGAATACGATATGATTCTTTTTAGTTATCATGGCATACCCAAAGCGCAATTAAGAAGAACGGAGATCGGTAAAAAACATTGTCTGGTTGTTGAAGATTGCTGCAATCAAGTTTGTGATGCTTCTGCTGAATGTTATAAATCAAATTTGACAACAGCCACAGAAAAAGTCGTACAAAAACTTAACATACCTGACGAAAAATGGAAAATTACCTTTCAATCAAGAATTGGGCCAGGATGGTTAAAACCTTTTACTGATAAAGAGCTAATTGCTTTAGGAAAATCTAAAAAGACAGTTATGGTAGCTTCACCATCTTTCGTCGCTGATTGTCTTGAAACTCTAGAAGAGATCGCAATCAGAGGAAAAGAAAGCTTCATGGAGGCAGGTGGTAAAGAGTTTACTCCAATAAACTGCCTGAATGACAGCAACGAGTCAATTGAATGCTTAACATATGTGATTAATCAAGCAATAAATAAACTCTAATTATGAGGAACTACGTATGCATGCTCTCTATACAAATTTGAAGTCGCAATTTAACCCTCTTGCATCTATGGCATTATTTATTTCATTTATTTTTTCATTACCATTAATTTACATTTTGATTAGATTATTGGCTAACTTCAATTCTTTAAGCAGTAAAGTAAATTTTTCTGAAACCTTACATGCGTTCTACAATACAATGACGCTTGGTATTGCAGTAACAGCTACTTCATTATTTTTAGGTGTATTTTTAGCTTGGCTAATTGCAAGAACAAATATCATATTGAAGCCACTCTTACAAGTACTGATACCACTCCCTCTTGCAATTCCATCATTCATCATAGCCTCCACGTACATCATTGCTTTTAGGCCATCAGGTTCAGTATATTCATTTTTATCTTTTTTTAACTTAAATAATATATTGGCTTTCGAAGGTTTTTTCGGATGCTTTGTTTCTTTAGTATTAATCACCTTTCCATATGTCTATTTACCGACTTTGGCACGATTAAGTATGCTCAGTACAAATGCAGAAGAAAATGCACGCATGCTTGGTCATGGTATTTTCAATATTTTTTATCAAGTTACATGGCCACAAATATCAAATGCTGCATGGGCAGGAGCAGTATTAACAATGCTCTATGTCATTGGTGATTTTGGTGTTGTGCAACTGTTAGGCTATTCTAATTTAGCAACAAATATCTATGCTAATCGTCTAGCCTCTCCAATTACATCATTTATGTTGAGCATGATATTAGCAATAGCAGCTATTTTAATTGTTCTAATCGAACGAAAATATTTTGCAAAGGAGAGCATGTTCTTCGACGCACCTGGTGGTAAATCAAAAATTATTAATATCAACAAATACAAATATTTTGCTGCTGCTTTTGCGCTATTTATCATATCAATATCTTTAATAGTGCCAATAATTATTCTAATTGAATGGGTATATAAGGCAGCAATTTATGAGCAAGCTGGATTTACAACATTAGGTAGCTTTTCTTTAAGTGGAGAATTGCTTGAACAAGTAGGTACGCTATTTAATACATTTTTTATAGCAATAATAACAGGTGTTTTTGCAACAATAACCATGGTACCAATTGCTTATTATGTTCAAAGACATGCTGGCTTTCTTTCAAATATCATTAATGGAATCATTACTTCTATGTTTGCAATTCCAGGATTAGTAATTGTCCTAGCATCTGTACGTTTTACGTTACATTTTGGTCCTTTGGAATTTTTATATGGGACCATCTCAGTCATGATCTTTGCATATTTAATTACTTTTGGTGCCCAATCCCTTCGCTCAATTTTTGCTGGGATTTCAGTCTTAGATGAAAATTTAGAATACTTAGCAAAAACACTTGGCGCAAATACTTGGAAAAATTTATCAAAAGTACAGCTCCCGCTACTATTAAACCCAATTATCGCAGGATTTGGCTTAGTAATATTATCAACATTAAAAGAATTACCAGTAGCATTGCTTGCTTCACCGGTAGGATTTAAAACATTGGCAACAGATGTGTGGATTGATTATGAGGATGCATTTTTAGGAGCAGCTGCTGTCTCAAGCCTATGCTTAATTTCTCTTTCGTTAGTATTTAATTTCTTTCTTGTTGTGAGAACAAATAAATATAAAAATGTCTCATCTTAATTAGATTTTTTATTCACTACTAAATTAATTTAATGTAATCTTATGAATGTGCCGGGGTGGCGGAATTGGTAGACGCAGTAGGCTTAAACCCTGCGGAAACATTATTGTTTCGTGTGAGTTCGAGTCTCACCCTCGGCACCAAAAAAATTATTGTTATAAATAAAAAATTATGTAAAAAATTTAGGAGATTTTTATGAAAGTCGCTTATGTTTTAAATATGCCAAACGCTGCCAACTACAAAGTTGGTGAGATGATTTTGCCTCAGCTAGAAGAAGGCAGACATGGTGTGGAGGTAGTTGGCATTTTCTTTTTTGATGATAATTGTTTAATGCTACAAAAAGGCAATCCAAAAGGTGAACGATTATCTAAAATTGCTGCTGAAAAAAATATTTTATTGATGATGTGTGATCAGTGTGCAATCCAAAGAGGTGTAGCAACTGGAGAGGCTGGTAATGCAAAAGTCGCAGACGTAGTAGATAACGTCAGTGTTGGATGTTTTCCAGATTTATACACTGCTCTTAGTGGTAATATGCCAGATCAAGTTATTTCATTATAAAATACTAAAATATTGCCAAAGGATTCACCGGCGAACCAGTACCACCTTGAACATTAAGAGGAGATATGATGAATAAAAATTCATATCTCCCTTCTTGCTGAGCATACACTGATAATGGATCAAGGTTCGTGTTGTCAATTAATGGCATCCCCAAAAAAGGCAATGCCATAAAGTGCACTGGCCAACTAGCAAACTTGTCTGGACCAATTGGAATAGTCCCTTGATATCCTTGCCCGCTTGCATCCATCATGTCCCATCCTAAAATTGCAGAATCATATGTATGAAAAAATTCTATGCAAGATGCATGAACCCCAGGCATTTCAACACCCATTTTATTATAATCTGGATTTTCTGCGAGAAAATTTTGTATCCCAGATCTAATTAAAACAGCATCTCCACTCATTGGAGTAATGCCATTTGCTTTAGCAATTTCTTCCAACTCCCAACCATGAACCGGGTTTTCATGATCAACATATTGCGTACCTCGAAATGCAGGAACGTCATATAAAACACCTCTTGTGAAAATTCCTTCTTTCATATTTTGAACTCCTAGCGCTTGAGCACCATTTGATGTAACTAACGCACTATCAAAGTCGTTATACATAGGTCCGCCTGGACCAACAAAATTATGACATAGTGCATCAATATGAGTGTTAGTAAGACCATGGTAAGAAACCCCAATATAATCATGTGAGTTTGAAGGACCAAACGAAACAAAATGTTGAGCCGGGTTAGGATTTCTTGGACCAGGAGTTGTATCAAGGGGATAAGAACAAGAAATTGAAATACCATTTTGAACTAGTGAAGAAGCATTTTTCCTAACATCTGGAGTAATTAAATTTAAGGTGCCCAGTTCATCTTCGTCCCCCCAACGACCCCAATTATTAAACTTTTTTTTATTTGCTTCATATTCTTCTGATGAAGGAGGCTGCTGATCACTAAGAGACATTTATAACTCCAAACTAAATTTAATTAATTTGAGAATACCATCAACTTTAGTAGTAAGTTAAGATGATTTGATAAAGAAATTTGTAATGTGATTAATTATGGAAGACTTCCAACCAGTTATCGGCCTTGAAGTTCATGTTCAATTATCTACAAAATCAAAGATGTTTTGTAGTTGTTCTAGAGATTATTTCAATGCCTTACCAAATACAAAAGTATGCCCTGTATGCCTAGGAATGCCAGGCGTATTGCCTGTTATCAATAAAAAAGCGGTCGATCTTACAATTTTAACTGGATTAGCTTTTGGCTGTAAAATCAATGAATATAGCACATTTGCTAGAAAAAATTATCCGTATCCTGATCTAGTCAAAGGGTATCAAATATCTCAATTTGAAGAACCATTATGTTTGGACGGTTCTGTAAAATTTAACATCGACAATACACTTGTTAATGTTGCACTAGAGCGAATTCATCTTGAAGAAGATACTGCCAGGCTTATTCATGATGCAGATATAGTTCAAGGAGAACCTGTTTCATTAATGGATGTGAATAGATCAGGGGTTCCTTTGATGGAAGTAGTAAGTAAGCCGGATATCAACTCTGCTGATGAAGCAATAGGATATTTAAAAAAGTTACGACAAACGCTGAGGTATCTAGAAATTTCAGATGCAGATATGGAAAAAGGATCATTTAGGTGTGATGCAAATATTTCTGTTAAGCCTAAGGGAGAGAAAAAGCTTGGCAGTAAAGTTGAAGTAAAAAATATGAATTCATTTCGATCTATTCATAAAGCAATTGAAACAGAAATCATTAGGCAGTCAAATTTACTAACAAAAGGTGAAAAAGTAGTACAAGAAACAAGGGGTTTTGTTGATGCTCAAGGTATTACTGTGTCTCAAAGATCAAAAGAACAAGCACATGATTATAGATATTTCCCTGAACCAGATTTACCTCCATTAATATTCAAGAAATCACAAATTGATTCAATTAACGAATCTCTCATTGAGCTACCAAATGAAAAAAGTAAGCGTTTTCAAGATGAATATCAACTTGCAGCAGATGAAGCAGAATTTCTATCTTCTTCTAAGATTAGGGCTAATAATTATGAAGAAACTCTCAAAATATTTTTAAAAAATCGATCAACAAATAAGATTGATTTTGAAATAGCAAAAACGATTGCTAACTGGTATATGGGTGACATAGCAAAAAACTTAAACCAAATCAGTATTGATGCAGAATTACAAGATACACAGGTAAGTACACAGCAAATAAGTAGCCTGATGACATTACTGTTAGATAATAAAATAACAAATTCGGTTGCTAAAACTGTACTTGAAAAAATGTTTGAAAATGGTCAAGATCCTGAAAAAATTGTAGAAAATGAAGGACTTGCCCAAATGAATAATGATGATGAAATCAATAAGATTATTGAAAAAATATTAGAAAATAACGAAAAAGCAATTGCAGATTTTAAATCAGGAAAAGAAACTGCTATAGGCTTTCTAGTAGGACAAGCAATGAAAGCAACACGAGGCAGAATCGACGCAAACAATGTAAAAGAAATAATTGTTAAAAAATTAAACAAAGATTAAATATGTCATCAAAGAATTTTTTTAAATGGCTTTACTTTGGACTTCATATTAAGCGGTGGTTGACTTTGATATTAATTGGAGTCATATTTATGGCCTTAGGTATTGCCTATTTATTAAAAGAGGCTTATGAAGTTTTCATCTTTCCTGAATGGGTGGTGACTATAACACTGCAATGGCTACCAAGATGGGTTAGAGGTTTAACTTTTATTATTTTTGCTACATCAATGATTCTAATAGGTGCTTGGAAATTAAATCATTCGATGGTGTCCACGCTACTGCCTAACAGTAAAAAGAATAAAGTAATTGATTCCATTTACGAAACACAAACTTTAAAAAATGGTCCAAAAATTGCTGTCATCGGAGGAGGCACAGGTATGTCTATGCTTTTAAGAGGTTTAAAAGCACACACTTCAAATTTAACAGCAATAATTACAGTGGCTGATGATGGTGGATCAAGTGGCAGATTAAGAAAAGATTTAAATATATTGCCACCAGGTGATATTCGCGCTTGCATATCTGCTCTTGCTAGCGCAGAACCACTAGTAGCAGAATTATTTGAATACAGATTTGAGTCATCAAATGAGGAACTTGCTGGTCACTCACTTGGCAATTTACTAATTGCAGGGATGGCGGAAATAACTGGTTCTATGGAATCTGGTATTCAAGCGATTTCAAGAGTATTAGATGTTAGAGGCACTATTTTACCATCAACATTAGAAGATATTCAAATATCTGCATTTTCAAAAAGTGGGAAAAAAATACTTGGTGAATCAAATATTGGAAATCAAAATGATCCAATCGAAAAATTAAACATTGAACCTAGTACACCAAAAGCTTATGACGAAGCAATTAAAGCCATCCATGAAGCTGATGCATTAATTATTGGTCCGGGCTCGCTGTTTACATCAATTTTGCCAAATTTATTGATCCCTGAGATACAACAAGCAATCATGAACACAAAGGGAATAAAAATATTTGTAACTAATGTAGCAACGCAACATGGTGAAACGAATGCATTTAGTGCATTTGATCATTTTCATGCTGTTTCGAAGCACATAAATAACTCACAATTATTTGACATTGTTTTAGTAAATGATAATTCTATAGACAAACCGTTCCCTAATAACATAAATAGTGAGCCAGTCAGCGTTGATATTGAAAAATTTCCAAACAATATTCAATTGATTCAAGCGAACTTAGTTAATGTCGAAAACAGATATCACCATGATTCCAATTTGCTAGCAGAGCATATTAATAATATCATTTTGAACAAAGCTAATATTTAAATATAAAATTTGCATGGAGTTAAAGAAAAAAATTATATATAATTAATGAAAGATTGAGGTCTTATGCGTGAATTTTTAAGTTTTGCACAAATAATAATTTCATTGTTATTAATTTTTCTAATACTCTTGCAGGTTAAGGGTACTGGATTTGGTGCTGGCTTAGGTGGGATAGAATCAGAATATCGTTCTCAAAAAATTGCTTCACGTTCCTTATTTCGTCTAACTATTATAGTTATAGTTACTTTTATAAGCCTGTCAGCTATAAGCGTGGCAATTGATTAGTAATTAGTTATTTTTATGGTTGCAAAACATTCATCTAATATTTTAAATTTATTTTTTGTTACAATAATATTTTTTATTATCTTAGCAACTTTTAGTATTTTTAATCAAAGCAATAAACATAACAAACATACATTAATAGAAGCTACAAATGGCATTCCAGAAAATATCAATCCAATCCTTCAAAATCATAATCAATCTGAAAATGACATCGTTGCATTAACATTTAATGGTTTATTCAAATTAGACAATGAAGGCAAGCCGGTTTTAGATCTTGCAAAAAATTGGGAAGTTACACCAGATGGAAGAACTTATACAATTCAAATCAAAGAGCCCATATTTTGGCATGATGGCAAAAGATTAACAACATCAGACATTAGCTTCACAATTAGTTATTTAAGAAATAATTTGATCTCTAATCAAGATACATCAATTTGGAATGAGATTGAAGTATTTCTTATTAATTCAAATACAGTGATTTTTCATCTAAAAGAAAGGTTTGCACCGTTTCTAACATATTTAACATTTCCTATACTACCTAATCACATTTCATCAAATAATTATTCTATAAATGACGAATTTAATCCAATGAATATTGTAGGTACAGGCCCCTATATAATGCAGTCATTTAATAATACACATGCGCATTTCATAAGAAATCCTAGTTATCATTATGGCGTACCAAAGATTAAAAATATTACCTTAAAGTTTTTTGAATCAAATGAAGAAATGCTTAATGGAATCAATCAAGAATTATTTGACTCATCAATGATAATGCTGTCAAACAAAATTTCTATCAATAAATTAAGTAGCTATAAAGTAACTAAATATCCTATGGGGCAGTCGACTACTTTATTCATGAATAATTCCATTGAGCCATTTAACGAATTAGTAAATCGAAAATATATTGGTCAATTACTTCACAACAAAGAGTTTTTTACAAATATTCAACTAGATATTTCTACAGAAATTATTCCTGGGAATGTTATTCATCCTGCATCTTGGGCTGGTCGAGGATTTTCAACAACTAATAATCAATATGCAAAAAAACGTAGCAATCATGGTCATGACCATGACCATGACCATGACCATGACCATATTGAAAGACCTGCGCTAACACTAATAGTGCCCCAAGATGTGAATTTATTTTCAATTGCTAACAATATAAAAGATGAACTTTTTAAAGAAGATATAAAAATAAATATCAGAAAATTTTCAACTAATCAGGACTTTGAATTAGCACTTGAAGATAGAAATTTTGATTTTGCATTATTAAATATTTCTGAGTTGGCAGATCCAGATCCATATTACATCTGGCATACTTCTCAAACGCTAATACCTGGGTTTAATATATCTGGCATAAATGATTTACTCCTTGATGGCCTAATTGAACAAGGAAGAACTATTCCAGATATGTATGAAAGATTAGCAATATATGATAAATTTCAATCAAGATTTAATGAAATTATCCCTAGTATTATTATTGCTCATCCAGTTTATACTTATGTAACAAAGAAAACAATTTCTGGCCCAGAATCGACCATCATTTATAATTTATCCCATCGTTTTAAAAACATACATAGGTGGGAAATAATAATTAACCAAGGATAAGCGCTAATGAAAACTAAAATTATTTTTTTTGCTTCAGATGAATTTGGTGCTGATGCTTTAGAAGCATTAAATGTAGAAAAAAAATATCAAATTGAAGCGATTATTAGTCCAACAATTAAAAGACAAGGACGCAATAGAAAAATTATTGAAAGTCAAATAGATGCATTTGCAATAAAAAATAATATAGAAATTTTTAGACCTAAGTCTATCGATCCGGCATTTATTGAATTGCTTGCCAAGAAAGAGGCAGATATTGGAATAGTTGTGAGTTCAGGTTATCTAATTCCTGATGATTTAATAAATATTTTTCCTCATAAGATTATTAATGTGCATCCATCATTGCTACCTAAATATAGAGGGCCTTCTCCTATCCAAGCATCTTTATTAAATGGAGATTTAATTTCAGGAATCACGATTATGGAGATAACAAATCATCTTGATGGAGGACCTATTCTTGCACAGTTGCCTCTAAAAATAAGTGCATTAGACAATGCAATAACTTTAAAGGAACGACTAATTCCTTTGGCCACAAAATTATTACTAAAAACACTAGCTAATTTAATCAATAATCAAATTACTCAAGAAAAACAAAATGAGAGGCAAGCATCATATACAAAAAAGATTGAAAAAAATGATGGAAAAATAAACTGGTCTCAAAATGCCAAAACAATAAATAATCAAATCAGAGCTTATGCTGGTTGGCCAAATGCTTACACTAAATACAAAGATAAAAGATTGACCATTCTTTCTGCATATCCAGTCAATTTAGATACTAGTAATCAATATAAGAAAATTGGATCAGTCTGTATAGGCAATAATCGCACCTATAATATTGAAAATCATGAAGAAAAAATTTTTGCTTCCGTTCGTTGCAATAATAGTGAATTAATAATCACTGAGATACAGCTTGAAAATAAAAGAAGGATGCCTATTAAAGACTTCATTAATGGTAATGAAAATTTTTTAACTAGTTATTTAGGATAAAACAGCAATTATTAATTTGAATCAGATTCAGATGACTCATCAGTGCTAGAATCACCATCTTCAGAATCTGTGGCTTCATCAGATTCTACGCCTTCTTCACCTTCTTCAATTTCTTCTCCTGCAGGAGATTCTTCTTCAGCAACTCTTGGAGCTGAGGCTTTAACAACTAAAGAGTCTGGATCAGATAATATATCTATTGAACTATCCAGTTCAATGTCAGAAACAAATAGTGAATCATCAAATTCCAACAAGCTTGCTACAGAAACTTCAATAGATTTTGGCAATGAACCGGGTAAAGCAGAAATTTGTAAAGTATCGATACCGTTTAATAGAACTGCCTTATTTTCTGTAACTGCTGGAGCTTCATCAATAATAACAATAGGTATATTAGCTTGAATTTTGGTAGATTGATCAACTTGATTAAAATCTATGTGCTCAACATCTCTGGAAATTGGATGCCTGGTCACAGCTCGAATTATAACAGCACGCGAAGATTTTTCACCATCAATGTCTAATTCAATATAACCATTAATTCCTTCAGAATTAAGCATAGTTTTTACTTTCGAATAAGGCATCTGTACAGCAATTGAATCTATGCCCTTACCATAGATATTGGCAGGGACAATCCCATTATTACGTAAATTTTTTACCTTTTTACCAAGAATATCTCTTGGTTCAGCTTCATATTTTGATTCCATTAGACAAAACCTTATTTCCAGCGTACTATATCGATGTTAAGATATGTTATATGACCTATCATTTTGGTGCAAATAATTTTATGATTTTTTTTGAGGTAAAGATTTATGGATGAAAATGAATTGAACGATGATAAAGAAAAATTAAAAAAAGAAATCGAAGATTTATTAGATGAAATTAACGATTTTCCTAAAAATAGAAAAAATATTTTTATTATTTTCTTTAGTCAATTGAAAAATATAATTACCAGAATATTATTTACTTGCATTTTAATACCAAAAAACATTACCAAGAGGATATCACTCAATCAGCTTTTTCTAATTTCTGTAGCCCTCATTATAATTTCATTATTCTTTAGAAGAGTAAATCCATTATTTATGCAATGGCTATTCATTCTAGCATCAATATTATTTATTGTAAGTTTTGCAGGATTAACTCTCTTTCAACGTGAGAATAAAAAAGAAAAATATTGGCGTGGCAGAATCATAAAATATGAAAATGATTCGTTTTTCAAAAAGTTATTAAAAATGTTTAAAAAAGATTAGCTGTCAAATTAAGTTAAATTTATTAGATGTTTTTATTGTGAAATTGTATATTATACCTAGTATATTTTTGGTTATGTTTATGAAAAAAAATTACAGACTGTTTTTTGCTACTATAATTTCCTTATCTCTCATTAATTGTGGCGGATCAGAAAATGTATCTAATGAAGAAAGCACGGAACAAAAAGTTCAAACTGCTGCTCCTTATGAAAAAAAACCACAGACTGTAATTATTCCAAATACCAATGTCAGTATCAAGAATGAAAATAGTTCTGAAAAATCTGTTGCTGCAAATGGGACAGTGAAGATGATGCCTTACACTATAAAGGCAGGTGACTCATTGTCTCAAATAGCTATGGATAACAATACTACAGTTGAAGAAATAGCAAAAATTAACAAAATTACTGATACATACAAAATTTTAGTTGATCAAGTTATACTTGTTCCTACTAATGTCGTAGAAGAAAAAAATGATACAGACACCGAAAAGAAACCTGTGGCTCAAGAAGCATCTTCTGAAACAAAAACATATGTAGTAAAAGATGGTGACAGTGGTTATTCTATAGCAATTTACCATGATATAACTTTAGAAAAATTTGCTGAGATTAATGGCAAAACAATTGAAGAGCTCAATGTTCTTTATGTAGGTGACGAAGTCCTTGTTCCTAGATAATTTTATGCCATTATTATATGATTAGATATTGAATTACAGTTAATGATTGAAAGGAAAGAAAATGTCCTTTGATGAAAAGCTAAAAAAAATGCAAAAGATTAAAGATCAAGCCAAGCTTGGTGGTGGTCAGGATAGAATTGATAAGCAGCATGATCAAGGCAAGCTAACTGCACGAGAAAGAATAGATTTACTACTAGACCCTAATTCTTTTCAAGAGATTGATTCATTATCAAGGGCGTCTGGAGAAAAAGATGATCAAAGTATTGTAGGAGATGCAGTCGTAACCGGCTGGGGCGAAATTAATGGAAGAAAAGTCTGCATTTTTTCACAGGATTTCACAGTATATGGTGGCTCATTAGGTGAGGTTGTAGGAAAAAAAATAGTTAAAATCATGGACATTGCACTTAAAACAGGTGTTCCTATAATCGGTTTAAATGATTCAGGTGGAGCAAGAATACAAGAAGGTGTTACTGCTTTAGCTGGATATGGAGATATTTTCCTTAGAAATGTTAGGGTTTCAGGTGTAATTCCGCAAATTAGTGTTATCTTGGGTCCCTGTGCTGGTGGAGCAGTATACTCTCCATCAATCACGGACTTCATTTTTATGACTGAACAAACTTCTCAAATGTTTATTACTGGACCCGATGTTATACAAGCAGTTACTGGCGAAAAAACGACTCCTGAAGAACTTGGGGGTGCATTGTCACATAATTCAAAATCTGGCGTAGCGCATTTTGCTTCAAAAAATGAAGAAGAAACATTCGAAGAAGTAAGAAGGCTTATTTCATTTATTCCATTAAATAATTTAGATAGTTCTCCAAAAAGACAATCATCGGATAATGCTAATAGGTCTAATGATAATTTGAAAAAAATAGTCCCTGACGATGAATCCGTTCCATATGACGTAAGAGAAGTAATTGAGGAAATAATTGATGATGGAGATTTTCTTGAAGTGCATGAACATTTTGCGCAAAATATTGTAGTTGGATTTGGAAGCTTTAACAATAAATCGGTTGGTATTGTTGCTAATCAACCCATGCATTTAGGGGGAGTTTTAGATATTAACTCGTCAAGAAAAGCATCCAGGTTTGTAAGATTTTGTGATAGCTTTAACATCCCAATTGTTACTTTAGTAGATGTACCTGGATATTTGCCTGGCTTGGATCAAGAATATGGAGGCATTATTACTCATGGAGCAAAGCTAGTATATGCATTTGCAGAAGCAACTGTTCCTAAAATTTCAATCATCTTAAGAAAAGGCTTTGGAGGTGCTTATGATGCAATGGGCTCCAAGCATCTTGCTGCAGATATAAATTATGCATGGCCTTCCGCTGCAATTGCTGTAATGGGGGCAGGGCAAGCAATTAATATTGTTTCTCGAAAAGAATTGGAAAAAGCAAAGAATAAAGAAAAAAAACGTGAAGAACTTATTAATGATTATCGAGATAGGTTAGAGCACCCATATATTGCAGCTGCAAAAGGATATATAGATGATATTATTGAACCTCAACAAACTCGGTCAAAAATCATCAAGGCTCTGGATTTATTAGAAAATAAATCAGAATCATTGCCTCCAAAAAAACACGGAAACATTCCATTATAATTTTTATTGTTAAATAAATTCAAGGAGGGCATCTTGTCAAAAATTTCTGTAAAAAATCCAATTGTTGAACTTGATGGTGATGAAATGACTCGTATTATCTGGAAATGGATAAAAGATCGATTAATTTTGCCATATTTAGATATAGATATCAAATATTTTGATTTAGGTGTTGAGTATAGAGACCAAACTAATGATCAAGTTACCATAGATGCAGCAAATGCAATCAAAAAATATGGGGTAGGGGTTAAATGTGCAACTATTACTCCAGATGAAGCACGTGTCGAAGAATTTAATTTAAAAGAAATGTGGCGTTCACCAAATGGAACTATTAGAAATATTCTTGGTGGCACTGTATTTAGAGAGCCGATTCTTTGTAGCAACATTCCACGATTAGTTCGAACATGGGAAAAACCTATTATTATAGGCAGACATGCTTTTGGCGATCAATATAAGGCAACTGACATTAAGATAGATGGACCTGGTCGCCTAGAGATGGTTTTTCATCCCGAAAATGGAGAACCTATGAAAATCGATGTCCATAATTTTGATAGCTCCGGAATTGCAATGGGAATGTTTAATGAAGATGAATCAATTAGAGGATTTGCGCGAGCATGCATGACTTATGGCATTAACAGAAAATGGCCAGTTTATTTATCCACTAAAAATACGATTTTAAAAAAATATGATGGTAGATTTATGCAAATTTTTCAAGAAGTTTTTGATAGCGAATTTAAGCAACAGTTTGATGAACTAGGTATTACTTATGAGCATAGATTAATTGATGATATGGTTGCACAAGCTATGAAATGGGAAGGTGGTTTTATTTGGGCAGCAAAGAATTATGATGGCGATGTGCAATCTGATTCTGTAGCACAAGGATTTGGTTCGTTGGGGCTCATGACATCAGTATTATTAACACCCGATGGAAACACAGTCGAATCAGAAGCCGCACATGGGACTGTAACAAGACATTATAGGCAGCATCAAAAAGGAGAGGCTACTTCAACTAATCCTATTGCATCAATATTTGCATGGTCGCAAGGATTATGGCATAGAGCCAGAATTGATGGAACTCCCGACTTAACAGCTTTTTCAGAAAAAATTGAACAAGCTTGCATTAACACTGTTGAAGGTGGCAAGATGACAAAAGATTTAGCTCTTCTTGTTGGTAAAGATACAGAATGGCTTACAACAGAGGAATTCTTTAATGCTATTGAACAAGAGTTAATCAAATTATTGAATAATTAAAACCAAAGGAGTTTAATTGTGAAAAATAAAGTAACTATTGTAGGAGCTGGCATGACTGGAAGTACAATGTGTCAATTACTTGCTCAAAAAAACTTTGCTGATATTGTGCTTGTAGATATCATTGATGGATTGCCTCAAGGTAAATCTCTAGATATCCTCCAAGCTGGCGCTTGGGGTAGATTCAGCGTCGATATAAAAGGAACAATTGCATGGGAAGATACAAAAGATTCGGATGTTGTTGTAATAACTTCTGGTGTACCAAGAAAACCTGGGATGACTCGCGAAGATCTTTTAAATACTAACGCAGGTATTGTTGAATCTGTTATTACAAATGCAAAAAAATATTCACCAAATGCTAAATATATAATTTTCTCTAATCCGATGGATGCAATGTGTCACGTTGCATTAAATAAAAGTGGCCTAAGTACAAATCAAATCATTGGGCAAGGTGGAATGTTAGACTCAGCTAGATATAGAACATTTCTAGCTAAAGAGGCCGGTAGATCAGTTGTAGAAGTGAATGCCTGGGTTTTAGGTGGCCACACTGAAGCAACTATGGTTCCAATAGTATCAAACGCAACCATTGGCGGCGTACCTTTAAAAAATGTACTAGACTCCAAAACTATAAATGCTGTTGTTGACAGAGCTTCAAAAGGTGGAGCAGAAATTGTAGGTTTATTAAAAACAGGTAGCGCATTTGTTGCGCCTGCATTTGCAACTATTGAAATGGTAGAATCTATAGTTTTGGATCAGAAAAGAATACTGCCTGCATGTGCAATGCTTAATGGTGAATATGGGATATCTGATGCTTTTGTAGGCGTACCAGTTACACTTGGAAAAAATGGCATAGAAGAAATACATGAATTTGATTTATCCAAAGACGAGCTAGATAATCTTCAAAAAGCAGGTGCTGCTGTTAAAGAACTTGTGCAAGAAATCAGTTAAAGGACTTATAATGGCTCACCGATCAGAATCAGACACAATGGGAGAAATTGAAGTAGAAAATAGTGTTTATTGGGGAGCGCAAACTCAAAGATCTCTAGAAAATTTTAAAATTGGTCATGATAAAATGCCACGGTCAATTATTAGAGCTTTAGGAATTATTAAACAAGCTTCTGCGAATGTTAATTTGGAATTAGGCAAGCTAGATAAGGAATTAAATCATTTAATTGTAAATGCTAGCCAAGAAGTTATTGAAGGCAATCTTGATAGTCATTTTCCTCTAGTTGTATGGCAAACTGGATCAGGCACACAATCAAACATGAATGCAAATGAAGTAATATCAAATCGTGCAATTGAATTAAGTGGTGGCAAAATGGGTTCTAAAGACCCTGTGCATCCAAACGATCACGTTAATATGTCGCAATCATCTAACGATGTTTT
>PBEG01000009.1 GCA_002718395.1 Chloroflexota bacterium | reverse complement strand
AGCTGAAGAACCAGCAGCTGAAGAACCAGCAGCTGAAGAACCAGCAGCTGAAGAACCAGCAGCTAAAGAACCAGCAGCTGAAGAAGAAAATCAAGAATAGAGATCTTATGAATATTGAATATTACACTGAAAAAGGAAGTCTTTCTAAGCAAAAAGTTAAATTAGATGATAGTATTTTTGCTTTTGAGACCAATCCTGCTTTGGTTCATCAAGTTTTTGTTTCTCAACGTGCAAATCTGCGTTCAGGAACCGCCTCTACAAAAAATCGTTCCCAGATTGTTGGTTCAACAAGAAAAATCAGACCACAAAAAGGTTCTGGTATGGCAAGAAAAGGTTCTATCAAATCTCCTATTCAAGTTGGTGGCGGTGTCACATTTGGTCCATCTCCTCGTTCATTTAGCAAAAGGATCCCTAGAAAAATGAATAGAAATGCTATCAAGTCTATGTTATCTGATAAATTATCTGACAAAAGATTGTTAGTTTTGGATTCTAAAGGAAGTTATGATAAGCCTTCAACAAAACAATTTTCAGAAATGTTAAAAAAATTAAAAATTGATTCTTCTTGTTTAGTATTAACAAAAAATCAAGACAGGTCTTTTTTTCTTTCTGCCAGGAATATTAAGAATGTTTCAATGATGACCTATGATAAAGTAAATGTTCTATCTTTATTGAATAATGATTGGGTAATTGTATTAAAAGATGCGGTGAATTCTCTTGAAGAAAATTTAACATCAAATATTGTTAGAAAAAAAATTATCAAGGACTAATTAAATGAAAAATTATAACCAACGTGCAAACATTCTATTTCAGCCATTAGTTACTGAAAAAACAACTAATCAAGCTGTTTATGGTAAATATTCTTTTAAAGTTGCTTCGCATGCAAATAAGATAGAAGTTAAAAAAGCAGTTGAAAAAACTTTTGATGTTCAAGTTGAATCTGTAAATATTTCTGTTGTAAAAGGTAAATCAAAAAGACGCGGTAATAAAGTTAGTAAAAATCCTGATTGGAAAAAAGCAATAGTTAGCTTAAAACCAGGCAATGAAATAAATATTTTTGAGGGTATATAATGTCAATAAAATTGTATAAACCAACTTCTCCAGGACGTAGAAATTCATCTGGTCATTCTTTTTCTGAAATAACGAAAAAGAAACCTGAGAAAAATTTATTAGTATCTAAGAAAAAACACGCAGGACGTTCTAGAGGTAAAATTTCTGTTCGTCATCGAGGTGGTGGTCATAAAAGGCAGCTTCGAATTTTAGATTTTAATAGAGATAAATTTGATATCCCTGGAAAAGTTGCTGCTATTGAATATGATCCATCGAGAACTGCACGCATTGCACTTATTAATTATATTGATGGTGAAAAAAGATATATATTAGCATCTGATGGACTTAATGTGGGTGATGAAGTTATTTCTTCATCTAATGCTCCTATTGCTAATGGTAATTGTCTGCCTCTAATTAACATACCATTAGGTACCCTTTTACATGCTATTGAACTTGAACCAGGCAAAGGTGCTCAATTAGGTCGTTCTGCTGGAGCTGCTATTAGACTCATAGCCAAAGAAAGCGGATATGCATTGTTAAGGTTACCATCAGGAGAAATTAGAAAAGTTCTTGAAAGATGCCAGGCAACAATAGGCATTGTTGGAAACTTAGAATCTGCTCAGCTTAAATTAGGTAAAGCAGGACGTAATCGTCACAGAGGGCGAAGGCCACAAGTAAGAGGATCGGTAATGAATCCTAATGATCATCCTCATGGTGGTGGTGAAGGAAAATCGCCTGTTGGAATGGCTGGACCCAAGACTCCTTGGGGTAAGCCAGCTTTAGGTTTTAAAACACGCAAGAAGAATAAAAACAGCAATGTTTTTATTGTTCGTAGAAGAAATCAAGGTAGGAGGTAGATAGATATATGTCACGTTCTACAAAAAAAGGACCATTTGTTGATGAAAAATTATTAAAAAAGGTACTTAATGCCCAAAAAACAGGTAGCAAAGAAGTCATTAAGACTTGGTCGAGGTCATCAACAATTATGCCAGAAATGGTGGGTTTAACAATTGGTGTTTATGATGGTCATAGACATATTCCAATCTACTTGTCTGAAAATATGGTTGGGCATAAACTAGGAGAGTTCGCTTTTACTAGGACTTTTAAAGGCCATAATACTAAAGCGGAATAATGATTTAAAGGATTTATAATAATGGAAGTTAAAGCTAGAGCATTTGATCAGCCAATTGCACCAAGAAAAGTAAGATTGGTGCTTGATGCTGTTCGAGGGCAAAAAATTGAAGATGCTTATAATATTTTAGACATTATGCCTCATAAATCATCAAGGTTAGTAAGAAATATTATTATTTCAGCAGTTGCTAATGCTAAAACTAATAATAGTCTATCTCAAGATAATCTGTATATAAAAAAAGCCTATGCAGATGAGGGTAGAACGCTTAAGAGGTTTAAAGCAAGATCTAGAGGTCGTGCTGCTCCAAGATTAAAAAGGTACAGTCATATAAATATAGTTTTAGAGGAAGCAGTTATATAAATGGGTAGAAAAGTACATCCATATGGATTTAGAGTAGGTGTTACTAAAGACTGGCAATCAAAATGGTTCAGTAGTAATAACTATGCTCAACTTGCAAATGAAGATATTCTGCTGAGGAAGATTATCAATAGATCTGCAAGAGAAGCAGGTATTGCTAAGGTGATTATTGATCGAAATGCCAACGATGTTGTTATTACCATTCGAGCATCAAAACCAGGAATTGTCATTGGGCGAGGTGGACAATCTGCTGAGAAATTACGTGAAGAGCTTGAAATTGCATCTACAAAAAAGGTGAAACTGAATATTAAAGAGATTCGAGTTCCTGAATTAGATGCTGCACTTGTTGCTGCAAACATTGCTGAACAACTTGAAAAAAGAGTTGCTTTTAGAAGAGCAATGAAACAAGGGGTTCAACGGGCTATTCAACGTGGAGCTTTAGGTTGTAAAGTCAAAATTAGTGGCAGGCTTGGTGGTGCAGAAATGTCAAGAAGCGAACATGAGATGCAAGGACGAGTTCCTTTGCATACTTTGAAAGCAAATATTGATTATGGTTTTGCTGAAGCACATACAACTTATGGCAAGATTGGTATTAAAGCATGGATTTACAAAGGCGAGCTTTCTCATAACTTTATAGAAGAAGATTTAAATCTAGAGAACGAGGATTAATAAATGTTAATGCCAAAAAGAACAAAATATAGAAAACAATTTCGTGGTAAAAGACGAGGCATGGCAATGTCTGGGAATAGTGTTTCTTTTGGAGATTATGGATTGCAATCTTTAAGTAATGCCTGGATTGATGCAAGACAAATTGAAGCAGCCAGAAGAGTAATAGTACAAACTTTACAAAGAGGCGGAAAAGTTTGGATTCGTCTTTTCCCTGATAAACCCGTTTCTGCAAAGCCAGTAGAAGTAAGAATGGGTAAAGGTAAGGGTGCTACTGACCGTTGGGTATCTGTTGTTAAAAGGGGAAAAATAATGTTTGAAATTGCGGGTGTTGAAGAATCGATTGCTCGAGAAGCTTTTAGAAAAGCTCATCACAAACTTCCAGTTAAAACGAAATTTATTTCTAAAGAGGAGAGTTATTAATGTCTCGAAAACTTGTGGAGGAAATGCGCAAACTAAAAAAAGACAAGCTATTTAATGAGCTAGATACTTCAATTAATGATTTATTTGAATTGAGAACAAAAGTTTCTACTGGTCAATTGGCTGATGTTTCACAAGTACGAAAAGCAAGAAGAAAAATTGCTCTGTTAAGAACTTTGATTAATGAAATTGAAGAATAATTAGGAAAATACTATGGATGATAATAAAAATATAAATAGAAAATCTCGTTTAGGTTTAGTTGTATCCGATATCCAGGATAAGACTGTTATTGTTAATGTTGCACGAAATGTTAGACATCCAATATATCATAAAGTTCTAAAGCGAACAAAAAAATATCAAGTACATGATCCTGAAAACAGAGCTACAATTGGCGATATTGTTCGAATTGAAGAAACAAATCCTATTTCAAAAAATAAAAGATGGAAATTAACTGAAGTTGTTACTGATCGAGATGTTGCAGGGATTGCTGCAACAGAAATCGATTCGACATTAGTATCTGAAATAGAGCAATCAACTAAACAGAATCTAGATGAGAAAAATGACAATGACAACGTTGAAGAAAATGATAAGACTTCAGAGGAAGAATCAAATAATGATTTGGAAGAGGATAAAGATTAAATGATACAACAAGAGTCTAGGCTTAAGGTTGCAGATAACTCTGGTGCACGTGAAATACTTTGTATCAGAGTATTAGGTGGTACTCGTAGGAGATATGCACGAGTAGGAGATTTAATTGTTGCTTCTGTTAAAGATGCACAACCTAATGCAAATGTACAAAAGGGAGAGATTGTTAAAGCCGTGATTGTTCGTACAAAAAATAAAATGCAAAGAATTGATGGCTCATCAATAGCATTCGATGAAAATGCTGCTGTAATTTTAAGTGATGACGATGGGAATCCTAAAGGAACAAGAATTTTTGGTCCTGTCGCACGTGAGCTTCGAGAAAAGAATTTTATGCGTATTGTTTCACTTGCGCAGGAGGTTTTGTAAATGTCAAATAAAATGAAGCTTAATGATAATGTGTGGGTTATAGCCGGTAAAGATATTGGCAAAAAGGGTCAAATTATATCTATTGATTTGAATAAAAATAAAGCTCTAGTTAGTGGAGTTAATATTATCAAACGTCATCAAGCTCCACGTAGTCAGTCTGACCCAGGTGGTATCATCGAAAAAGAAGCATTTATTCATTGTTCTAATTTAAAAGTTATCTGTCCATCATGTGATTCACCAACTCGAGTAGGTTTTCGTTTATTAAACGATGGAAAACGAGCACGTTATTGCAAGATTCAAAAATGTAATGAGGTAATAGATTGAATAAAGCATATATTCCAATAATGAAAAAAACATATTTAGATGCTGTACATAAACAGCTGATGTCAGAATTTAATTACTCTAATATACTTGCTGTACCTAATTTAGATAAAATTGCTGTAAATATGGGATTGGGTGAAGCAGTAAGCAATAATAAAGCACTTGAATCTTCAATAAATGACATTACAAAAATTGCTGGGCAAAAACCAGTAGTGACTAGAGCTAAGCAGGCAATTTCTAATTTTAAAATCAGACAAGGCAATGCAATTGGTTTAATGGTTACGTTAAGAGGAAATCGAATGTGGGATTTTTATGACAGACTTGTTAATATAGCTTTGCCGCGAACAAGAGATTTCAGAGGTGTTTCTTCAAATTCTTTTGATGGACATGGTAATTATTCTTTAGGTATAAGAGAACATGTGATTTTCCCTGACATAGATATTCAATCTTTGGATAGAGTAAGAGGCTTTCAAGTGAATATTATTACAACTGCTAAATCAGATGAAGAGGGCAAAAAGTTACTTGAATTACTTAATATGCCTTTTGAAAGAAGAAGGAGTTAATATGGCACGTACATCATTAATTGTGGCTGCAAATAAGAAACCAAAATATAAAGTGCGTGCATTAAATAGGTGCCCAGTTAAATTTGGGAAAAAGCCATGTGGTAGAGCAAGAGGTTTTATGAGGAAGTTTGGAATGTGTAGAATTTGCTTTAGAAAATTAGCGAATGAAGGAAAACTGCCAGGTGTTAAAAAATCATCTTGGTAGGAAGTTTAGATTATTTTAAGGTAGGGAAAAATGTCTGTAAATGATCCAATAGGCGATATGTTTACAAGAATTAGAAATGGTGCTTCTGCTCAACATGATTGGGTTGATGTTCCTGCTTCTAATGTGAAAAGGTCTGTAGCGAATGTTTTATTACACGAAGGTTTTATATCTGACATAAAAGAGAACAGTACAGGCAGCCACTCTGAATTAAAGCTTAGATTAACTTATGGGCAAGATCAAAAGGCAGTTATAGAAGGGATTAAGCGAGTTTCAAAACCGGGACTTCGAGTATATGTCAAAAAAGGAGAAATCCCACGAGTACTGGGTGGTTTAGGAATCGCTTTAATTAGTACTTCTCAAGGAGTCATGTCAGATAAAGAAGCATGGAAAAGAAAAATAGGTGGAGAAATACTTGGTTATGTTTGGTAATAATAGGTGGAGAAAAAATGTCTAGAATAGGTAAAATGCCAATATTGATTCCAGAGGGTGTATCCGTTGATATACAAGATGCGCTTGTCCATGTAAAAGGGCCTAAAGGGGAATTATCCTATCAGGCTTTATCTGATATAAATATCGTGCAAGATAATTCCGAATTGATTATTTCCAGACAATCTAATGATGCTAAAAGCCGAGCATATCATGGATTATCTAGGAGCTTGATTGCGAATATGATACAAGGAGTATCAATTGGTTTTTCGAAAACTTTAAAGATTATAGGTACTGGTTACAGAGCACAATTAACAGGAAATAAACTTGTTTTAAACTTAGGCTTCTCGCATCAGGTAGAAATTGAACCGCTTGAAGGTATTACTTTTGAGGTGCCTGATCAGACAACGATCAATGTTATAGGGATTAATAAGCAGGTTGTAGGACAACAGGCAGCAGTGATTAGAGATAAACGTCCTCCTGAACCTTATGGAGGTAAAGGCGTGCGTTATGAAAATGAATATGTAAGAAGGAAAGCTGGTAAAGCGAAAGCAACCACTGGAGAATAATTTTATGACTAAACGATCAAAGAAACTGCTACGAATTACGAGGCATAAACGAATTAGAAAAAAATTATTTGGTACTGCAGAGATGCCTAGGCTTTCTGTTTTTAGATCAAATAAACATATTTATGCTCAACTAATTAATGATAATGATGGTCATACTATTACATCTGCAAATGATAGTAAATTAACTGCTAAAAATAATATTCAAAAGGCAGAAGGTGTTGGTGTTTCAATTGCAAAAAATGCGAAAGAAATTGGTGTTACAAAGATTGTGTTTGATAAAAGTGGGTATAAATATACTGGTCGTATTCAAGCTTTAGCTGAAGCAATGCGTAAAGAAGGATTGGATTTCTAATGGCTGAAGATAATAAACAAAAAAATCCTATTGAACAAGATGATGCTGATGATTTTGTTGAAAAAATTGTCGCATTAAATCGAGTCTCAAAAGTAATTAAAGGCGGAAGACATTTTTCTTTCACTGCTTTAGTTGTTATTGGAAATGGTAATGGTCGTGTTGGGTATGGATATGGTAAAGCAAATGAAGTTCCTGATGCTATTAAAAAAGCTAGCAGTATAGCAAAAAGTACTATGTTTGATGTTGCTATTAATAATGGAACTTTGGCACATGAAATGAATGCAAATTATAAAGCATCGAAGGTGATTTTACGTCCAGCTTCTGAGGGAACAGGATTGATTGCTGGTGGTGCAGTTAGAGCAGTTTTGGAAGCTGCCGGAATAGTAAATGTTTTGTCAAAATCCCTAGGATCAAATAATCCAATCAATGTTGTTACTGCAACAATTAATGCTTTAAAAAAGATTCGAGATCCTGAGTTGGCGACAAAAAATAGAAAAGAGCAAGCAATCCTTCAAAAAAATACGGAAGAAAGTAAATAGGTAAGAGAAATTTTTATGGGTAAGTTAATTATTAAGCAAAAAAAATCAGTTATTGGCAGTAAGCCTTCTCATAGAAGTACTGTACGTCGTCTTGGTTTAAAAAGAATCAACGATACTGTAGTACAAGAAGACTCTCCTACTATTAGGGGAATGATTAGTTTGGTAAAACATTTAATTGAGGTAAAAGAAAATGATTAATCAACATAGCTTTCAACCAACAATTAAGCGAAAAAGTAGAAAACGTATTGGAAGAGGTAAGGCTAGTGGTCAAGGGACTTATGCTGGTAGAGGTTTGAAAGGACAAAAAGCAAGAGGAAAAGTTAAATTGGGTTTTGAGGGTGGACAATTACCAATTTTTAGACGTCATGGATATAAAAAAGGATTTAGAAATTTTAATCGCATAGAATATCAAGCAGTTAATTTAAATCGAATTGATAGTTTGTTTAAAAAAGATGAAATTGTTGATGCGCCTACTCTGTATCATTATGGTTTAGTCGATTCACCAACAACAAATTATAAAGTTTTAGCTAATGGAACATTGTCTAAGCCATTGAAAATTATTGCGAATAGATTTTCAGCAAATGCAAAAAAAATTATAGAAGATGCAGGTGGTACATTTGAAGAAACCGATCCTTATGAGAAAAAAATACGGAATCGAAAACATTTGCGTAAAAATAAAGTTGTTAGTCAGGAAAAAATAGATGAAAGCCAAGAAGATGAAAAATCTGATTAGTAAGCATAGAATTGATGAGTCTTAGAATATGGTAAATAGAGAAACAAATACTGATAAGCCTAAATTATTAGAAGCTGCACTAGCAGCTATTTCTGAAAAAGAGATTAGAAGAAAAGTGCTTGTTACTTTAGGTTTATTACTTGTTTTTAGATTTGTTGCTCATATTCCAGTACCTGGAGTCAATAGTGATGCACTACAAACAATATTTGATGAGAATGCAATATTGGGTTTTTTGAATATCTTTTCAGGAGGAGCTCTTGAAAATCTTTCTATAGCTGCATTAGGCGTCTATCCTTTTATTACAGCAACTATTGTTATGCAGTTATTACAACCAGTAGTTCCAAAATTAAAAACTCTAGCCCAAGAAGGAGAACAAGGTAGAAATAGAATACAAATTTATACAATGTGGCTTACAGTGCCCTTAGCTTTATTTCAAGCTTATGCTCAACTTTTGCTAATTCAACAATTTGGTGGTGTGTCTGGCTTCTCATTATCAGGTGGAGCAGCGCTTGTATCAATTTCTACAATTTTAACTATGGTTGCAGGAACAATGTTCTTGGTATGGATTGGCGAAAGAATTTCGGAAAATGGAATTGGTAATGGTGTTTCTCTTATTATCTTTGGTGGAATTATTGCTGGCTTACCTAGAACAATAAGCAGGGGTGTTTTAACAGGTACTTCAGCTGCTGTAAGTGGCTTATTGTTGCTATCGATTATTACTTTATTGATTGTAGCTTTAATTGTTACTTTTCAGGAAGCTCAACGAAGAATACCAGTACAATATTCTCGTTCACAAGTTAAAGGCGGTAGAGTTTATAGACAGCAAGGGCAATCTTATCTTCCTTTGCGTGTTAATACTGCAGGAATGATACCATTAATATTTGCTTTTTCTATTATGATTTTTCCACCTGTTGCTGCGCAATTTTTAGCAAATACAGTTGATGTTGGTTGGATTGCATCTGTCGCTGAATTTGTACAATCAATCATGTCACCCGCTGCATTCCCATATTGGATTTTAGTATTTATTTTAGTTGTATTATTTACATTCTTTTATACGATGGTTGTATTCCAGCAACAAAATTTAGCTGATAATTTGCAAAAACAAGGAGGATTTATTCCTGGTATTAGACCTGGGCTTCCTACTCAACAATATATTAATAGGGTATTAGTTAGAATTACATGGGGCGGTGCCATATTCTTGGGATTTATTGCTGTTGTACCATTCTTAGCTACCAGCATAACAAATGTGCAAGCTTTACAAATTGGTGCAGCCGGCCTTTTAATTGTTGTTGGAGTAGTAATAGATACCATGAGACAACTTGAAGCTCAGATGTCTATGCGAAACTATGAAGGATTTATGTAAATGATAGTTGTTTTACTTGGGTTAATAGGTGCTGGTAAAGGCACTCAGGCAAAAATGTTAGTTGAATCAAATGATTTTTTACATATATCAACAGGTGATATGTTTAGAGATGCAGTAAAAAATCAAACCGATCTTGGTAAAATTGTCGAAGGTTACATGAATGATGGAGCTTTAGTTCCTGATGAAATTACTATTAAAATGTTGTTAGAAAGATTAGCGAGCAGTCAATCTAGTAATGATTTATTACTAGACGGTTTTCCAAGAACAACTGCTCAATGTGATGCTTTAGATAATGCACTTGTAACAAATAACTTGGAAATAGATTGTGCCTTAAATATTGATGTTGATGAAAATATATTATTAGATAGAATTGCAAAACGTGCATCAATTGAAAATCGCCAAGACGATGATCCTGAAATAGCAAAGCAAAGATTAGAAAATCAAAGAACTACCTTACAAGAAGTTGCTAATTATTATGATCAAAAAAACAAATTGCTTAAAGTTGATGGTCTAGGATCTGTAGAAGAAGTGCATCAACGAGTTTTATCAGTTTTAGAAAAAAAAGGTTCATAAGCTTATGACAATTATTATAAAATCAGATTCAGAAATTGAAATTATGAGAGAATCAGGATTAGTTAATGCTGAAGTAAGAGAAATTCTCTTTGATACTATAGAACCTGGAATAACTGGTAAAGAATTGGATCAAATTGCAAGAAAAGAAATTGCCACTAGAGGAGCAAAGCCAACATTTCCTGGTTATGCTCCAATGGGCAAGCCACCTTATCCAGGTGCAATTTGTTTCTCCGTTAATGAAAAATTAGTACACGGTATTCCTAATGATTATTCATTAAAAGAAGGGGATATAGTTAGCATTGATCTAGGAGTTACTTATAGAAATTTTGTTTCTGATGCTGCATTTACAAAAGGCGTTGGAAAGATTTCTGAAGTTGCTGATAAATTAATTAATGTTACTCGAGAAGCTATGCATGCTGGTATTGATAAGATGCATGCTGGTAATAAAATAGGTGATATTTCTCATGCGATTCAAAATTGCGCTTCTGGTTTTGGAATCATCAAAGAATATGGCGGTCATGGAGTTGGACTTGAAATGCATGAAGATCCTCATGTGCCAAATTTTGGCCAACCTAATTTAGGTATAGGAATAGTTAAGGGAATGGTCTTAGCAATTGAACCAATGTTTTCTGTTGGTTCACCTGCTAATCACGAGGATGAAGATCAATGGACAGTGATTATGGATGATAAATCTTTATCTGCACATTTTGAAGAAACTATTGCAGTTACAGATGACGGTCCTTTTGTTTTAACTAGTAAAAAATAACGGAGAAAAATTTGTCTGAAGAAGTTTCTATAAACAAAGAAGATGATAATCAAAGAGAAAATAAAAAGGATATTATCGAAGTTGAAGGAGTAATTAAAGAAGCAAGACCAAATGCTATGTTTGATGTTGAATTGGCTAATGGGCATAAAGTTTTAGCTACTATTTCAGGAAAAATGAAAATGAATTATATTAGAATATTGCTGGGTGACAGAGTATTGGTTGAATTAAGCCCATATGATTTATCACGTGGACGTATTACATATAGGTTTAGATAAAAGAAAAGGTATTTTTATGAAAGTTAAAGCATCAATAAAAAAAAGATGTGACAATTGTCAAATTGTTAGAAGAAAAGGGAGATTACGAGTAATTTGCTCTAATCCAAAATGTAAGCAAAGACAGGGGTAATTATGGCAAGAATCGCAGGTGTTGAAATTCCTGATAATAAGCAAGTAGCTTTTTCATTAGTTTATATTTACGGTATTGGAAAAACTTTAGCAAATAAAATTATTGAAACAGCAGGAATAGATAAGAATAAATTAGTCAAAGATTTAGATGATAGTGAATTAGTCAAAATTCGCTCAATTATAGAATCAGACTATGCTGTTGAAGGTGATTTAAGAAGAGAAATTAAATCTAATGTTCAAAGATTGATTGACATTAATAGTTATAGGGGCAATCGTCATAAAAAAGGTCTGCCAGTTAGAGGTCAAAGAACAAAAACAAATTCTCGAACTAGGCGTACTGGACCTAGACAAACTGTTGCAGGTAAAAGGAGAGTTGGTAGAGCGTAATAAATAAGAAACTATAATTTGATTTAATCAGTTATAGCTCATTAATTGTTTTATTAGTAAGCTTATAATTCGTGGAAAAAATGGAGAAAAAATGACAACAAATACTAGTCGTCAAAATAACAGTAAAAAGAAAAATGTTCCTATTGGCAGGGCATATATCAATTCTACATTTAATAATACAGTGGTTACGATTACTGACCCATCTGGAAATGTGCTAGCATGGAGCAGTGGCGGCACAGCCGGCTTCACTGGTTCAAGAAAAAGTACACCTTTTGCTGCACAATTAGCAGCAGAAAATGTTGCAATAAAGGCAATGGATAAAGGTATTCGAGAGATAGATGTTTTTATTAGCGGTCCTGGTTCAGGTCGTGAAGCGGCTATAAGAGCATTAGCATCTGCAGGAATTAAAATTAAAGCTATGCGTGATATTACGCCTATGCCACATAATGGTTGTCGTGCCAGACGAAGACCAAGGAAATAGATATGTCTAGATATACAGGCCCACGAGTTAGAAAAGCTAGGAGATATGGTGCTCCCATTTTTGCAAATGTTGCTGTAGCAAAATCTCGTAAGCAAAATCCACCAGGTCCTCCTCCTACAAGAAGAAAGAAAATATCAGACAGAGGATTACAATTAATAGAGAAACAAAAAGTTAGATATGCTTATGGTTTAGTGGAAAAACAATTTCGTAATGTTTACGAGAAAGCAGTTAGAACTACTGGTCCAACTGGTGATGAGTTAATGCTTTTGCTAGAAGAACGTTTAGACAATACAGTTTATCGATTAGGTTTTGCATCTACACGTGATCAGGCGAGGCAACTAGTTACTCACGGTCATATTTCTGTTAAGGGAAATAAATTAGATATACCAAGTGCATTAGTAAAAATTGGTGATGAGATATCCTTTACTTCTAGAGGATTAAAGTCTAATTATGTGAAGATATTAAAAGAGGAAATAAAGGAAAGAACTAGTCCAGGCTGGCTGGAGCTAGATGAAAAAAAATTATCAGGTACAGTGATTAGTCGACCAAATGTTGATGACATTGAGCCTATTTTTAATCCAAATGCAATTGTTGAATATTATTCAAGATAGTTTATTTGGTTTGTAAGTTTGTTTTGAAAGGGAGTGATTTGTGGCTGGAGATTTTGTAATTCCTGAAGTTACTTTAGAAAAAGAAGAAGCTGAGTTTATTAAAGTTGTTGCTGAACCTCTACAACCTGGTTTTGGTACAACTCTTGGTAATTCACTTAGGAGGATTTTACTTTCATCATTGCCTGGTGCTGCTATTACCTGGGTGAAAATTGATGGCATAGAACATGAGTTTACATCTATCGACCATATGAAAGAAGATATTGTTGAATTTCTTATTAATTTAAAAGATGTTCGTATAAAAGCATTTGCTGATAGACCTGCGAATATTAGTTTAAATGTATCTGGCGCACATGAAATAACAGCTGGCATGATAGAAACTTCAGCCGATTATGAAATTATGAACCCAGAGCTCTATTTGGGTACATTAACTGATGCCAAAGGATCGCTTAATGTAGATATGTATGTTCAAAATGGAAGAGGTTTTGTGCCTGCTTCTGAAAATAAAAAATCTGATACTATTGGAATTATTCCAGTAGACTCTGTATATTCACCTGTTCGCAGAGTTAATTTTAATGTTACTAATACAAGGGTTGGTCAGGATACAAATTTTGACAAATTAGAAATGGATATATGGACAGATGGCACCATTGAAGGCAAGCGTGCTTTATCTATATCAGCAGAAATTCTAAGAGATCAATTATTTAATTTCTATGACTTTGGAAAAATTGAAATTGCAGAAATTCAAGAAGAAGAAGAGCAACCATTTGAAGGTCATGAGACTCCAATTGAACACTTAGGTTTATCTGTAAGGGCATATAATTGTCTTAAGAGATCAGGTTTAGTGACTGTAGGCATTGTCTTAGAAAGACCAGAAGAAGAACTCATGTCGTTACGTAACTTTGGTCTAAAGTCATATGTTGAACTCAAAAATAAGTTAGTTGCCCATGGATTCCCAGCTCCAAGAAGTCAAAAAACAATTCTATTAGAAGAAAAACGTTCTGAAGAAGAAGATTCAGAAATAGCGAATAGTGAAATTAGTAAAGAAGATGTTGGATCACTTGGAAAAGCTCTCATGGATGCATTGACTGATGAGGATGAGCAGTAATAATGAAACATAAAATTCAAAGACGTAGATTTGATATGCCAACCTCACAGAGGATGGCTATGTTGCGAAATTTAACTACTGATGTTTTAAAATATGGCTATGTTAAAACTACTGAAGCTCGTGCTAAGGAACTTAGAAGGTTAGTTGATAGAATGATTACTTTAGGAAAGAAAGATAACTATGAATCTAAAAAAAAGGCATCAGGATTCATATATGATAAAAATACAGTAAAAAAATTGTTTATTGAAATTGCCCCAAAATATTCTGATAGAAATGGCGGTTATACTCGAGTAATAAAATTGCCAAACAGAAAAGGTGATGATTCTAAAATGGCAAGAATAGAACTGGTTTAATTAAAAGGATTATTATGAATTTTTTGCTACTTCTTGAATACGATGGTACAAATTTTTGTGGCTCACAATTCCAGCCGAGTATTCGCACTGTTCAAGGAGAACTAGAAGATTCTGTTTTAAAAATTGCTCATCTAAATAAGAGGGCTATGTTTGCAAGCAGAACAGATAGTGGAGTGCATGCATTAGGCCAAATAGCAAAAATATCAATTGATAAGTCAATTTCCAGCAATGAACTCCAATCAGCATTAAATTTTTATTTCAGCAAGGATTTATCTGTTAAATCAGTTTTAAAAATAGATGATGATTTTAATCCTAGAACTAGTGCAATTAGTCGATTATATGAATATACAATTTCCTATGGCAAAGCACGATCACCACAAAATTTTAGATACTCATGGGAGGTCAAAGATTTACTAGATATTGATTTAATGAAAATAGCTGCTTCAACATTACCAAAAGAACCTGTTGACTGGTCACCTTTTGCTGCAAAATTGCCTGAAAATTATCCATCAATAAGAGAATTAAAAGAATTTTCAATCATTAGTAAAGAATCTGTTATTAAGATTCGTGTGCGTGCATCCGGTTTTTTACATCATCAGGTAAGAAGAATGGTTGGTGCACTGCAAAAAGTTGGAACAAAAAAAATGTCTGTTGAAAAATTTGGCGATTTAATAAATGGTCCTTCTAATAGTGTACAATTTTCTGCTCCAGCAAAAGGCTTGAATCTCATTGAAGTTGAATACCCTGTGCCTATTTTTCAATAAATTAAGGAAATTTTGTGAATAAAACATACCGGTTAAAGAGAAAAGATATTTCAAGTCAATGGCATATTATTGATGCCACTGATCAACCATTAGGTAGATTAGCAACTAGAATTAGCTCACTAATGCTTGGTAAGCATAAACCTACCTATGAGCCTCATTTAGCTATGGGAGATTATGTTGTTGTAATAAATTCTGACAAAGTCATCGTTACTGGCCAAAAGTTCGATCAAAAAATTTATTATCGCCATTCTGGATATCCAGGCGGTATAAGGCAGAGGACCTTTGCTGAACAAATGGCATTAGATTCAAGGCGCGTAATCGAAAAAGCTGTAAAAGGCATGCTTCCTCATAATGTAAAAGGACGCACTCTTTTTAAAAGATTAAAAGTATACTCCAATGATAAGCATCCGCATGCAGCTCAATTGTTTGAAAAGAGTCAAAAATCTAAAGATGCTGCTATCAAAAAGACCGTAAAATCATTAAAAGTAGAAAAAAAATCAGAAGTTCAAGATACAAAGGAAGAAGAATTGTCAGGCTTAAATAAAATGACTAAGCCTCAATTAATTCAATTTGCAGAAGAAAAAGAAATAAAAATTGTAAAGAGTGCAAAAAAAGCAGATATAATTATAAAAATTAAAGATAATTTATAATTAATTTAGGAGATTTTATATGGAAGATTCCAAATATTATTATGGACTTGGTAAACGAAAGACAAGTGTTGCCAAAGTTCGTTTATATACTGGTAATGGTACCGTAGTTATAAATGGTGAAGTACCTGAAAAGTCAATTCCTAGAAAATCATTAATGCAAGAAATCATGCATCCTTTAGTTGTAACTAATACGCAAAATAAATTTAACATTCAAATTAAAGTTGCAGGCGGTGGTCAGTCAGGTTGGTCTGGAGCAATTAGTCATGGTATTGCTAGGGCATTATTAAAATATGATGATTCTTTAAAGTCTATTTTAAGAAAAAATGGTCTTCTAACAAGAGATGCAAGAGTCAAAGAACGAAAAAAACCTGGATTGAAACGTGCTAGAAAAGCACCTCAGTATACTAAAAGATAGCATTACAATTACAATAGTTTTTTTATTGCATTAATCTTATCTAGATTTTCCCATGGTAGGGTTAAATCATCTCTTCCAAAATGTCCGTAAGAAGATAATTGTGAATAAATTGGTCGTTTTAGGTCAAATTTCTTAATTATTGCACCTGGCCTGCAGTCGAAGACTTGATCAATAATTGTATCAATTAATTCCAAATCAATTTTATTGGTACCAAAGCAGTCAAAATTGATTGCTATAGGATTAGCTATGCCTATTCCATATGCAATTTGAATTTCAATTTTGTCAGCAATTTCTGCTGCAACTAAATTCTTTGCAATATATCTGCTCATATAAGCGCCAGTTCTATCAACCTTTGACGGATCTTTACCACTAAATGCACCTCCACCATGCTTTGCACTTCCACCATATGTATCAACAACAATTTTTCTACCAGTTAGACCTGCATCTCCTAGTGGTCCACCAATCACAAATCTTCCCGATGGATTAATATGTATTAACATTGATGACGTATTATCAAGAAGCGAGTCAGGTATAGATTTTTGAATAATTTCTTTTATAATAAAATCCTCAAGTTGGTCATTATTTACATGTTCTTTATGTTGGGAAGAAACGATTATGTTATTAATTGAAGATGGTTTGTCATTTTTGTATTCTATAGTAACTTGCGCTTTACCATCAGGCAGTAAAAAATCTTCCTTATTTTCATGTCTTGTTTTAGCCAGCTGTTTGGTCAATTGATGCGCAAGATAAATTGGCATTGGCATGTATTCAGTTGTTTCATTACAGGCAAATCCAAAAACAATGCCTTGATCTCCAGCACCTTGTTGATCGAATTCATCAATTGCCTGTTTTTTGTCCCTAGATTCTAATGCATTATTAACTCCAGTACCTATATCTGAAGATTGTGGATTAATATTTGAGATAATGCAACAACTATTCAAATCAAAACCAGTTTCTTTATCCTTATATCCGATTTCATATAGAACTTTTTTTACAATCTCTTCAAACTCAACCTCTGCTTCAGAGGTTACCTCTCCTAAGAGGACGACTAATTGATTGCTAATAGCTACTTCGACAGCTACTTTTGATTCTGGATCTTGTGCTAGTAATGCATCTAGTATTGAATCTGCGATTTTATCACATAGTTTATCTGGATGGCCTTCAGTAACAGATTCACTAGTTAATAAATATGAATTGTTTAACGTAGAATTAATTTCCATTATTATTCCCAAGAAGTTAAATATTTTTTCTGCTCATTAGATAATTGATCTATATTGATTTTCATTGATTTAAGTTTCAGTTTTGCAATTTGATTATCTATATTTTCTGGCATATTGTATACTTTATTTTTTAACATATTTTGATTTTTGACAATATATTCTGCTGCGAGTGCTTGATTGGCAAATGATAAGTCCATTACTGATGCTGGATGTCCAGTAGCTGCTCCTAGATTAACCAATCTGCCCTCAGCAATGAGAATTATTTTTTTGTTTTGCTTAGTAGTAAATTCTTGTATAAACTTATTAGTTTTTGAAGTTGATTTAGATATTTTCTTTAAATCATTCAGATTAATTTCACAATCAAAATGTCCAGCATTTGCTAACATAGCACCACTTTTCATTTTCATTAGAGCCTTTTTGTCGATTACATTTAAATCTCCAGTAGCTGTCACAAAGACGTCACCAATTTTTGCTGCTTCTACAATAGGCATGACATCAAAACCATCCATAACTGCTTCTAAAGCTCGCATTGAATTGACTTCTGTTACTACAACACTTGCCCCCATTCCTCTTGCTCTATTTGCGATTCCTCTTCCGCACCAACCATAACCAGAAACAACAAATTTTTTGCCTGCTATTAATATATCTGTAGCACGAATGATACCATCAATTGTAGACTGTCCTGTGCCAAATCTATTATCGAAGAGATATTTAGTTTTAGCTTCATTTACTGCTATGACTGGAAAATTTAAAACTTTATTTATAGACATAGCATTCAATCTT
>PBEG01000008.1 GCA_002718395.1 Chloroflexota bacterium | reverse complement strand
GACATTACTCACTACGATAATTTTATTAATTTTTTGCAAGGATAAAAATTGTTTTAGGGAAAATAAAATAACAGGTTGTTTTTTTATTTCATGCAAAATTTTATCGATACCTTGCATTCTATTTGATTGTCCTGCGCCGAGAATGATTGCTACTATATTACTCACAGTAGATCTTAGTCTTCCTCCTGATTTATTCTTCAGGTGATGCAACAAATCTTTCTGGAGTTGAGACAACTTTTTCTTCCGAATCTTTTTCTTCAGAATTATCAATTTTCTCAAGATTCTCTTTTTCGAATTCGAACATGAAAGGTAACATTATTGATTCTGGAAGTTGCATTTCCGGAATTTGTTCAGGAATTTCAACTGTTATTTCTGCTTTTGCAGGAATAAGTTTTCCAATTATTACATTTTCTTTTAGTCCATATAAAGGATCTATTGCTCCTGATATTGCGGCTTCTGTTAATACTCTGGTTGTTTCTTGGAAAGAAGCAGCTGCTAAAAATGATTCGGTTGAAAGTGATGCTTTTGTTACACCCATTAATACTGGAATAGCTGTAGCTGGTTTTCCTCCTGCAACCGCTATGTCAGTATTCATTTTTTCGAAATTCCATTTGTCAGCAAGTTCATTAGGTAGCAAGTTACTATCTCCAGGATCTTGTACTTTAACTTTTCGCATCATTTGTCTTACAATTACTTCAATGTGTATGTCATTGATGTTAACTCCTTGAGATTTATATACACTTTGCACTTCATCTACTAGGTATACTTGAACTGCTTCGGGTCCTCTGATGCTTAGTATTTCTTGAGGGTCTATTGCACCTTCAGTTAATTGAGATCCTGCCTGAACAAATGAATTTGATTCTACTAAAATTCTTGCATTAGCAGGAATTTTGTACTCATCTTCAATTGTTTTATTTGTAGCAATAACTACTGATTTATTACCGTTCGATTCAGTAACTATTTTTGCCTTACCTGGATATTTAGCTTCGATGTTTTTGCCCTTTGAAGTTAGCAGAGCAGTTTCATCACTACTAGCTTCTACATCATTAATTTCTGCAATAACTTGTCCAGCAACTATTTCTTCATTGTTATTAATTAATAGATTAAAATTTTCTGACAATGAATACTCGTAAGAAAATTCATCGTTATTAATAATTTTTATTGTTCTGAGGCCATCTTCTTTATTCAGGTTTATTTTTCCGTCAATACCAGCAAGAACAGCTTGCCCCTTAGGTTTTCTTGCTTCAAAAATTTCTTCCACACGTGGAAGACCTGAAGTAATATCAAATCCACCTGCTACACCTCCAGTATGGAAAGTACGCATTGTTAATTGAGTACCAGGCTCGCCAATAGATTGTGCAGCAATAATTCCAATTGCTACACCTAACTCTACTAATTTTCCTGTAGCCAAAGAAATACCATAACATTTTTGACATAATCCCTTTTGCGTTTTACACGTAAGTGGTGAACGAACTTTTATTTGTTTAATATTTGCTTCATTTAAAATGTTAATAACTTCATTTGTAATTTCAGTATTTTCATCAAGAAGCAAGTCATTTGTTTCTTTATTGAATACTTTTGCAGCAGAAAATCTGCCAATTATTCTTTCAGAGAGTGGTGCTCCAAGACCATTTTCATTATCTGAAGTATCAAATTTTACAATTCCAGGTATTGTTCCTTCATCGATGAAACAATCATCTTTTGTAATAATTATATCTTGTGCTACATCAATCATTCTTCTTGTTAAATATCCTGAGTCTGCTGTTCTTAGTGCAGTGTCAGCAAGACCTTTCCTTGCTCCATGAGTAGAAATAAAATATTCTAGCACAGAAAGACCTTCTTTAAATGATGATCTAATTGGTAGATCTATGATCTTGCCTGTTGGATCAGACATTAATCCTCGTAGACCAGCCATTTGTCGAATTTGAGCAATATTACCTTTTGCACCAGAATGTGACATCATTGCTAATGGCCCTTCAGGGTCCAATGATTTATTTAAAATTGAGCCCATGTCATCAGAAACTTTTGACCAAATTTCTATTGCTGATGCATATTTTTCTTCATCAGTAACTAAGCCTAATTGAAATTGTTCTTCCATGTCTTCAACTTTTTTATCAGCTTCAGACATTAGATTAATTTTTTCTTGTGGCACATTAATATCAGAACTTGAAATTGTTGTTCCTGATTTGGTAGCATACTTGAAACCAACATCTTTAATGTCATCAACTAACTTAGCAGTTATTTCGTTACCAAACTTTTTATAAACTTCATAAACCAAATCTCTAAGAGCAGATTTATCCATAGCTTGGTTTTTGAATGCAATCCCTTTAGGTACAATATCGTTAAAAATTACTCGGCCAACTGTTGTAGTTATAAATACGCCGTCTACTCTTATTCGAACTAAATCATGAAGCTTTAAATGATCGAGTTCATAAAAGGTAATGACATCTTCTAATTTTCCAAAACTTTGTAAATGTTCAATATTAGTCTGTTCATTTATTTCTTTTTCCAAAAAAGTCATATAGTAACAACCAAGAACCATATCAAGAGTTGGTGCTACAACTGGGCCACCATCGGATGGCGCAAGTAAGTTCTTTGTAGATAACATTATTTGTCTTGCTTCAGCTACGGCTGGATAAGAAAGTGGTACATGTACAGCCATTTGATCTCCATCAAAGTCAGCATTATAAGCAAAACACACCAATGGATGCAATTGAATAGCATTTCCTTCAACTAGGATAGGCTCAAATGCTTGAATACCTAGTCTATGTAATGTTGGTGCTCTATTTAATAAAACAGGACGTGTTTTAATTACTTCTTCAAGTACATCCCAAACTTCTTTGTCTCCGCGCTCAACTATTCTTTTTGCACTTTTAATATTTTGTGCATAGCCTAATTTGAATAGATTGTGCATAACAAAAGGCTTAAATAATTCTAGAGCCATTTTTTTAGGAATACCACACTGCTCTAGTCTTAAATTTGGCCCAACTATAATTACAGAACGACCAGAATAATCTACTCTTTTACCAAGTAAATTTTGCCTAAACCTTCCTTGTTTCCCTTTGATAAGATCTGACAGAGATTTAAGTTTATGACTACCTGTGCCAGATATGGGCTTTCCTCTTCTGCCGTTATCTATCAGCGAATCTACTGATTCTTGCAGCATTCTTTTTTCATTTCTTACAATAATTTCTGGTGCACCTAATCCAATTAATCTTTTTAATCTATTATTTCGATTAATTACCCTACGATATAGATCGTTTAAATCTGACGTTGCAAACCTACCTCCGTCTAATTGAACCATTGGCCTTAAATCAGGAGGCAGTATAGGCAAAACTTCCATAATCATCCATTCTGGTTTATTATTTGACTTTCGCATTGATTCAATTAATCTTAATCGTTTTGCAGATTTTTGTTGTTTATGAAAAGAATCATGACTAATTTGGCTAGCAAGTTTCAAGCTTAACTCATCTAAATTAATTCTTTCTAATATAGATTTAATGGCTTCAGCACCCATTCCAGCCTTGAAAACTAATCCAAATTTTTCTTCATAATCTCTAAATTCTGCTTCACTGAGAATTGTCAATTTGTCAGCTTTAATCGGATCTTGTAGATCTTCAAGCCATTTTTGGTATCTTGAAAATTCTTCTGAAAGATTTGCTCTAGAAGCATCAACTCTTTTTTTGACAGGTAAAAGCTCTTTATTTGCTGCATTTGTTAATTTTGTTTGAGATCTTTCAGATGCTTTTTCTATTTTAGCAATATTTTTATCAACAGCTTTTTCAACTAGTTCAATATTTTTTTCAGTCTCTTTTTTCAATTTTTCAACTAATTTTGAGTTAATTAATTCCCCTCTTTTTGCAATAATTGATTTTCCTATTTTTAGTTGTTTAGACAGCTTGCCAGTTGAACTTTCTTCTAATCTTTTTTCTTCTTCTTGAGCTAAAGTAATTAAATCATTAATTTGTTCAGACTTACCTTTTTCCAATTCAGCAATTGCATTAGTTAAGCTTTCTTTTTCTTTATCGATTTCATCTGCTAATGCTTGTTCACGAATATCCATAAGCTGCATATCATCTGCAGAAAGAACGCGTAACTCTTTATCAATATCTTGATTTAACAGCTTAATAGCTTGTTCTTTTGCCTCTTCATTAATTTCTGTTATTACATAATGGGAAAAATAAAGAATTTTATCTAAACTTTTAGGTGGTATGTCAAGAATCAAGCTCAGTCTACTTGGAACCCCTTTAGAAAACCATATGTGTGCCACAGGAGCCGCTAGCTCAAGGTGGCCCATTCTTTCTCTTCTAACTTTACTTCGTGTGACTTCTACACCACATTTATCACATTTTATTCCCTTGTATCTGACACCTTTATATTTTCCACACCCACAATCAAAATCTTTAACGGGGCCAAATATCTTTTCACAAAACAGACCATCTTTTTCTGGCCTCAAGGTTCTATAGTTAATTGTTTCTGGTCTTACGACTTCGCCATGCGACCATGATTTAACTTGTTCTGTTGACGCTAAAGATAACCTTATTGCAGAAAATCTTCCTGATTCATCCATTATTTGCTGTCTCCCATTTCTCTTCCTGAAAGGTTAATTCCTAATTTTGGAATTGATTCTATGTAACCTTCATCAAATTCATGTTTTTCTTGCTCTTCATTAAGCACTTCTACGGATAATCCTAATGATTGTAGTTCTTTTACCAATACCTTAAATGATTCTGGAACACCTGGCTCAAATATACTGTTTCCTTTAACAATAGCCTCATATGTTTTAACTCTTCCTACAATGTCATCTGATTTAAGGGTTAACATTTCTTGTAGTACATTTGCTGCACCATATGCTTCTAATGCCCATACTTCCATTTCACCAAATCTTTGGCCACCAAATTGTGCTTTACCTCCCAGAGGTTGTTGCGTGATTAATGAATAAGGCCCAGTTGACCTTGCATGAATTTTATCATCTACTAAATGAATTAATTTCATCATATATGTATATCCAACAGTTACAGGCTGATCAAATGATTCACCTGTTTTACCATCATAAAGTCTTACTTTGCCCATTACTGGTGCAGCTTCATTTATCTCTTTAGATACTTCAATAGTTTTTATATTTAATGCGTCGTCATTTAGGTCGCGTACATTCTTTTTGCCTCTTTGCTCTAACCAGATTTCTTGAGCAATTCTTTTAAAATACCCTTCATGGGTTTTTTGAAGAATGCTTGAACTGTCATATCCAAGTTCACTGAGATAGTTTTCTAGTTTTGAAACATCAATGTTATTACCAATATCATCACTCATAGATTGTTGCTCTAACAAAGCTTCACTTTGAATAACAATCCATGTAAGGCCTAATTGATCTTGAATATCCAAATCTTTTGCACCATCAAATACAGGTGTAATTGCTCGATAACCTAAAGTTTTTGCTGCTAAGCCAAGATGGGTTTCATAAATTTGTCCTATATTCATTCTTGAGGGCACACCTATTGGATTGAGAATAATTTCAACTGGTGAACCATCGTCTTGATAAGGCATGTCTTCTAAAGAAACAATTTTTGATACAACTCCTTTATTTCCGTGCCTGCCTGCCATTTTGTCGCCAGCTGTAATTTTTCTTTTATGCGCTACTGATACTTTAACCATTTGATTAACATCACTTGGTAGATCATCAACGTCATCCCTTGTAAAAATTTTTACATCAGTAACAGTTCCTTTTTCACCATGTGGAACGCGTAATGAAGTGTCTTTTACTTCTCTTGCTTTTTCACCAAAAATTGCTCTTAAAAGTTTTTCCTCTGGTGTCAATTCGGTTTCTCCTTTAGGAGTTATTTTGCCAACAAGGATGTCATTTTCTTTTACTTCAGCACCTATTCTTATGATCCCGGTTTCATCTAAATTAGCTAAAGCATCTTCGCCTATGTTTGGGATGTCCCTAGTAATTTCTTCAGGACCAAGTTTGGTATCTCTAGCTTCTAGTTCATACTTTTCTATATGTATAGAAGAAAACTTATCTTCACGAATAATATTTTCTGATAATATGATTGCATCCTCGTAGTTGTATCCTTCCCAAGACATATATGCAACAAGCGCTGATTGGCCTAGGGCTAATTCACCATCCCTTGTTGAACTAGAATCAGCAAGAAGATCTCCTTTAGAAAAATCATCACCTGCTACAAGTACGGGTCTTTGATTAATACAAGTGCCTTGATTCGTTCGAACAAATTTCATTAATACAAATTGCTCTTCTTCACCTGATTTATATTTCACTTTAATTAAATTTGAACTTGAATAAATTATTTTACCAGGCTCCTTGGCTACAATAACTTGCCCTGAATCTCTTGCAGCTTGAGTTTCCATTCCAGTGCCTACTAAAGGAGGTTCAGCTTTTATTAATGGAACTGCTTGACGTTGCATATTTGCTCCCATTAATGCTCTGTTAGCATCATCATGTTCTAAAAATGGAATTAAAGCTGCAGCAACAGAAACAATTTGTTTTGGAGATACATCTATATAATTAATTTCGTTTGGTTCAATTAGAGCTAAATCAGGTCCGTGTCTTACCTCAATTTTTTCTTCAACAATATTTCCATATTGATCTAATTCTGTATTTGCTGGAGCAATAGTGTAATCTTCTTCTTTATGGGCATCCATCAATTCGAATTCTAAAGATGCATATGCGTTTACTTTAATTTCAGATCCATTTGTACTATTTTTTATCTTCTTTGCTAAATCAGCATCAATCGTCTGTCCTTTTTTTGCTATAGTTGTGCTTTTTGCTTTAACATCTTCCTTGAGTATTCTTCCAATTAGCTCTTTACTACTTGCTTTGATTGTTGATTTAACTGGTCGATAAGGTGTTTCAATGAATCCAAAACCATTAACAATACCATATGTTGCTAAATTACCAATTAAACCAATATTTGGACCTTCTGGTGTTTCAATTGGACATATTCTTCCGTAATGGCTATGATGAACATCTCGAACATCAAATCCTGCTCTATCTCTAGAGAGACCTCCAGGACCTAAAGCAGAAAGTCGTCTTTTATGTGCAATTTCTGCTAATGGGTTAACTTGGTCCATAAATTGTGATAATTGGGAACTTCCAAAAAATTCTTTAATTGAAGCAACTACAGGCCTAATGTTAATTAGTGAAGAAGGAGTTGCTTCTTCCACATCAGTTATTGTCATTCTTTCTTTAATAACTCTTTCTAGTCGTAAAAGGCCTACTCTTATCTGATTTCTTAAAAGCTCTCCAACTGAACGGACTCTTCTGTTGCTTAAATGATCTATATCATCAGCATTTTTATTTCCATAATTAATATCAATTACAGTTTTAATAATTTCAATGATGTCTGATCTATTTAGAGTTCGAGATTCTACATTTTTATCAAAGCCAAGTTTTTGATTTAACTTATATCGACCCACTTTTCCAAGATCATATCTGCGCTCGCTAAAAAAAGAAGATTCTATTAGCTGTAAAGCATTTTCGATAGAAGGCGGGTCACCTGGCCTCATTCTTTTATAAAATTCAATTAGAGCTTCATCTTTATTTTCTGTATTGTCTCTGCTCAAAGTAGTTTCAATATAGTTGATTAATTCATCATCATTAGTATTTTGAAAAAGATTTCTAATCCTATCGTTGGTGCCTAATTCAGCAGGATCAATTTTTTCATCTTCATCTAGTGCTTTAAGAAAAATGGTTACTGGTATTTTTCTCTTACGATCAATTTTTACAGACAGCCAATCTCTAGCTGAAGTTTCAAATTCTAACCAAGCACCTCGATTAGGAATTAACTTACTAGAGGTTAATCGTTTGCCAGTTACTTGATCAACTTCTGATGTAAAATATACACCAGGAGATCTTACAAGTTGTGATACAACTACTCTTTCAGCACCATTGACAATAAAAGTTCCTTGTTTTGTCATCATAGGTATTTCACCAATAAATATTTCTTGTTCTTTAATTTCACCAGTTTGCTTAATGAGAAGTTCTAAATTAACAAAAATCCTATATGCATATGTTGCATCATGGATCCTTGCTTCGTCTTCTGTGTATTTTGATGGCTCAAGTCTATAATCCTTGAAACTAAGCTCCATTAAATTTCCAGTAAAATCAGCAATTGGTGAAATTTCATCAAAAAGTTCTCTAAGATCTGATTGTAAAAATGATTCGTATGAATTTGTTACTATATCAATTAAATTAGGCATATCAATGACATGCTCAGCCGAACCAAAATCCTTGATTAATTTTGGAAAGTTGTTTGTGTTAGCTGTCACGTGGGTTCCTTTCTTGATAGTAAAAAAAAATTCGCTTCAAAAAATAAGCGAACAATTTACTCCAAACTACCATTAAAGACACAAATTATATCAGGGTAAACCCTGTAGATCAGAATGCTTATGATACTGCCAAAATTACCTTCTGTAAAGGAATGAGAAATTATTTTTCAGTTATTTTTTTATTGTTTAAATTTTTGATCCATTCTTTAAATGCATCTTTATGTTTTTTGTTTTTATCGATTAATCCATATTCATGTAGAATATCACTATTTTGTTCATTAAAATCGTTTAATTGAAGCCATATTATGGCTTCACAATTTAAGTTTTTGATGTCAGAAAAGAATGTTTTGATGAATCTATTTTGTTCAGAAATTGTTGGTGTTTCTTCAAGTTTATTTGTCGAGCCTGAGAAGCCAATACCTGTAAATATAATTGGTCTAGTAGTAATATTTGTCAGTTGATTATAATAGTTTGCTGGTACATCTCTTTTAGTAACTGAAAGCCTAGAAGGAATAGATGATATTGCAAAAAGATCAATTTGCTTAGAAAACATATTTACCATTTCCCATCTTGGAGTATGGCGAGCTGAATTAGGCATTATTCCTAATAGTTCTTCATATTGAAAAATAGGAAAAACTTTAATATTTGGATCAATTTTTTTGATTTCTTTAAAGGCATCTGAATAGAAATTTAAATAACTTCTAAAAATTGATGGATTTTTTTCATAAGTTAGATTTATTTCAACACCTATAGCAAAGTAATCTGGTTCATATGCCTGTGTAAAAAAAATTATTTCTTCTATAAGGCTATTAAATATTTGTGCTGTATCTATAGATGCGTCTTGTTTATAATTTGAAGGCAGGTTGATTAGCTTGTCTCTATTTTTACTATCGAATATGTTGAATGCTAATAAACTTTTTTTATTGTTTTCTTTTATCAAATTTTGTTCAAAAATGATTCTTTCAATGTTGCTTGATTTATAAAAACTATTATTTGGATTGTTCAATTTTTCCCAACTTGGATTATAAACCGACATTATGATATCACTGTATTTGACTGCTTCTTTAAATTGCTCCTTGTATAAATTCATATTATTTTGCCAATTAACATTGAAACCCATATAATAATTTCTTGTTTCACTGCTTGTATTGTTATTTTCAGCAATATTTCCATTGGAATTATTTTGATTATCTGGGTATATTTGGATAATTGAGAAAAATAATATAATCCATATGACCAAATTTATGAATATTTTTTTCATTTTACTTCAATTTTTTAAAAGATTGTTCTAATTATACTAGAAAGAATAATTGCAAAAACATACGCATACAAAACAGTTTCTATACGTTTTTTTATTTTTGAAAAATTTTTATACTTATATCGCCAAAGAATAATAAAAATTAATATTGCAAGAAGAATTATTTTTAGCACTTATTAACCTTTTCTATTTATTGAGATTTTTTAATTCTAACAAATTACTAATAATGAAATTGGGTTCTACATCTTTTATTTCTTTGTACCAATTTTTTGGTCGTTTTAACCAACAAGAGAACATTCCTGATTCATTTGCACCAATAACATCATGACTTGGGTTATCTCCAATATGAATTATTTGATTGTTTGATAGATCAAGTTTTTGTGCTGCTTGATTGAATATTTCTACTTCAGGTTTTTGAAATCCAACTTCTTCAGAAATTAATATACATTGAAAGTATTTTTTTAAATCAAATTTTTCTATTTTATATCTCTGATGCTCTGATAAACCATTTGTTACAAGCCCCAGTTTGTAATTTTTTTGAAGAGACTTTAGAATTTCATTTGTTTCTGAAAATAGTTTGATATTTTTTTTCCATGATTTCTCAAAAATCATCCATGCATCTGCAATATTTATTTTAATTTTAATATATTTGTTAATAATTTCTAACAAGCCAGCCTGAGCGAGTTTATCACTCCATTCTTGGGCGTTAGTTATTTCATGTTTTGTTGAAACTATTTTTGTATATTCAAGATAAATTTCTTCAAGATCAAAATTATGTTTATGGTCATTTAAATAAGATTTAAATGTATCTTGAAAACCTTGTTTCCAGGAACTTCTTGAATCTACTAGTGTGTCATCTAAATCTAGTAATATTCCATTTACAGTTATATTGTTAAACATATTTTAACTAGTCTCTAACTTGACCATTACCTAAAATAATCCATTTGTATGATGTTAGTTCTTTGAGACCCATTGGGCCTCTTGCATGTAATTTTTGTGTTGATATTCCAAATTCGTTTCCTAATCCATACTCTCCACCATCAGCGAAGCCCGTTGAAACATTGACAAAAATTGATGAGGCATCAACTTCATTTTGAAATTGCTGAATCGCATCATGGGAATTACTTGCGATAGCTTCTGAATGGCCGCTACCTATTTCATTGATGTGATGTATTGCCTCATCGATTGATTGAACAATTTTAATAGAACAATCTAATGATAACCACTCACGTGAGTAGTCTGCTTTTTTCACATTCACAATATTTTTTGCATTACCTAATATTTTTTTAGCTTCTTTATCAACGTGCATTGTAACGTTGTTTTTTGTAAGTGTATCTTTGATTATTTGTAAAAAGACTTCAGCAATACTTTCATGTATTAAAATGGTATCAAGTGTATTACATACAGATGGTCTTCGAGTCTTTGCATTTATTACAATATCATTAGCAATTCCTAAATTTGCATTTTGATCGACATATGTATGACATACACCAATACCTCCAGCAACTACAGGAATTCTAGATTGACTTTTAACTAAATTAATTAGCCCGGATCCACCTCTTGGAATGACTAAATCTATATAATCAGATAACTTGAGCATTTCATTTACAGCCTTCCTATCTTTTGTATCAATAAAACCAATACAATCTGACGGCACACCAGCTTTTTGGATACTATCTGTAAAAATTTCTGTGAGAATTTGTGCACTTGCATGAGCATCACTACCTGATCTCATGACAACTGAATTACCTGATTTTAGACATAGAGATGCTATTTCTACTGCAACATTTGGCCTAGATTCAAAAATTGCACCTATAACACCTAATGGCACTCTTCGTTTACCAACCTGCATGCCGTTTGGTCTGATTTTTACATCTTCCATAATGCCAATTGGGTCGTCTAAACGGACAACATCCATCAATGATTTTGATATTTGACCGATACGCTTTTTATCTAAAAACATTCTATCTATAAATGACTCATTAATTTTATTTTTTTTTGCTTTTTTTATGTCTTGCTGATTAATTTGGATAATTTTATCTGCAAATTTATTGATATTTTTTGATGCTAAAGAAATAGCATTATTTTTTTCTTTTGTGGATAGATTAGCTAAAGTACCACTAGCAGCCTTAGCAGCTTTAGCCTTACTTAATACTTTGTTTACTTTAGAACTCATTTTTTCTCCAAATTAATTCTATATAAATCTTAATCATCTTTTGGAATAAAATGTGTGCCAATTTCTCCATTATTTATAATTTTATTTAAAACATCTGGTTCATTACCGTTAGCAATTATCACATGTATTTTTCCTTTTGTAGCAATCTCAGCAGCTTCAATTTTTGTTTTCATTCCACCAGTACCATAGTTATTGGTTGTATTTTCAGCAGATGCTTTTATATCTTTATTAATTTCATGGACTTTTTTTATTAGTTTGGCATTTTGATTTTTTTCTGGATTTTGATCATAAAGACCATCTTGATCAGTAAGAATAATTAGTAAATCTGCATCTACCATTATTGATACTAGTGCAGATAAATTATCATTGTCACCAATAATTGAATTTGCTATTTCTTCAGTAGAAACAACATCATTTTCATTAATGATTGGGACTATATTCAATTCTAATAATTTTAAAAGTGAGTTTCTTGCATTTTTATTAGTAGTTGTATTAGTGATATCGCTTCTAGATAAGAGTGCTTGTGCTGTAATAATATTGTCTTGAGCAAAAACATTATTCCATTCTGTAATTAACATGCTTTGTCCAACTGCAGCTGAAGCTTGCTTTAACTCTATATCATTAATTTTATTTTTAATCTTCATCTTGGTTTTCCCCAACCCTATTGCACCCGAGCTGACTATCATCACTTCTTTATTCATTTTTAAAATTTGAATTATTTGTTTAGTTAGAAGATTAATTTTTTGTGAATCGAAATGTCCATCTTTTGTTGTAAGCAAATTTGTGCCTACTTTAATTACTATTCTATTAATTTGATCTTTATTTATTGTCATTATTACTTAGTCTACTGATTGTTTTTCAATGGATAATTCAATATCTATATTATCAACTTGAAAATTAAATTTTTCTAAATTATTTTTACCATCTTCTTCTGATATGGATATTGCAAGTGTTTCATTAGCAATAAACTTTGAATATTTTTCTAAAACATCTTCCATTAATTGATTTTTCATAAATTGGATCGATATACGATCTGATACATCAAAATTCATTTTTTGCCTTCTATCTTGTATGTGTCTAATGATTTCTCTTGCTGCACCCTCTAAAGCTAGCTCCTTTGTAATTGCAGTTTTTAAAATTGCTATATATCCAGATTCTTCTGCAGCTGCATACCCTGATACTCCTTTAACTTTAATGTTTAAATCTTTGAATTCTAAGTCGTAACCTAACAGTTTATATACCTCACCCTTATTTAATGTTTTTAATATTTCAATAACATTTTCATTTGCAATAGCATTCTCTAATTTATTAACTTCTTTACCAATTTTCGGCCCCATTGTTGCTTTATTTATCTTAATTGTATATTGAATTAATTCAGAATCAAATTCATTAAATTCAACATTTTTCACATTTAATTCTTCCTTTATTTCTTTATTAGCTTCAATGAGAAATTTTTTCTCTTTATTATTTTTTGGAATAAAAGTGATTTCTTCAAGCGGTTGTCGGATTTTAATTGATGACTGTTGTCTAGTTCTTCTACCCATAGATATCATTTTTTGAATTAATTTAATTTTTTCAGAAAGATTGGCATCAATTTCTTTTTCATTGTATTGAGGCCATTCACTTAAGTGAATCGATTCATAACTATTTTTGTTTGAGATTTGAATCAAATTTCTGTAAATTTCTTCAGAAAGAAAAGGAATGAATGGTGCAGATATTTGAGTAATTTTTATTAAACAATGATAAAGGATGTTTAAAGCAATTAATGAATCTGTTGAGTTGTCCGTTTTCCAAAATCTTCTCCTACTTCTTCTTACATACCAGTTTGATAATTGTTCAATAAACTGATTTATTGGCCTTGCAGCTTCTGAGGGTTCATATTTTTCTAGTCCTTCTGTAACTTTTTTTATTGTTTCATTAAGTTCTGACTGAATCCAAATATCTAATTCCGTTCTTTGATCAGAGGCTAACAATTTTTCTTGGATAGAAAAATTGGAAAGGTTTGCATAAGTAACAAAAAAACTATACACATTCCATAATGTTGTAAATGTTTTTCTTGAAGATTCTTCTACAAGTGTGCTTGAAAACCTCCTTGTATTGCCTGGAGGGGATGAGGTCAACATGTACCACCTAATTGCATCTGCACCATGCTTATCTATTACTTCAAAAGGTTCAACAACGTTCCCTTTGCTTTTGGACATTTTTTGTCCGTTGCCATCAAGAATTATCCCATGTGATATACAATTTTTAAATGCGATTTGTTCGGGTACAGCTTTAATACTGAAGAGTAATGTAGCTAACGCATGTAGCGTGTAAAACCAACCTCTTGTTTGATCCATGCCTTCAGTTATAAAATCAGCTGGAAAATTTTTTTCAAAAACTTCTTTATTTTCAAATGGATAATGCCATTGAGCATATGGCATTGCTCCAGAGTCAAACCAAGCATCTGCAACTTCGGATACTCGTTTCATGTTTGATCCACAATTTTTACAAGTTATATAGATTTCATCAATGTATGGTCGATGAGGATCCTCTATTTCTTTTTTCATATTTGCAAGCTTCTTTAATTCTTGAAAAGATCCAATGCATATTATGTCTGAACAACTGTCGCATTCCCAAAAAGGTAATGGTGTACCCCAGTATCTTTCTCTCGAAAATGCCCAATCAATATTTCCTTCAAGCCATTCACCAAATCTACCAGATTTAATGTGCTCTGGAACCCAATTAATTTTTTCTTGATTCCCTTGAATCAATATATCTTTAATTTCTGTCGTTTTAATATACCAAGATGGTTTAGCGTAATAAATGATTGGATCATCACAGCGCCAACAAAATGGATACGTATGCTTTATAGTATTATCAAAATGAAGTACATTCTTATTCTTTAGATCTTTAATGATTTCTTTATCAGCATCTTTAATAAACATATTCTTATATTGCCCACCATAAAAACGCCCTTTGCTATTTATATGTTGTACAAAAAATAATTTTTTATCTTGACCAAGCTTGTAATCATCATCACCAAAAGCAGGTGCTATATGAACAATACCTGTTCCTTCATCAGTACCAACAAATTCTGCAGCAACTATTTTTCTTATAATTTTGGGTAATGATGATTTGTTGTTTGTATTTTTTGAGTTTTCATTAATTTGGAAAATTGTATTTTCTTCCCATTTCTCTACATCAAAAAAATGTTCATATGTTAAATCTATTAATTCGCTACCCTTTATTAATAATTTTTTTTCTAAATCAATTTTTGTAATTGATACAATTTTTTCTAATAAATTTTCCGCTATTATTATGCATTCAGATGATTTATTTCCTTCAATTGCTGCAACTATGTAGTTAGCATTACTATCTATTGCTAAGGCTGTATTTCCTGGTAATGTCCAAGGAGTGGTAGTCCATGCCATAATCGACACTTTATTTGATATAGGTGTGATTTTTTTGATTAATTTGTGATTTTGTTTTAAGTTAATATTAAATTTTACGTAAACACTTGGATCAATGGTATCTTCTTTATATCCTAGAGCAATCTCATGAGAAGATAAACTTGTCTCACACCTCCCACATTGTGGTGTAACTCGAAAATCTCTAAAAATTAATTTATTTTCCCAAAGTTGCTGAAAAATCCACCAACCGCTTTCAATATAATTGTTTTCATAGGTGATATATGGATTATCCATATCGATCCAATAGCCTATACGATTAGTTAGCTTTTCCCAATCTTGCACATAATTAAAAACTGATTCTTTACATTGTTTGTTGAATTCTTCAATTCCGTATTTCTCGATATCGTTTTTATTAGTTAATCCAAGTTTTTTTTCTACTTCTAATTCTACAGGCAGGCCATGAGTATCCCATCCACCTTTTCTTTCAACTTTGAAACCTTGCATAGTTTTATATCTGAGAATTAAGTCTTTTATCACTCTTGCGAGTACATGATGAATTCCAGGTGTTCCATTGGCAGTAGGTGGCCCTTCATAAAAAGTGAAAATTTCAGATTCTTTTCTATCTATGAGAGTTTTAGCAAAAATATCATTATTGTTCCAATAATCAATTATATTTTCTTCAATTTTTGGAAGTAAAAAATCATTTGAGACATCGTCGAAGCTTGCTTTTTCTGTCACTTATTCAAGAATACTTTCTTTTGAGTCTGAGTCATTGTCTGAAGATGTTTTAGCTTCTGCTTCTTCTTCAGCCTCTGCTTCAGCATTTTTCATCACATTATAACAACTAGAGCAGTATATTGGCCTGTCTCCTCTCGGCATAAAAGGCACTTCAGTGTATTCTTGGCATTCTGGACTCAGCGATTTTGATCCTGAACAAGGAGCAATGTGTAATCTTCGCGGAGTCTTTCCAGAATATGAAACTGCTCGACCATATGAATAATTCTCTTCATTGCTGCCTGTGGATATTTTTCTTTTTTGCCTGCAGAGATTACATCTTCTTGGAAGATTTTGGAGTCCTTTGCTGGAAAAGAATTCTTGTTCTCCAGCGGTAAAAATAAATGCTTGACTGCATTCTTCACATACAATTTCTTTATCTGAGAAAGACATATTAACCTCTAAATTATTTTTTACAGAATATTGTAGCGTTGATTATAACAATTTTATTCTTTTAGAAAATGAATAATTGAATTATATTTATGTTTAAAGCAAATTCTAAACAATACAAAATAACTTATAATTCCAAATAAAATGAGACAAAAAAGTGATAAAAATTCATTCACTAAATATTTTCTAATAATCATATTATCGGTGAATTGAATGATTAAATACATGCCAAACGAAATAATTAATACTTTAATAGAATCCACAAGGATAGATTGATAATTAATAATGATGTTTTTTTTCTTTAAACAGTATATCAAAAAAGTTAATTCTGAAATTGCTGCAATGCTGCCAGCCAGTGCAATTGATTGATATCCAAATTTTTCAATAGTAAAACTACAAATTAATAAATTAATGATTACAGAAATTACTGTTGCCATAACTGGTGTTTTTGTATCCATTGCGGCATAGTAAATTCTACTGAAAATTTCAGTTAATGAAAATGCAAAAATAATAGGAATAAATAATAAAACTATATTTTGAACAAGAATTGTAGAACTTGGTTCAAATTGGCCATGTTCAAAAATTAATTTCGTCATTGGTTTTACTAAAGCAATTATACCTACCATTGCTGGAATTGATAAAAAAATAATTGTATTGATAGTTTTTTCAGCGTACTCATGGAACTCTTTGTATTTCTTTAATATAAATAATGAAGATATTTTTGGAAATATTGCTATAGAAACTGACATTCCAATTAAGGCTACAGGCAACATAATAAACATGTGCGCGTAGTTAAATGCGTTTATGCTTTCTTCAGAAATTTTTGATGCAAAAAGAATAAATATAATTAAATTAATTTGGTTTGCAGCCAGCCCAATTGTTCTTGGTAATGCCAAAGAAATTACCTCTTTAACATACATAGATCTGAAATTAAAAGAGGGTTTCCATTCCATATGCAAGACTCTTAATACAAATAATTGAATTAATAGATGGCCAATACTGCCTATAACTACTGAAAATGCTAATCCTTTAACACCGAACGAATTTGATAAATACATTGCTCCAAAAATAATTGAAAAGTTATATATAGTTGGTGCGATGGCTGGTGCAATAAAATGATTTTTTCCGTTGAGAATCCCTGTAGCCATTCCAGACACGCAGAAAAAAATTGGTGACACTAACATAATTCTTGTTAATTGAATAGCAAGTATATTGATTTCCTGATTTAATCCAGGAGCAATAATATTAATTAAAAATTCTGTAAAAATGAAAGCAATTATACAAAAAATTAACGTCACTGTAGTTAGTATGTTAACAATTGAAGATGATAACTCCCATCCTGCCTGATTTCCTTCTTCATTGACTATTTTATTAAAAACTGGAATGAATGCAGCTGATAATGTTGCTCCTGCAAGTAAATTAAATAATAAATCAGGAATTCTAAATGCAACCCAGTAAGCTGCAATTTCTGGAGAAGTGCCAAATTGATTAGCAATAACAATTGTTTTAATTATCCCTGTTAATCTAGCAAATATAAAACCTAAGCCCACTATAGAAATAGCAGGAAGAATTTTTCTGTATTGAATAATTTGTTTCATCATTATGTGACTTCTATCAAAAACCTCTGGTATTAAAACTATATACCGTTATAATGGATTTTATCTGTTTATTTATTATATTAAAGGTTTTTAGTAATGGCTCTTTCTAATCAAGCAAAAAAGCGTGTTCGTCAAAATAAAAAATCTGAAGATCATAATCGAACTTTGAGAAGTCGACTATCACGATCGATTCGCCTTGTTTTTCAAGCTATTGATGATAAAGATGAAAAAGCAAATGATTTAATTAAAGATGCTCAATCTAATTTAGATCGCGCAGCAAAGAAAAATATTATACATAAAAATAAAGCTGCAAGAACAAAGTCTCGCATTGATAAATATTTGAATAAATCAAAGTAAATCGTAATCTATTCATTTGGTTATTATGAAAGCAGCTTCTTTTCAAGCAATAGGTCAGGTTATAATTTCTGACAAAAAAAAACCTAATTGCGATGATGGTGGTTTGATTATCAAACCACAGTTTGCTAGTCTATGTGCCTCAGATATAAGAGTATTTCGAGGCGAAAAAAATGCAAAAATTGGCGTTACTCCTGGTCATGAATTTTCGGGAATTATTGTAGATAAACATAAAGATGTTAATAGTTTCAATATTGGTGATAAGGTTACTATTTGCCCAATTCTTTCATGTGGCAGTTGTAGTTTTTGTCTAGGCGGCCTTAGGAATAGATGTCCAGATAGAGTTACGCTAGGCTATGATTCTGATGGAGGTTTTGCTGAAGAAGTTTATATTCCCGATAAAATTATTAAATTAGGCCACTTATTTAATTTATCTCACAATACTGATTTGAAGATAGCAGCATTAGCAGAACCATTGTCTTGCACATTCAATTCAATTCAATCTATTGGATTAGAGAAAGAACATTCCCTTTTAATTTTAGGTGGAGGACCTATGGGTTTAATGCATGCAATTCTTGCTGTACACATTGGTGTCACAAAAATTACAATTGTAGAACCTATAAAAGAAAGAAGAGCATTAGCAAAAAAAATAGGTGTTAAATCAGTTATTAACCCTCAAAAAAATTGGCAAGATCTCTTATTAAATAATTTTCCAGACGGATTTGATAAAGTTATTTTATCTGTTGGGTTAGATAAATTAATAGAACCAGCTCTAAATTTATGTAAAAAGAAAGGAGTAGTTAATCTTTTTGCAGGTTTTCCTCTAAATCAAAAAAGTATTATTGATGTTAATCTGATCCATTATAATGAATTAAAACTAATAGGAACGCAAAATGCTAGTTTGCAGAATTATATTGATGTATTGCAAATTATTGATCAATTAAAAAATGTAGATAAGTTGATTACTCATGTATATAAACTCGAAGAAGTTCCTATTGCTTATCAGGACAGAGCGAATCTAAAAGGAGTAAAATCAATTATAGATTTTAATATGTAATTTATGGTAAAAATGAATTCTGATTCACAAGATATTTTTAATACAAGTTTTGGGTCAATGCTTCAAGAAGCTAGGAAAGCTAGAGGACTTTCTTTAATGCAGGTGTATGAAGAGACACGCATAAATACTATTTATCTTGAAGCATTAGAATTAGAGCAGTTAGAAGTTTTTCCTGCTTATGTTTTAGCTAAAAGTTTTTTAAAACTTTATGCTGAATTTTTGGGAGTAGATTTTGATGCATTATCTAATTCATTTCCTAATGAGATCAATCGACCTATAGATTTAGAACCGTTGCCAAATTTAGAAAAATCAAAAATAGAATTATTTTATGAGGATTTTTTAGCAATTGAACAAAGAGTCTATTTTGTTAGTGTTCTTTTTATTTTGTTAATTGCATCATATTTTTTATTTATCAGTTAAATTTTGTTTTCATCATTTACTATTTCTATAATTTCAGCCTTGCCTAATAATTCTAATTCAATAAATAAAATGATTTCACGCTCTTTTTCAAAAATATGTTTTCTTTCATTGCTAATAATTGCAAAGCCAACTGAGCTCATATTGAGTTCATTTAAATAATTTATTTCTCCAATAGAAACATTAAATTTGTTTTGAGTTTTTCCAATAACGCTTTTTACAACTGATCGTTTATATTTTAATGATGTACTGTTTGGGATTCTAATTGTTATAACAAATGATTTTGTAAACATTACTTTGACTTTTAATAATTATTCGTCTAAATTAGCAAAATTTGGTAATTGATTTGCATTTTCTAAACCAAAATAAGAAAGAAAATTTTGTGTTGTACTAAATAATAAAGGTCGGCCAATTTTCTCTGCTCTTCCTGTAACCTCTACTAATCCTCTTCTTCTTAAATTAGCAAGATGGCTATCACAACTCACTCCACGGACTTTTTCGATTTCTGCTCGGGTAACAGGTTGTTTATATGCGATAATAGCTAATGTTTCTAGAGTTGCTTTTGTGAGAGGTTTTTCAGATTCTAATTTATATGCAGTTTTAATTACTTCATTCGCTTCAGGAATAGTGATTAATTGAATGCCTGCTGGACCTGATTGAATTTTTATTCCATGATCATTGAGGGATTCACTTATTTCATCAACAATTTTTTCCATATTTTTTATAGGAGTATCAATTATTTTTGCTATTGTTTTTATTTGTATTGGTTGATTTTGAACAAAAAGAAGTGCTTCTGTAATTTTTCTAATTTGATTATTGTTGTTTATATTATTCATAAATTTTTATATTTATTTAGTATTTAATAAGTAACTATATAATAACTAAATTATAATTCAACATAACGGAGAATTGTTTTCTAGATTTTGAACTATGTTTTTGTGAGTAAATATGATTATTGATGCCCATACACATCTATTTTCAGATGAACAAATTAATAAACGAGATTTATTAATCAGAAATGATGAGAATTTTAATTCAATTTATTCTTCACCTGATGCCAAAATGGCTAATGTAGAAGATTTATTAGAATCTATGTATCAAGCTAAAATTGATATGAGCATCATTATGGGTTTTCAATGGAAAGAGAAATCGCATTATGATTCACACGCTAAGTATTTAATATCACAGCAACAAAATTACCCAGACAAATTAATAAGTTTTGTTCCACTTTACATTAATAATTTTAATGAAATAAAAATGAAGATCGAAGATATGCATAAAGCAGGCGTTAAAGGGTTTGGTGAAATAAGAATAGATAATGAAATTAAAGAAAAGACTTTATTAGATAAAATATTACCTGAGCTATTTCATGTAATTAATATGTTTGATATGAAAATTAATTTTCATACTTCTGAACCTGTTGGACATTATTATCCTGGAAAAGAAAATGGATTGACATTATCTTCAATTTGGAAAATAATTAATTCTTTTGATTTTGATATAATTGCCTCGCACTTTGGTGCAGGTATTCCAATTTATCAATTTATGCCATTCGTAAAAAAGAAAATTCAAGAAAGCAAAATGCATTTTGACACTGCAGCTTTTAGTTTATTGTATGACTCTAGAATATTAGAATTAGCAATTGAATCATTTGGCTCTAAAAAATTTTTTTGGGGTTCTGATTTTCCATTAATTAATCAGTCGACCGATTTAATTTTAATGAATAAATTAAATATAACGCAAAAATCACGCAATGATTTATTAGGTAATAATTTGATTCATTATTTAAATTTATCTTAAATTTAAATTTCGATCCCCATCAATTGATAAAAGAATTTCTCTTGATTCTGCAATTAAATAAGTGCTACCGACAATAAGAAAATATCGATCTTTTTTAGGATAATTAATTATTTTATTGATTGCATTTTCTAAATTTTTTTCTGAAACCACATTTGCAGAAAACTTTTCAAATATTTTTTTTACTTTATTAATAGGCATAGCACGTTTTGAAATTGGTTTTGTAATTATAATTTCTGTATTTTTTTTACATAATATCTCAGCAATTTTTTTGATTTTTTTATTCTCTAATGTTCCAAAACAATAACACGTTTTTTTGGCAGTTTAAGATTTAATAAAGTTTCCTCAAGTTTGATTGCTGATAATTCTGTATGCATACTGTCAATAAATATTAATGGGTACGTTTTTATTTTTTCAATTCTTCCCGGTATGATAGTTTTTGATAGACCACGCACAACATAATTAACGGGAATTTTCTCTTTATATATCTTTTGCCAGGCAATTTCACAGGCTCTTATAGCTGTTGCTGCATTTTCAGCTTGATGCTTCCCAATATTTTTTAATTTAATTTCTTTATAGTTATTGACTGGAGTATTGATGTCTATGATTTGATTTTCAATAGATTGATTCCTATAATTTATTGTGCATTCTTGATCGACTAATGCGTGATTTGCACCAATTAGATTAATTTTTTCTTTTGTAATTTTTGTTGCTTCTTCTGACATTTTTGCAACTACCACATTTTCATTTTTATGAATGATTCCTGTTTTTTCGATACTAATTTCTTCTAATGTATTCCCTAATATTTCAGTATGTTCTAGTTCAATTGGAGTAATAATATTGACAACTTTTTGATTTAATGCATTTGTAGCATCTAATCTTCCACCTAAGCCAGTTTCAATAACTTGCCATTCACAATTTTGCATTTGTGCTGCTTTCCAAGCTATGATTGTCATAAGTTCAAAATATGACCAATTATTAAAAAAATTATTTTCTGTGTATTCAGAAGCAATTTTTACAAATAATTCTTTTGAAATTTGCTTACCATTTAGAACAATTCTTTCTGTTACTGCATGTAAATCAGGTGAAGTATATAAAAGTATATTTTTTTTACTTTCTATAAGAATACTATTTATGAAATGAGCTGTTGAACCTTTTCCTTTTGAACCTGCGAGGTGTATTGTATTGCGAATTTCAAAATTACCATTATCTTCTAAGTATTTTTTTAAGTGTTCAACTTTCCAATTTTGCTTTTTTTGAGTATCAAGATTTTTTTCAAAATTTGATCTATTAGTTAAATTCTTTACAACATTAATATAATCTTGATTTTCTTTAGTAATAGAATTTTGCATTAGAATGAAGTGCCTTTATTTTAAATATTAATTTTTACAATATAAATTTAATCGTATGCATTTTTTATTTTTTTTCTTTATGATGATTAATTTAAATATATAATGCAATACTGATGAAAAAACAATGGCAAGTAATTAATCCTGCAAGCTCTAATAAACTCTCCGAGCTATTAAATATAAATATTGATGGTGATTTTTCTTTTGAAATACTAATAGGTCCTTCTAATAGCATAGGCGCAAATTATTTTTCTATATTTTTAAAAAAAGAAAATACAGTATCTTTAGAGCCAATAATTTTAGGGCTATTTAATTCAGGAATATATCCTGGTTATAATTGGTTAGAGATAATTAACTTTAAAAAACAAATAGCATTTGATAAAAACCAATTATTAGAAGTTTCAGAACAAGCTGAGTTAGAAATTTTTGCAAACCTTGGAAAAATTTTACCTCCCGGTGGACATTTAATGATTGAATATGAATCAGCTTACAGAAGATTAACTGCACGTTCATTATTAGTTGGCGTTCCACCTGATGCTACACCTGTAGGTAGACTTTTATATATTGCTGGTTGTGGGTATTCAATTAAAAATTGGTATATTCCTGAAGGAGGCAGAGAGGGTTTACGTAAATTGCAGGGATTCAAACCATTAGATCGTCAACATCAAATTATTACTGCAAAAAAGCAAATCAATATTCTAAATCAATATATTAATTCTGATCAAGATCTTGAGTGGGACATCACTGGTTATACTAAACCAATTGCTGAACAGGCACATTTGTATTTATCTGATATAATAAAAAATGAAAAATGACTTTGTGCATTAATAATCTATTAGCAAACTTCTGATATAATTTTTTTAGCAAATATAGGGAGAAATAATGGTAAGAACACTAAGCGTAATTAAAGCTGACATTGGTGGTTTTGTCGGTCATTCTGGAATGCATCCTGATGTAATGGATGTTTTAAGAAAAAATATGGACGACGCAATTAATAAATCATTATTAATTGATGGTCAAGTTCATGCTTGTGGTGATGATGCTTTTTTAATTATGTCTCATGATAATGGTGAAGATAATAAAGATGTACATAAGTTTGCTTGGGATTCTTTTATAGATGGAACTGAGGTTGCAAAAAAACTTCATCTCTATGGAGCTGGCCAGGATCTATTAGTGGACGCTTTTTCTGGAAATATAAAAGGTGCAGGGCCAGGTTCTGCTGAATTAGAATACGAAGAAAGACCATCTGAGCCAGTCATAATATTTATGGGTGATAAGACTTCTGCAGGTTCATTTAATTTGCCATTTTATAAAATGTTTGCTGATCCCTTTAATACTGCTGGTCTTGTAATTTCTGAATCTTTACATCAAGGTTTTGCATTTGAAGTACATGATGTAAAAGAGCACAAAAAAATCATTTTAAATTCTCCTGAAGAAATCTATGACTTACTTGTTTTTATAGGTTCTCCAGCTCGATATGCAGTTAAACGAGTAGTTAGTCGAACAAGTAATTCAATTGCATGTGTGTCCTCTACAGATAAACTTTCAGAAATTGCTGGTCGTTATGTTGGTAAAGATGATCCAACATCTATTGTAAGATGTCAAGGTGATTTTCCAGCTGTAGGCGAAGTTTTAGAAGCGTTTACAACAGCTTGGACTGTTGAGGGATTTATGCGGGGCTCTCACTATGGTCCTTGGATGCCTGTTTCATTAGATGAAGCAAATCCATCAAGATTTGATGGTCCACCGAGAGTAGTTGCGTTAGGTTTCCAATTAGCAGATGGTAAGTTAATTGGACCAAGGGATATGTTTGATGATCCGTCATTTGACAATGCAAGAGCTGAAGCGAATGACATTTCTGATTATCTGCGTAAGCACGGCCCTTTTGAGCCACATAGATTACCTCTTGATGAGATGGAATATACGACTATGCCAACTGTCGCTGATAAATTAAATAAAAGATGGTCAGAAATATAGAGTTATTCAATCTTGAAACAACCAATTTTATTTGCTTCATCTAATAAAAATAAATTGTCTGAGATGCAATTTTTATTTTCTCAATCAGAATGGGAGATAGTATCTCCTCAATCTGTTGGTATAAAGACATTAAATATTGCTGAACATGGGAATTCTTATATGCAAAATGCATTGTATAAAATTGAAGCATATGAAAAATATACAAATCTGCCTATACTTGCTGATGATTCTGGGTTAGAAGTTGATTACTTAAATGGACATCCAGGGATATTTTCTGCAAGGTTTGGTGGATCAAATATTAGTAATGATAAACAGAGAAATAAATTTTTAATCAAGTTAATGTCTAATGCAGCATTTAAGGAAATATATGCAGTTTTTAAGGCTGTTTTAGTGGTTAGATTTTATGATGATAAAACTATTATTAGAGAAGGTAATGTAAGAGGTCAAATTACTCTTGAGCCCAGAGGTGAAAATGGCTTTGGATATGACCCAATTTTTCAATTAAATGATGGAGCAACTATGGCTGAATATGGTAACAAAAAACACGAAGTTAGCCATCGTGCTCTAGCAGTAAAATCCTTATTAGAAGTAATTTAATATGTTAGAGATATTATGAACACATATGATTCGTTGAATAGGCCACTAAGAGATTTAAGAATTTCGGTTACGGATAGGTGTAATTTTAGATGTACGTACTGTATGCCGAAGGAAATATACAACAATGAATATAATTTTTTGAAAAGAGATGAAATTTTGACTTTTGAAGAAATTTATAGGATATCTAAAATCTTTGTTTCCTTAGGAATCCATAAAATTCGTATTACTGGTGGAGAGCCATTATTAAGAAAAAATTTATATAAATTAATTGATCAGTTAAATACTATTAATGACATTGATATAGCTCTTACAACAAATGGAGTTTTATTAAAACAACAAGCTCAACAATTGTTTGATTCAGGTTTAAGGCGTATTACAATTAGCCTGGATGCGGTAGACGATAATCTATTTAAACTACTTAGTGATAGTAGCTATTCTCATGAAGATGTTTTAAGAGGCATTGAAAAATCTTTAGAAGTTGGATTCAAAGTTAAAATTAATATGGTTGTCAAAAGAGGGATAAACGATCAACATGCTTTAGAAATGATTGAATTTTTTCGAAATTCTAATGTCATTATTAGATTCATAGAATTTATGGATGTGGGCAGCACAAATCACTGGAATGAAAATTCAGTGATGCAATCACAAGAGCTTTTAAAAATGATAGAAAATAATTATAAAGTTAATAAATTAGAAAAAAATTACTTTGGTGAAGTTGCTAATAGGTATGAACTTCAAGACAAATCTCTTGAATTCGGATTTATCTCTTCTGTTACTGAGCCTTTTTGTAGTGATTGTACACGCATTAGATTGTCCTCAGATGGTAAATTATATACTTGCTTATTTTCATTAAGCGGCTTTGATATAAAAGAAAAGATACGCAGTAAAAATGATGATAAGCAAATAATAAATTTTATAAATTCTATATGGACTAATAGAAATGATAGATATTCTGAATTAAGAAATCAAAGTATTTTATCATCTAATAAAAATAAAATAGAAATGCCATACATAGGTGGTTAACTTAGGGAGGTTATTGTGAGTCAGGAACAATCAATTAATATGTCAGATATTTCAAATAAAGAATCATCAAATAGATATGCATCAGCGATATGTGAAGTTATTGTTAATCAAGAAATTATTGAAAAAATTAATAGCCATAGCTTGCCTAAAGGAGATATTATTGCAGCTGCTAAACTTGCTGGTATTTTAGCAGTCAAAAAAACTCATGAATTAATACCACTTTGTCATGCCATTCCTGTTAGTAATGCAGAAATTGAAATTGCTTTGCCAAAAAACCAAGAAGATAAATCAGTAATAAAAATTATATCAGTAGTTGAATCATTTTATAAAACAGGCGTTGAAATGGAAGCGTTAGCTGCAGTTTCAATAGCCGGTCTAACTATTTATGATATGACGAAGTCAATTAGTCATACTGTTGAATTAAAAAATATTAGATTATTGGAAAAACGTGGCGGTAAAAGTGGTGATTACACAACAGAAACTAATCTGTAGATATTAATTTTTCTATTGCTGTTTTTGTGTATAAAATTTTTTCATCTTGTGTAAACTCTTTTGGAATAATCTGCTCATTTCTATTGGCTAAAATATCTAAGTTACCACTCGATAAAGAATCAATTTCTATTAATAATTCGTAGAATTTACCATCTTCTAATAAAATTGTATAGTTATCATTTTGAGATTCAGAATCTACATTTATTTCCAGGCCACTAATGAAAAAGGCATTACTTAATGGTGGTAATGGTGATTTTTCTTTAATTAACTTCATAAGTTTTTTCTCTAATTGTTCGATATTATTTTGTTTTTTCATTTTTCCAACCAATTCTATCTTCATCGATAGTATTATTATTTATTAAGTTTATTTTAATTTATTTATGTAAGTATTGAAAAGTTAATTATGGTTAATTGGGTTGGTTCTTTTCACATTAAAGACAGTGTTATTCAAGAAAATAATAATTATATCTTAGATCATTCAGAAGCAAGTGATCAGTTATTTGATAGAATTATTATTTTTAGTCAGCCAAATAATCTAGATTCAGATTCTTTTTGCAGAGAAATCATGGAATCGGTACTCAGAGATTTTATTGATAGTAATTTTTCAATAACTGGTAGAGTATTAAAAGCGCTAAACAATGCAAATATGCAAGTAGTTAAATGGAATCAGAATTCTCTTCAAGAACACAAGGTTCAGATCAGTTTAACATGTTTAATTATTTCAAATAATCAAATATTAATTGCCAATTCTGGTTCAAATTTTATTGCATCAATTGAAAAAACAAAAATCAAAAAACCGAATATATCTAAAGTTGATTATAGTGACCCCCTAGGCTCTCAAAATAAATTTCAACCCTTATTTAAAAAAATAAATTTTGCATCTAATGATTTAATTGTTGCTTCTGAACAATTAAATTCAGAACTAAGTACAACAGAAATGAACATGATTCTTAAGGGAGGTGTTGAGAGATCGTTAAGTGATTTATTTAATCGCACAAGAAACTTAAAATATTTAAGTGTTTGTTATTTCTCACAAGTTGAGGACAACCCAAAAATTCCTGAAGGCGCATTTTATTTAGAACAGCAATCTGTACAACTTGAATTAGATGTTGATAAAGACAATTTTAGTCAAGCAGCTATTCCCTCTAATAAAGATCCTGAAACTTTAAAGCAAATAAATGACTCTATAAATAAATTTAATTGGTCGTCTAATTTTTTTAAATTATCTCAATATCATTTTTCTATTTTTCCTGATTTTAAATTAAAAATAAATAAATTTAATCTATTTGGATTATTGGCTCTATTTTTTGGATTAGGAATTTTTGGATTAATTTTTTTTAATGCAATATTTTATAGTGAAATAAAAGATGAAAGAATCAATAATATAAATAATAACATTGAAAAATTAATTATTCAGTATGACGAATTAGGACAAAATAAAGATAAAGCCGCACAAAGACAAATTCTTAATGAAGCTTTACTTTTAATAGAAGAAGGTTCAGTTTTTGAATTTAATGATCTCTTTGAATTATTGAAATTAGATATTCAAAAACGTGAAAAATTATTTAATAATATTTTCCTGGTCTCAAATTCAGATAAGTTACTTATTTTTGAAAATAATTTTGCCAATTCTTTTTTCCCAAATAAATTAGTCTCTAATTCATATTTAATATGGATTTTAGATAGTGGCAGTGGAAGAATTTTTCAATATACAATAAGCGATAATTCATTTATTGAAATTTTTAGACAGAACAATTTCATCAATGATATTTTACTCGGGGAACCTATTACAATGTCATATGATCAATTTGGAAAAAAATTATTTATTTTAGATAGTAATAATAATTTATTTGTCAAAAAATTAAATAATCAATTAGATGTTTATTCTTTAGATTCTTTTTCTTCTAATGTTAAATTTGTAGATGATATGGAAATTTATAATGATGATTTATATATATATGATTCTAATTTAAATGAAATTTTATTATCAAAATTTCAGAATACTGCACAAAATGAATATTTTAAATTTACCAACTTAATTAAATTGGAAGAAAAAATTTTAGGCATAGATTTCAATAAAAAATTACTTTTGTTTACATCGGGAAATATCTGGCAATACAATGACTCATTAATTGAATTCTCATGCTTGGGCATAGATGAATTTCCATCAAAGATTTCGGATGTTATCTTTGGTGAGTCATATGAGCAAATTTTTATTGCTGATAATGAAAGGAATAGAATTATAGAGTGTAATAATGGTAAAGATTTTAAAGGACAATGGGTAAATAAAGATTTTATAGATATAAAATCTTTATTTTATGATTCAAACAATCAAAATCTTTATGCTTTAACTAGCTCATCAATTTTTGAGATTGAAATTAGTGAATAATAATTGGAAATTAAAATGTACATTCTTGCTTTTGAAACATCTTGTGATGAAACTAGTGTAGCTGTAATTGAAAACGGAAAATCTATTCTTTCTAATTTGGTTGAATCGCAGGTAAAAATTCATAATAAAACTGGAGGTATTGTCCCTGAAGTAGCTGCTCGTGAGCATCTAAAATGTATTTCTCAACTGACAAATAAATCACTAGAAATTGCCAAGCTTCAACTTGAAGATATTGATTGCATTGCATCTACAATGGGGCCAGGGTTGCCTGGAGCTTTGATTGTAGGTTTTTCATTTGCACGTTCAATGTCATATTCTCTTTCAAAACCATTTATTCCCGTTGATCATATTGAAGGCCATATTGCGGCTAATTGGTTAGAGGATCAATCTCCTGAATTACCCGCTGTTGCTTTGGTTGTATCAGGTGGCCATACAGAATTAATCCTTGTTAAAGAAAATTTGACATTTGAACGCTTAGGAGGCACACGAGATGATGCTGCTGGTGAGGCGTTTGATAAAGTAAGTCGCATGTTAGATGCTGGTTATCCTGGAGGACCTGCAATTTCTAAACTTGCAAGTGAAGCGACATCTATGAATTTAAAATTTCCACGTGCATGGTTACGCAATACAAATGACTTTTCTTTTTCAGGATTAAAAACTGCTGTACTAAATTATATTAAAAATGAACCAAATAGTTCTGCTCAAGAAATTGCGTGGGCATTTCAAGATTCTGTTGTAGATGTATTAACAAAAAAAACTATTGATGCTGCTCAAGCTATTGATGCAAAATCAATTATTATTGCAGGTGGAGTAGCTGCTAATAAAGATTTAAGAAATAATTTTTTGCAAAAAAGCATTATCCCAGTGCATATTCCTGCTCCAGCTCTGTGTACTGATAATGCTGCTATGATAGGAGCAGCTGCATTTAATCACATAGATCAAGCGATTTTACCTGAATCAATTATCGATATTTATTCAACTATGACTAGAGGCGAACTTTTTCTAGATAAAAAATAGAAAATAATTTTTTTCTCTAGCACTAGCACTCCATTATTTGGAGTGCTAAACTTTCTTTTGCTTAAAGCCCATATTTTTTTTTATTTAAGCTATTGAAAATGATGTTAATTAAATCTTAGGAGTATTAGATGAGTGACAAATTATCACCTCTTTCTGATTATGTTGTGTTGCAACCTATTTTAGAAGAAGAGGTATCTGTATCTGGTCTTGTTATCCCTGATTCAGCTAAAGAAAAATCTCAAGAAGGAAAAGTTATTGCTGTTGGTCCAGGTAAAACAAATGATGCAG
>PBEG01000007.1 GCA_002718395.1 Chloroflexota bacterium | reverse complement strand
CGGCACCACGTTGGGTGTTGTTAAGCAAGGTACTAATACTACCGTTGTTTCTGGAGCAATAAATGTCGCAACAGCAAGCGGTACCTCACTGGGTGTTGTTAAGGCAGGTACAAATACTACCGTTACTTCTGGAGCAATAAATGTCGCAACAGCAAGCGGTACCTCACTGGGTGTTGTTAAGCAAGGTACTTATATTAGTATCGGTAGTAGTGGTGCAGTGACTTTGGATACTAACACAATAAATGGAGCCACCTCCGGCCTCACTGTTTATAAATCCACCTTTGCTGGAATTACTGTAGCCAACTCAGGTTCAAAACCAATTGATGGTTCCGACGCATTCGAGGGGTATGATAATTATGTAACTTTTGCGGCTCCTAGTAATGATATCTCAAAGGGCACTGGGGAAACTGTTAACTCTAATACCAGAAAGTTAAAGGTTGCTAATGGAATAAGATTTAATCCAAATCTCCCAGTGGCTGAACTTGATATTCCAAAGGGAGCATCCCGAGTTACTATTAATAATCTAAATCTCAATAATCTAATTCAGGTTACTAAAGACCTCACGTCTGATCATTCTGGCTGCCGCATTTATGCAACAGACCAGCAAGGAGAGCCTACTGTGAAGATTATGAAATCTTCCAATGCATCCAAAACTGATGAAGGAACATATAAGGGACTCTTGTTGCAGTGTCTGTCAGGTGGCGGCCCGAACCCTGGAGATGGAACGCAGCAAGAGCAGTTTAGTGTTAGTGCTGATGGTATTTGTAGAGTAACCAACAACTTTATAGCTGGTGTTGATCCATCAACGAAAGTAGATGGCAACTATAATAATAGCCGGGGAATCATTGTAGATAATACTGGTGATGGCACCTCTGCTTTGCTGAGAGTAGGTAGAGGTGTCGTTGGAAATGCGACTAATAATAATACTGCTAAATGTATATCTGTATGGGGAGCAGGTGTTGAGAATGTTGTTCTGACTGCTGCTGGAGCATCTCGCTTTGCTGGTCAGATGACAGTGGAATCTACTCTTTATGCTGCAGCATCAGGTACTACTGCTATTAATGCATCTGGAGCAGTCAAAATTAATTCTAACGCCGGTTATAATTCTATAGAACTTACTAGTGCTAATAATTATGTTACCAGCAAAACTGCTACCAACGCAGGAAATATAATTATAGAATCAAAAGCTGCCGCTAATCTGATTATTAACAGTGGCAATAAATTAACTTTCTCATCTCAAGATGGCACCAACCTGTTCAAGGTTTCTGGCTCCGGTGGAAAGGCCGTTACCTTTAAACAATCAAATACTGCAGATATTAATGTAACTTTCCCTACCAGTAGTGGAACGGTAGCTTATACATCACAACTTAAGGATGGAACTGTTACGGGTATCACATGCGGTACTGGCATTAGAGAAGGTAGTAATACAGGTACTCCCAATAGTAACACAATTTCAACCTCAGGTAATATATCTGTAGATAATACTGTTGTTAGGACTACTGGTGATTTCACTCTTGCAGGAAATATTATATTCTCAAAAACCATTAGTGGAACAGCTACTAATGCTACTAATGCTACTAATGCTACTAATGCTACTACTGCTACTAATTGTTCGCGCCAAGTCATCGCTGGAACTGGACTAACTGGTGGAGGCGCATTGACTGCAAACCGCACTCTTAATTGCTCTGCGGCTTCAACATCTGCAGCTGGTATAGTTCAACTTTCTAGCGCAACTAACAGCTCATCAACTACTTTAGCTGCAACAGCAAGTGCTGCAAAGGCTGCGTATGACAGGGCAGCATCTTATGCACCATCTAAGACAGGTGCTAATGCTTCTGGTACTTGGGGTATTAGTGTTACTGGTTCTGCTGGATCCGCGGGAACAGTTACTAATGGTGTTTATACTAATGGTAGTCAAACTATCACCGGCAATAAGACATTTAATTCCCTTACTACTGTGGCATTAGCCAGTAACGGTAAACTCTTTAACTTGTGTAACGGTAGCACTAATAGTAATCATACTCTGATGGCAGGATACAATGCAGCAGACACTAGTGGTACTTTAGTTTATGAAATTAGGATTAATGGTAATGTGAAGAATTTGAATAATAGTTATACTGCAATCTCTGATGAAAGATTGAAGGAGAATGTTACCCCTGCTGTGTCTCAGTGGGATGACATTAAAGCAATGGAACTTGTTAATTATGATTGGAAACATTATGCAGGAGCCCCTAGGCAACTAGGTGTCATAGCTCAACAACTTGAATCAGCTGGTATGAGTAAGTTGGTTGAGGGTAGTGATGATACAGTGACGTTAGATAATGGTGATGAAGTATCTAATGTTAAATCAGTGAAATCCTCTATTATCTACATGAAAGCAGTGAAGGCATTACAGGAAGCAATGGATAGGATTGAGACATTGGAAGCTAAGGTTGCTGCTTTAGAAGGATAGAGGGAGAAAACGTTATAAATAAAAGAAATCACATTTGAAGAAATGGCTATCTCTATGTCTGGTGGGGCTTTTTCCCATAACCGCTTTGATGATTATGAAGCTTTGCTTGAGAAAAAGAAGCAGGGTTATGATGATCGCCTAGATGACACTCTTGGTGAGAAGGACGGCAAAGAGTCTGACAAAGAGCAGAGTGAAAAGGATCGTCGTGACGAATCCAAAGGTGAAGAGAAAGCCAAAGGTAAGCGTGCCTATTCCAGTGATAAGGAAATGGATGAGAGTGTTATGAACTCTTATGTAAGGGCTCTCAGTAAGATGGGTCAGTATTATCAATTCAATGATAACACAGAGAAGCAGTTGGATGAGGTTGTTGGTGCAGTAATTGGTGGAGTTGCTGATGCTGCTAACGAAACAGTAAAAGGAGCTGGGAAAGTTGGCAAGAGTGCAATCAAAGCTGTTAAGGACACAGCTAGTGGTATTACTGAAGATGTAAGTGCTGAAGAGGTAGTTCTCAAGGTGCTTATGGATGAGGGTTATGTTACTAATTCCACATCTGGTGAAGTATTCATCAAGCACATGTCTGATGAGTGGTTTAATAGCCTTGTAGAAGGTGCTCTCCAGGAGAATAAAGCAGTAAATCCTAAGGATCCTTCACATCCACAGGAAACCAAAGCACAAGCAAAGGCTCAGAGTGATGAGAGAGCTGGAAAGAGCAGGGCAGCAGACAGCGTAAAAGGTGTAGCCAAGAGTCCTGGTACCCAAGGTGGTCCTGGTATCAAGAATTATAACAAGGACGATTGAAGAAAAGGGACTTCTCTGCTAAAATAGAGAAGTCCCATCTTATTTTATATGTCTGTAGAAGAAGTAAAAGCAGAAGTCCTGCTTTTGAACCTTGATACAATTCGTAAATATCCATGTTCTCGCTCAAAACGGGATGATTTTTATTCGATGTGGTCTCGTTTTGGTCCTCAAGCAGCACGTGATATCATGATTCCTTCCATTTGGTACGAAAAGACCCCCAGACCGTCAGAGGTTTTTAATGCCGGAAACAAATTATGAGCTAATGTATCGCCGTCCAGGCAATACGAAGCATGAAAAGGTAGCACAAGTCCTTGATGATATCCTCATCAGGCTTGAAAAGCTTGAGAATTCAGTTAAAATCCAACAGCAATCTTAATTATGGCAGTTATTTACACCAAAACTGGGGATATTACTATTATTCCCACCAATAAAAAGACCTATCAAGGCAATTCGAAGAATACTAAATCCTCACCTAGGGGTCGTCGGCCCCGTCGCAAAGCACCAAGGGGGCAAGGATGACCTACAAACAGAAGTATCCTGAGTTTCTTGAGGAAACTATGTTTGCTGAACATGGCACTAAGGTATTAATCACTGATAGAGATGCTGATAAGTACCTAGATCAACATGCCGATAACATCAGAAAGCAAAAATATCCACAATGGCATCAATCTGAAGAATAAATAGAGGGGCAGAATGCCCCTTTTTTAATGACTATTCAACTTTCTAGGAAAGAAAAGACATATATAGACATTTCTTTGGCATTTGAGCCCAGTCCTATTACTGCGGATCTAACATTATTGAAAAATGAGAGAGCAATTAATAATGCAATCAAGAATATTATTCTTTTTATGCCTTTGGAAGTCACATTTAACAGAAATATTGGTTCTCAGGTAACAAGTTACTTGTTTGATGTGGTGGATTATGGATCGGCAGGACTTTTGAAGTTAGAAATTGAAAGAGCTATCAATTATAATGAGCCGAGAGTGGCTTTAACTTCACTTTCTCAGATTAGAGGTTATCATAATCTTCAAAATGGACTTATAAACAGAAATCATCAAGATGAAGCAGTTTATGTTGAACCTCAACCAGAAAGAAATCAATTTTATGTCAGCATTACTTATGAAATTGTAGGAACTGATAAAATTCAGTTTGTTGAGCAGATTTTAACTCCCACGAGATAGCATAAATAACTTAAAATCAGGGTTTTACCAATAATGGCGGGCGCTATTCAACTAACTGAGGGAGATTTTGATGAGATTAAGCAAAATCTTATAAATTATCTTAAATCAACAAAACAGTTTACTGATTTCGACTTTGACGGTTCGAACTTACAGGTTATTCTGAACCTCATTTCCTATCAAGCTCAACTTAATGCTTATACAGCCAATATGGTGGCTAATGAGAGCTTTTTAGCTTCTGCTTCTTTGAGAGAGAATGTGGTATCCAATGCTGCTATGATTGGATATGTTCCCGTTTCAGCCAGAGCTTCTAAATCTTTAGTAAGTTTTGAATTTCTACTTGATACTACTCAATATTCTTCTGGACTACCTCAATATCTGACTATTAAACCAGGAATGATATTTACCACCAGCGGTGGCACTGGAAACTTTATTTTTAACATAGTTGATAGTCAAAACTCACCCGTATCCAGTACTGGGGTTTGTAGATTTACTGGAGTTAGTGTTTATGAGGGAGCTTACCTTCCTGCTAACTTTGTAGTTGATGAAGCTGATTATAATCAGGAATTTGTTATTAGAAACTCTAATATTGATACTTCTACTATGAGAGTGGAGGTTCAGGAGGATCCTAATGAAGATGTAAGGTTTATCTATAAGCAGGCTGAAAGTTTAGTTACCCTCACATCAGAAACCAGAGCTTATTGGTTGGAAGAGGTAAGTAATGGTTTCTATCACCTTACCTTTGGTGATGGTTACTTTGGGAAAAAGCTTCAGAATGGAGCTAAAATCTTTGTTAACTATGTTGTTACAAATGGTGAGTTAGGCAATGGAGTTCAGGGAAGTGCTAACTACATCTTTGTTGGTAGTGTAGTTGATTCTTATGGAACTGTTGTTACCACCTTACCATTAGTCACAGAAGCTCCAGCATCAGAGGGGGGAGCAGCTATTGAAAGCATTCCTTCTGTGAAGTTCAGGGCTACCAAGTCATATGCCTCCCAGAAGAGGGCTGTGGTGGCTTCTGACTATGATAGCCTGGTGAGGGACATCTATCCTGCTGTAGACGACATCTATGTCTATGGAGGGGACACACTGGTGCCTCCACAGTATGGTAGAGTGTATATTTCCGTTAAACCTTCTAACTCTGAGTATCTTTCTAATATCACTAAAAATTACATTAAGCAATCTTTGGACCCTTATAGGGTAGCTTCCCTGGATATTGTATTTGTAGATCCCCAAATTCTTTATATTGAATTGGTTTCTATGGTATACTATAATAACTTCAGGACTTTGAAGGATAATGCTGCTATTGTAAGTTCAGTTAAGGAAACCTTGGAAACTTATAAATCAGCTTCTTCTATTTCTAAGTTTGGTGGTTCTATTAAGTATTCTAAGATTGTTGGTGCTATTGATGCTTCTGATGAAGCCATTACCAGAAATAATACTAACCTTAGGATGAGAAGAAACATAGAGGTTAGGTTGAATTCTCCAGCCACTTATGAGATTTGTTTTGAAAACCCATTGAAACTTGATTGTAACAATGCTGTTGTTAACTCAACAGGGTTTACCTTAACTATAAATGGTGTTACCTCTCCTATCATTCATTATTTTAAAGATGACACTAAAGGAGGTATCTATACCTATCATTATGATGAGGAAGGAGAAATTATCATTGATAATAAGTTATTTGGTACTGTAGATTATGATACTGGGGAAATAGAGTTAGGATACTTAAAGGGACAGGATATTACCTTTGCTACCACTGTAGAAAAGAATGGATTGATTAAAGTAACAGCCATTCCAAGAGATAATGACATTACTGTTATAAGATCTGTCTATATGGACTTAGACATAGCTTCATCTGTTATTGAAGCAACAGAAGATAAGCAAATTTCAGGATCATGACGAATTTAAGTTATTCCGACCAATCTAAGGTGAATGTGTATCCATCATCTCAGGTTGATAGCACTCTTCCTAACTTTATAGTTGAGAATTATGCTAACTTCGTAGCTTTTATGGAAAAGGCTGACGAAAGTGAAGAAAGGCTTGGATTTGGTCAAAACCTATTACAAGGACTTCAAAGATATAGGAATTTTGATACCTATGAACATGGAATAGTAGAATATGGTATTTTATCTTCTAATTTGGGTGTAGGGGAAGATACCGGGAATTCTTCACTTGAAACTAACTACTCTCAAGACATTGTTACCTCTCAGGGAGATAGCATTCTAACAGATGATAGTTCTACCTTCTTTACATTGGAAGATGGGTATGGATTTCCTGAAACTAATGGAGTGGTACTGATTGGTGAAGAAGTTATACTTTATAGGAAGAAAGAAGGCAACCTATTCACAGGTTTAACCAGAGGAGCTTCCGGTACTACCGTACTACAAACATTTACTTCCCCTGGAAAGTATGTTGATAGTCCTTCTACTCCTCATACTTCAGGATCTGTTGTTCATAACCTTTCAGTGTTGTTTTTATCAGCAATGTTGGAGACTATTACAGAATCCTTCACAGATAATCTGTATTATAAGAGAATTGCTAAAGGAGTCAACAAATCTGCTCTTTTACAGAACATAAGAGACTTCTATCAATCTAAAGGTTCTAAGTTAGGCATCAAATCTCTTTTTAAGATGCTTTTTGCCCAGAATGAAGTGGAAGTTAGTTATCCTGGAGATAGGATGATTATTCCTTCCGATTCAGGATGGTTTGAAACTCTTATTCTTAGGGTAGTACCAGTTCCTACTCTTTTATGTGATCCTAAGGAAAATAATGTTAGTCCTTTAGGTATTCTTGGCGCAGAGATGCTTTTGAAGTCCTATTTGGATGATGATGCTGTATATGCCAGAACCTTCTGTAATTATGTTTCTGTTTATCCATATAATGAAGAAACTCAGTATGAACTTTATGTAAATGAAGATTTTGACTCTGGAGACTTTATTCCTAACCCAGAAAGTCGTTTAACAAGACCAGCAAATGCTCCTGGCACTCCTAATGATAATGTTGATGTTACTACCATTACGGTTGAGTCAACTTTGGGATTTCCTGATAGTGGAGTCATCTTTATTGAAAATGAAGGTATTTCCTACACTTCAAAGACTTTTAATCAATTTATTGGTTGTAAGAGGGGATACATTGGAGTTACTGTAACTCATCCTATAGAGTCCTTGGTATATGGCCCATATTACATAGAAGCAAGATATAAGAAGGATGATGAGGTTTATGTTAGTAGATCTTGGCCATTAGGCTTAGCACAGAAGGTTAAAGTAGAAGATCCTGGCCTTTTACATTCTTTGGATGATGATATCTTTATTAATGGCCCAGGAAGGGTAAATCCAAGAGAACAAGCATTAGCATCCTTTATAGAGAACTATACTGATACTTTAGCAGAAGTTGCTGAATCTGGTGGTACTGGTACTTCATTCTCAGTAACTGCTGGTGTAAGTGGAGTATACTTTGATGCCTTTAATATCTTTTCCACTTCCAGCACTTTTCCATACTATCCAATTGGACCTTTTACTGAGGGTGCTCCTGTTGGTAGACCAAAGGCTTATAATTCTGTTAGTGTACTTCCTGCTCAAACATCTATTAAGTATAATCCCTTTAAAGACAAAGGAACTCATACTATAGGGGTATTTGTTGATGGAGTTCCTGCTTATAGTAACAATTCCAATGATAGGTTATATCAAGGTAGATTGGCTGGAGCTGTTGTACTTAATAAAGGTGGTGGGTATGTGAATCCTACCCTGGTTATTAACAATACTGCGAAAAGAGAAGCTGTCATTGAACTAACAGCTGATGGTGGTATTGCATCTATAGATACAGACCCTATTACCAAAGATGATTATAATAGTCAGGTTACAAGTAGAATTAGTGGTGGAGAGGGAGCAGAATTCACTTTAAAATTTACTGGTTATGGTACTATTAAGGAAGTAACTATTGATGATGGAGGAAAGTGGTATTATGGTGCTATTCCAATTATCAATGTAGTTGATACTTCAGGTATAGGAAAGGGAGCTATCCTTAGAGTTACTTCTAAAAGTAATGGTGTAATTACGGGTGTTGAAATTGTAGATGGTGGTATTGATTATCAACCATCCACAACTACTGCTGAAGTTCTTCCTTTAGGTGAAGGAGCAGAAGTATTTGCTACTGTTCAGTATTATACTTTTGATAGGTATAAGGAGATTTTAGATCATGATGATTGGTTCTTGGATTCTGGTAATGGTTTCCTGTATCCAGCTACCAATGGAGCTTTAGAAAGAACACAATATGGTTATATTGGTTATCCTAAGCTTTTGGCTGCTGAGAGACCTCAAGGTATTCTTGGATGGGCATTTGATGGAAATCCCATTTATGGACCTCTTCAATTTAAAAATGAGAAGGATGATACTGATGGATATGTAATTTATATTAGTGGATATAGATTAAAAGCTAATAGAAATAATATTATTGCTGGTGGTGGATTGCCTGGGACTCTTCCTCCAACTAAACAAGAATATGCAATGGGTACTTTTATCCAGGATTATAAGTATGATGCTGATAATACTTTATCAAGCGCTTATGATATCCTTACAGATAATCCAGATACAACTGCTAGTGCCGATCCTCCCAATAATGCATACTTGGAAACTGATCCAGATAATGATAAGTTGCTGGCTGTTTTAACTGGAAGCTCTAGTGTTAGTTTTAATCTTAGTGATACTGAGACTGCTGCTTATGTGGTATGTGATGAAAACAATGGCGCAATGATGAATACTCCTGAGTTTCCTAAGGAGTTGTATCCAGATGGAGTATATTGTTATATTGCTACTGCTATAGGCTCTGGTCCTATTTTCCCTTATATTATTGGTCCTAACTTTACCAATAGACCCATTTCTCAAAGTCTTAAGGTAATTGATGAGATTGAGCCAGTACCTATTACATACAACTCTTTTGATCCAGAAGTTCCTTATGATACAACTCAATTAGAGTTTGACTTTACTAAGATTAATAGATTTAGAAATCCATATCTGGAAGAGACAAAGGATGAATTAAAGGATGAGATTGCTGATGTATCTACAGGTAGTGTATCCTCTATTGAAGTAATAAGTGGATATCCTTCTACAAGTAAGGTAGGAGATCTCGCATACTTTGATGATGCAGGTACGGGAGGAGCAGGAGCTGAAGGTATAGTATCTCAGGTTAAAGGAGAAAATGTAGTGCGTTCCTTTGGTTCTGTTATTGCTACTCAGTTGATCTCCCACAAACAAAAGATTAATCTTAATTATTGGGAATATAGCCCTCAGCTTAATATGATGGTAAAGCCGGACTTTACCTTTGTACCTGATACTCTTATTACTACCACTACGGAATCTATTGCTCAGGTATTAGGAAAACATAATGTAGATCCCTTTAACTTTGCTGATGATCCAGATAATTATAACTATGAAACAAGAGTATTAACTGTTCAAACAGATACCAAGAGATTGATTCAACCTGGTGATGTATTTTATGATAATGAAGGAAAGTTAGCTGTTGTAAGAGCTATTGGTATGAATGCCTTTATGGGAGAGGTTAATGTAAAGAAGGATCCTCCTTTTACTCCTGTAGTAGGTCAGTTCTATGTTTCTTCTAAGAATAGGACTGCTAAGGCTCCAGATCCAGGTGAAGGAACTGTGGGTTGGGTTGGTATAGCAGGAGAAAGAGTGAATAAAGGAGAGGTTATAGTTTGTGTTAGTGATGGTACCACAGAAGGATATACTTGGATAATTCAAGATCAGGAGTCACTGTATGATACAGTAGCTGATCATGGTGCTATGAAGATTAAGCAAGCTATAGAAGGATACCTACATTTGGGTGGAGGGGAATGGTTACTAGATGAAGATGGATATTTCCATTTAGAGTTAGAACAGAATCTTACTATTACTATAAGAGGAATTCCTACAGTAGGATCTAATCTGTATATTTCTAGTGAGGAACCACCAGAAGATACAGCTTCTGATGGAGATTTATGGTGGTCTATTAATACTGGTAGATTCTATGTATTCTTTAGATGTAAGGCTTCATATATGGAAGCTGGACAGGAGTGTATAAGGTCATTAGGTCAATGGGTATGTACTCAGCCAATTGGTACCAGACCAATGAATGGTGCTATTGATTATGGTCCTCAGTCTTATTATAGGTCCGGATGGGCAACCAATAAGAAAGTATTCCATCAGGCTGAGGGTAATACTATTAGTATTGCTAATAGGGGTCCTACTCAAAGGCAAGACGGTTATCCTAATCAACTGGGAGACTTATGGTGGTCTTCTGCTACAGGTATTCTTTATATTTGGAATACAAATGCAATTTATAACTTATCAGCCACTGATTACATCAGATCTGAATGGGTAGCCACTGATCCAACTGGTAGTTATTCTTCTATAGTTGCTGGTAGTGATGAAACAAGCCCCCATACATCTTCTATTGCTGGTACTTTTGGGGCTGCTGACTCTATCTATTCTGCTAATGTTACCACTTTAATATCTCCAGATGCTCCTGAATATGTGGATACAGCTCAGACCATTCCTGTAACTGATGGTATGCTCTGGTGGTCATGTTCAACTGGTAAGTTACATGTTTATTATACAGATAATAATGGTACTAGTCAGTGGGTTATAACCAGTCCTATTGGTACTATTTCTGGTGAAGGTTCTTTGGATATAATTCCTGATGGTTCAGGAGGAAGTAATCCTAATCCTATCTATAATGTAGCAGAAAGTGCTAAGCAGAGGTGGCTATGGTTTGATAACTATGATGATTTTTATGTTGGAGATACTTTAAGGTTTGAGATTAGTGCTCCTGGTTTGAAGGAAGTATTAGATGCAGCAGGAAATGTGGTTATTAAGGATTCTTATGATACTGCTCTTATTAAGAAGAAGGGGCTTCCTTATTCTATGAAAGTGATAAGAGATGATAGTCCCAGTGAACTTCCTGATAGATGTCCTGTTATTAATGACTCCAGAGCTTTATATACAGTTATTACATCTGTACCTCATAATCTACTCAAGGGAGACATAGTAAATATTAGTAATTCTCTTTATGATGAAGTTAATGCTTCACATGTGATTTATGAAGTTGGAACAGCTGTTGCTCCTATTGCTACTCCTACTATAGATCCAACCACTAATGAAGTGGAGGATTTGATATTTTCTACTGATTCAGATGGAAATGAATTTAGAGGTAGTGGATATGCTCAAGATTTTTACATTACCTTCTATGGTGGAGGTGGTACTGGTGCTTTATTCTATGCAGAGGTTTCTCCATTGGTGGAGAATGAAGCTGGTGATTTAGAAGGGGGAGAGGTTACCAAGGTTACAGTTCAGAGTGGTGGTCAAGGTTATACTGATATTCCTATAATTGTATGGGGTTCTCAACTAACAACCAGTCAGTTTACTTTCTATACACTCAAGCCTCATGGTATAGATCCTAACATTAAGTATTGCACTCCAGCTACTCAGATTATCAATCAAGTATGTGAAGTTGATGTATTATCTCCTGGTATTGGTTATAATACATTACCAGTGATTAGAGGTATTATTAAGAAGGAAATTGATAGAGCAAGAGTGACTGTAAGTTCTATGAATGGAACTCAGGTAGAAACCATTTCAGTTAGCTATGGGGGAAGTAGATATGAAGATCCTATTGCTATTATTACTGATGTAACAGGTAATGGTTCTGGTGCTACTGCTTCAGTTTCTATAGATCAACAAGGTAGTGGTAGTGTAGTATCAGTAAATGTAACTAATGGAGGTAGTGGTTATGTTGAACCTGTGGTAAGTATTGTAGATCCAGAAGGTAAGTATCTACCTCTTACCAAAGACATTGGGCAGATTAAAGCACTTAAAGTTACAGATCCTGGTAGAAACATTTCACCAGATAGATCTCTGAAACCAGAATTACAGATTGAAACCAAGGCTATCATTAAGTTTACCAGTTCTGGTAATGTCTTTGCTACTAATACTGAATATCGTGTATATCAAGGAACTCCAGATTATAAGTTTGTAACTGCTACTGTTACTGATTATGATGAAGAAAATCAAATCATCACTCTTAAGAAGGTTGAGGGAGTACTGAAGTCTAATGAAGAAATCTTTACAGAACAAATAACTCCTGTAATTTCTGGTACTTTACTATTAGAAGGACAAGCTGATTGTTCTATTGTAGTTAATGGTATCTCTGGTACATTGGGTAGATTTATGAATGATGAGTCTATGTTGAGCAGAAAGTATGCTGTTATTCAGGATTCACGTTATTTCCAATGGTTCTCCTATGAGATTTCATCTCCTATGCAGCAGGTGGACTATGTAACCTTTGTAAGAGATATAATACATCCTGTTGGGTTTGCTTTATTCTCTGGTGTTACTATTACTGAGTCTGTGAGTGCTTATGTTACAATAGGAGAGATGGGGTTGAATCCGCCAGCATTTGAGGTATTAGGAACTGATGGATTACCTGTTGGAGAGGAGATTATTGGATTCCAAGGTTATTATGGTGCCGATACTATGGGGGCTCCTGATTCATAATAGGGGTTAATAAATAAGGATAGAAGAATGTTGGAGTCCACCATTGGCATCCGTAATCAAGATTAGTGAACTAACCACTACCAGTACCTTAGTAATTACAGACCCTGTTATTATTAATACAGGAGATGAAGGAGCATATGTTACTAAAAGTATTCCTGCCCAAACCTTCATGGGGCAAGCATTAGGATGGAGTAATATAAGTGATTTACAGAATGTTAATGCTAATACACTTTCAGCAGATGATGGATCTTTTCTTATAATTAATAGTTCAGAGTGGGGTTCTTCTTCTTATACTCTTCCTACATCCATTGGAACTGATGGACAGGTATTAACTAGTGATGGAACTAATGTAGGTTGGGAAGAATCTTCTTCTTCCGTTTGGGAGTTTGATAATATTATTGATTCTATTACTCCTATCCCTCCTGCATCTTCTTTTCCAGTTAATTATGAAGGTAATGGAGATGGACAGCCATGGGGAACAGCTCCACAAAAAGTTCCTGCGGCGGATCCTCCTTCTGGAAATCCATCTGAGACGAGAAAAGCATTTTCTAATGCTGATCTAACGGTGGTTGGTATAGATGGCCAAGTAATTTCATATACGGTGGATGGAACTTGGGATGATGGATCAGGTGCAGATCCAGATCTTCCTGCTAATACTTTTGATGGTAAGGTACAAGAAATCAACTGGTGGGAATATACCGGGGATTCTAAGTCTAAAGCTGAAATCAATTTCTATAAGGCAGATCCAGATGGTGATATAATTGGTTCTGGCGAGTATTCTGGTAATGTTTTAATTGATACCAATGGAGTTGAAATTAGAGCTATATATTTAACTTTGGGCACTGTAGCTCTATGGCCAACTGATGAGATTGCTACTCAGCAGCCTTATTATTTTGGTCCTACTATAACTCCTGCAGATTATCCTGTAGTAATAAACAGTCCTACTATAATTGATGGAGTTCCTATTAATTCAGGGCTGCAATCTTACGGGGACCTCAATAATATTTGTATTGGCTTGAATTCTGGAAGTGGATTAAAAATACAAGGACCAGATGAGGATCGTTCCTCTTATCCGTCTAATTTTGTAAATGCTAACTCAATTAGTATAGGACAAGATTCTCTTAGTTATGGTGGACAAAATACTAATGTTATTGCTATTGGTGCTGGTGCATTAAAGGTTTCAACAGACAGTTATAACGTGGTTGCTATTGGTAAAGACGCCTTAGCTTCTTTCAATAACAATTATAATCGTTATCCTAGAGGAGGCTGGACTACAGCTGTGGGAGGTGTGGCAATGCAGGAGGCCTTGACTGGTATGGGAAATAGTGCATTTGGTATGCAGGCTTATCAGAGCTATACAGGTCTTTTGGATGATGGAATGTGGACTTCATTTGGCCATAGTGTATATTTGGGATTTCTGTGTGGGTACCAGAATCAGGTTGGTTCCTTTAATATTGGAATAGGGGCTCAAGGTGGTACCTCTAGAGTGGGTAATAGTAATATTATGATAGGATATATGACTGTTGCTGAAGGTTACAGCAATATAGTAATGGGCTATATGGCTAGTGCCGGTACGGGTGAAAATCCAGAGTGGCATGGAGGACTCGGCGATGTTGGTACCAATAATAATGTTGTGATTTCAGGGTTGTTGGGAACCTCTATTCTAGGAACCAATAGTAGTAGTAATGTAGTACTTGGTGGTCCTTCAACTTTTACAGAAGGCGATTTTAATCTAATTCTTGGTAATCGTACTGGCTCATATCCAGACGATTGGAATGTTCCTGATGAACGTAATAATACTATTGAAATAAGTGCTGGAGAACCAAGGGCATATTGTGACCCTGATGGGGATTGGAAGTTCACAGGTGATATAACAGCTAATGGTGTATTGCTTACAGGTGGCGGCACTACAAGCGTTAATGGTCAGACTGGGGTGGTTGAGTTAGGTGCCTTTGATTTGACTGATGTCGATTATAACTATGCACTAAATTATGTTTTTAATACCAAGAGAATCACTAATGGTTTACCTGAAGCAGGAGAGTGGAAACTTGGAATTGGTGATATAGCGTTGTTTTGGAGTAATACAGATTCCAACGGAGTTACCGTTTACGTACCAACAAATTCTAAAGTCTGGTTCTCAGGGAATGGGTCAGACTGGATTGAATCTGACCGTTCATTGATTGATGCTAGTAGTGCTTGGTGGACTACTGATCCTGCTCTTTATGATGTCGCTTTTAACGAAAACTGGACTAGTCTTTATTTTAAAACAGAGGACGATTCAAGCTCTAATCCTGAGGCTTTGGTTGAGGGAGATATTTTGGTCTGGGATGGAGTAGCAGACTTTAGACCTCAACAGTTACCAGCACCCAATTCTGTAGATAGCGTCAATGGTGAGACTGGGGTGGTAGAACTGGGCATCCAGGATATGGATGACTTTCGACTTAATTTAGACACAGCTGCTGTGTTTAGATATAAGTCTTGCTCAGGTTTCGAAGGTTCTTTCCAAGTAGCGGACACCGCGTGGGTTTATTGGAATAATATATCTTATGATGGTGATAATGTTAGAGATGAAATTATAGCAGCGGCTATTCCTGGAAAGGAGACATGGTTTAGTGGAGATGATGGAGCTACATGGCTTAGTAGAGGGGTAATTCAGTTACAAAGCACTGGGAACGCGGGTTTCGTTGCTACATCATATCCTTCTTTACCTTCTAGTGAACTAGAAGATCTAACAGACCCCAATGATCTATTAAATGGATGTACTGGCGCTGATTTTAATCCTGATGGTAGAGTTTTTCTTGTTGCCTTTGCTGATCCTGGAATCTCTCCTACTGTAAGTTATATTCCTCTTGCACAAGGAGATACTTTGGTGTGGGAGACCGAAGGGTTGACTCCATATTTCAAACCTAGGGAATTTTCAATTAGTAACTTAACTGATGTGGAGCAAGGTACTTCTGATGCCCCTAGCGTTCCTACTGCAAATCAAGTATTGGCATATAATGCTAATACTGCTAAGTTTGTATATTCAGATACTGTAAGTAGTGTTAATGGTTTAACTGGATTTGCTAGTCTTAGTGTAGGTAGCTTGAATAATGTTGAGGATGGCACTCCTACTGATGGTCAGACTATAGTATGGAGTGATGCTGATGCAGAATTTAAGTATGCAGCTGCTGGCGACGGTGAAGGTGAAGGTTTATGGTATACAATACCTGATAGTGCTAATATAGCTCCTATTAATCAAGGAAATGGTGTTGCAGAAGGATGTTGGAAATTACCTCCAGGATCTGAGCCATCTACGGTGAGGTTTACGGATATTACTGGCGTAGAGTGGGGGACCACTTGTGTCGCTGTTGAAATTCTTGGTTGGGGAGTGAGAGAGACAAACCCTGATACGATATGGATAGATAATATTCCAGATTGGGGACAAGAGCCAGAAAGGCACATCTCTGGTGATGGTAATGGTGGAGTTGCAGCTGTCTACTTTAGTCCAGAAGCTTGCGATCCAAATCGGGAAGGCCCTTTTGGAATTACCGGTATTGTTGTTGGGGGAACTGGTTCATTTGGTGATCAAGTTACAATTCCAGAAGTTCCTGTTGCTCCCACTGATGCTGCTTCTAAGGCATATGTAGATGGCTCACATTCTGTTAGTAGCGTTAATGGGAAGACTGGGGTGATAGAACTAGGCGTCATGGATATGGATGATGTTACCACCATGTCTCCAGGTCGCTGGATATTTGGTATTACCCATGGCAGCAATGGTAGTGGTAAATGGTTCACCACTTCAGATCCCAAGTACAACGAGTTCAGGTTAAGTAAGATCGACGCTGACGGTATCAATAGAAGCGCAGGACTCGAATCCATCCAGCCTGGTGACTCTTTTGAGTTTATTCAGGGAGAGGATACTTATATAGGTTTCGTCGGATTGTGCGATGGGTCCAGTGGCATTGTAGATGAGGGAGATTATGTCACGTTCCGCGCTCAGTTATATACCGCCAATTGCTCCGAAGGTTGGACACAGATTGGAGCAGTTCTAGACAAGTCCGCTGATGCTGAACTTCTGATCAGCGGCGCTCCTATAACAGAACCTCCTACTCCTCTCGAGACTGGAGATGTCTTGGTTTGGGATGGAGTAGCAGATTTTAGACCTCAATCATTAAGCCTTAACAACTTAGTTGATGTTCAGTCTGGTACTCCTACTCAAAATCAAACAATAGCATATAATGCTAATCTTAGTAAATTTATATATGTAGATGGCCCAGGTGTTGCTAGTGTTAATGGAGAGACAGGAATTGTTAGTCTTAGTGTAGGAGATTTGGATAATGTTGAAGATGGTACTCCTACTAATGGTCAAACTTTAGTATGGAATTCAACTACTGCTGAGTTTATGTATCAAACTCCTTCAGGCGGCGGTGGTGCTGTAGATAGCGTCAATGGTGAGACTGGGGTGGTAGAACTAGGCGTCATGGATATGGATGATGTAAGTCTGAAGACTAGCACCGGTGCTGTTACTGGATTGACCAAGAAGGTACAGAGTCAATCATACGTAAGTCAAGGAGATGGTGAGTGGGCTGTAGGTACTTCTTCTACTAACACCAGGTTCTACTATTCCAATGGTACTCCTGGTACAGAGGGATTCAGTGGAGGGGATGAGTTCAGTCTTCAGCTAGTAGGTTCCCCTAATACCTATACCTACACAGCTACCGGTGTCACTGTGTCTGGAAATGGGGCCGTCGTCACAGTACAGACTGACCCTCCTTTAGCTGCAGAGTTTTTCAATGCTGCAGTGAGCAATGATCAGCCTATAATTTTCTCCAGTCCAACCTTCTCAGGTGCTTCCACTATTCCCTTAACAAGCGACGACATCTTGGTTTGGGATGGAGTTGACAGCTTCAAACCTCAACAGGTTAATCTTAGTGTCGAGGAGTTGAGTGATTTTGCTCTCAAGTTAAACGTTACTGGCGCGTCTTATTCTTACATGGATTCGATGACTCCTACTGCTGGAAAATGGAACTTAAACAGCACTAGGTTCCGTTTTAACGCCATCGACGGCGATGGGGTAGACCAATCCGTCGCTATCTCCCAAGCTGCTGCCGCTATTTACTGGAGAAATCCTGGAGAGACATTATGGAAGCCGTTGCTGTTTAACTCACTCTCAGGTCCCAATGCCAACAATGTTTGCTACATTGATATCCTGAACTCAAGCTCAGGTGGAGCATGGCCATCAGTTGATACCGATATTGAGATGGACTTCAATAATCCTCCAGGGGCAGGAACTCCTATCCCTGAAGAGAATGGAGACGTCCTTACCTACAACTCTGAAACCCAGAAGTGGAATCCAGAGCAGGGTATTACTTTATCTACTCTTCAAACAGTGGTAGCTGAATCCAGTGACTTTGCTGATTTCCAAGCACGTATAGCTGCTCTATAACCTATAAATACTTGAAAACCAGCATTTCCAATGGCATCCGTAATCAAGATTAGTGAACTAACCACTACGAGTACCTTAGTAATTACAGATCCAGTTATTATTAATACAGGAGATGAAGGTGCCTATGTTACTAAGAGCATCCCTGCTCAAAGTTTTATAGGGCAAGCATTAGGATGGAGTAATATAAATGATTTACAGAATGTTAATGCTAATACACTTTCACCTGCTGATGGGGCATTTCTTATAAGTGATGGATTAGAGTGGGGTTCTTCTTCTTATACTCTTCCTAGTGTTGTTGGGACGGATGGTCAGGTATTATCTAGCGATGGAACTAATGTAGTTTGGGAAGAAGCTTCTTCGCCTTCTCTTTGGGAGTTTGATAACGCTACTGATGCTATTACTCCTGTTCCTCCTGCATCTTCTTTTCCAGTTAATTATGAAAGTAATGGAGGCTCCATGCTTCCTGGTGATCAAAGTAATGGAGATGGAAAGTGTTGGTCTGTTGAGCCAGTAAAATTTATTTCTATGTCTAGAGATGATGACTGGTATTCTAATGCTGATTTAACAGTAGGTGGTGTAGATGGTGCAATACTTTCATATACGCCTTCACCTGCTTTTGATGGTAAGGTACAACAAATTGATAGTTGGGAGTATAATGGAAATTCTAAGTCTTCTATTAAGATATTTTATAAAAAGGCTGATTCTTCCGGTAACCTAATGGAAGGACCAGATTTGAATAATACTTTTGAAGTGGATATCGATACAAATGGAATAGAAATTAGATCTATATATTTAACTTTGGGTACAGTCACTTATATTCATCCAGATACTACAGAAAGTATTACTGCTGAACAACTACCTGCCTATTTAGGTCCCTATATAACTGCTGTAGATAATACTGTATTAATAAACAGTCCTTTAGTGGTTGCGGGTATTCCTATTAATTCAGGGTTGTACTATCACAGATATTCATACGCGTATGGCGGGCCCAATTACTCAAATATATCTATTGGCAAAAATAGTGGTACTGGTTTAAAAATGTATCCTCAGCCCGGTGCAGTTGATGCATCACTGATATATGGGAATAATGCGACGATTGCTATTGGTAACCGATCCTTATATGAAGGCGGAGGCAATACTCTGTCTATTGCTATTGGTGAGGACGCATTATACAAGTGCAGCCAAGGTGCTTTTAACGTTGCTATCGGCTCATCAGCGCTGAGGTCGATAGGTGATAGATTTAGTAATACAGCTTCATGGGCGTTTTATAATACTGCTATTGGTGGCGCTGCCCTGCTGGATTGTTCAAATGGGTTCTGTGAGACAGCTGTTGGTTGTGGTGCAGGGCAGAATTATACAGGAATAGATGATGAAGGAAGGGTTGTGTCTTTTGGACGGAGTACGTATTTAGGATTTAATGCTGGATACCTAACTCAATGTGGAACCTGGAATATTGCTATTGGACCTGACGGTGGTACGTGTAGAGTGGGTGGGGGTAATATTATGATTGGTAGATATACGCTTGCTGAAGGAGATGGAAATATAGCGATTGGTAATTATACTGATTGTGGTTCTTATGAAAATAATGACAGCAATATAGTGATCGGCGCCGTCGCCCAGACATGTATTCCTGGAGAAACAAGCAGTAGCAATATATTGATCAGAGGAGTATTTCCTGATGGGTGGGAAGGAGATGGTAATTTATTTCTTGGGAATGGCAACAGTGAGAGTAGAAGTTATCCCGATGATTGGGTTTTTCCAACGGATGGAATCTTAACTAATTCTATTATGTTATCAAACAGGGCATATTGTGACCCTGATGGGAATTGGAATTTCAGTGGGGATATAACAGCTAATGGTGTATTGCTTACAGGTGGAGGTGGTGGAGGAACCGGAGCTGTAGATAGCGTCAATGGAAAGACTGGGGTGGTAGTACTAGGCATCCAGGATATGGATGACTTTGCTTTAAATGAAACTACATCATGTGGTAATATCTATAATATTTTTGTAGAATTAAATCCTACTAGTAATCTTCCTACAATAAGGCCAGGAATGTGGGGATTTAGAGGAGATTCCATGCTTCTATGGTCTACTGTAGATTCTAATGATGATGCTTTTACAAGGCCAGGAGGAGATGGAAATGTTGAGATGTGGATATCTGGTAATGGATCTACTTGGATATACAAAAATCAACAGATTGGTATTGGTGCTCAGGTAGTTCCTGGTGCTGCTTTTGATTATATTTTAGCAGCAGATCTTATAACCCAAATAAAACAAGAGAACTGGACATCTTTCTATATATCACTTTGTGATCCAGCTGCAGAACTTATTGATATTCCTTTGACTGCAGGAGATGCTTTGGTTTGGGATGGTGTAGCTGATTTTAGACCTAAACAGTTTGTTAATAGTGTTAATACTCAAACAGGGTCAGTTAGTTTGGGTATTGGAGATATGAATAATGTGGTGGAAACCTCTCCTGTTAATGGAGATATATTAGTATATGATTCATCTATTGCAGCATTCAAATATCAAACTTCATTGGGTGTGGTAGATAGCGTCAATGGGAAAACTGGGGATGTTGTTCTAACTGTATCTGATGTGGTAGGTGCTCTTTCAACTGCTGTTGGGGGAAGTATTAATGGTGATGTTACCTATGAAGGTTCAACATTTAATAATAAGTCATTACAAACCAAAGAATCAGTTGTAGCATTAATTGCAGCAAATGGAGGATCACCTAATGGTGGTGCTACTAGATTTGAACAACAAAAGACAGTTCCTTTGGTTCCTGGAACCTCACTTGGAACAACTTTTGAGTTAGCAGGTTCTAGTGGTACCTTTATTAGTGTTGAGAATTTAAACTCTAATCCATCAACAGTAACCTTCTATGCATCTGAAGATTCATTTAATGCAGACTCTTTACGTAATCCCTCAACCCAAAAACCAACACCAGGTGATGGAGTTCTTTTGGAAGTATCTTTTGATGAAGCAAAAACTACTCTGATTACACCAGCTGCTCATTACTTTGTGGTTAATACTAGTGAACCACTTAAAGCTAGGATTAGGGCCAAAGGCACAGGTAGTGCTCCAGTTGATATTAAAATCAAACTCAAGGGTATTTCATTGGAAGGGTAATAACTAAATAAGAGTAAATGAGAAACGACCATGGCTTGGACCCATAATCCATCAGATACCCTTACTCAAGCTTCAGCAGTTGATAGATGGAGTGCCTTTATTTTGATGTTAAATGGTAGGGGAGATATCACCACAAATCACGGAGGTTGGGTTAGTGGAACTGGAGGTCTAGCGGGTGGAGACTTAGCATTTCAATTATCTTATGTAGATGCTATTCATACCACTAAAACCAGACATATGACTATGATGTTTGATTATTCCACTTATAGTCAAGGAATAAAAGGACAACTAAAGCCTAACTCTGCCTATGATTCGGCGGCAGACCCAGATACTGCTAATGCTTATGCTATGACGCTTGAGCCAAGTTATTATGGGGGATATTGGGCTTGGGACAATACGATCACAGTTAATTCTGGGGACAATCAACCATATCCTTGGCAAGTATGGTTTAGTGATCAAGATCCTGCAGCTTGGATGGTTATTGAGAATGGAGTAGTTATAGGTATTCTTCCTTCACAAGTGAGTCGTACTTCTCCTGTATATAAAGAGGATTATGTTACTACAGGGACTAATCAGCGCGCTGGTATGGTCACGTATGGACTTTGCGCTCCAGAGTTCTTCCAAAGTGCTTACTTTAGCAAGAATTATGGTTATCCAGGAGAAGCAGAGGGCAGCCAGACCCTGGGACCCAATGCTGTTATATTTGGCGAGTACACAACACCTGTCAATAGTTGGTTAATGTATAAAAACATTCCTAATCTATATGGGAATGCTTATTATGGAATGTATGCCAATGATATAGGGTTCTATCTACCTCCATCTACAGGGATGGCAGAAGGATACGCTAAAGCAGCAAACCTTTCTTGCAATGTTGTATATGCTGAGGATCAGTATTGGATGTCACTGTCTGGGTATGGAGAAGGTCGTACCAGTTACCTTTTATCTACAGGAGCAGTTGATCCTACACCAACCCTCTTTCCTTCTTAATTAACCATGGCAGTTACTAATTTAGATGATCTCGGCTTAGTAGTTAAAACCTTTCCGGAAACCCCAACACCCACCACAACTTCTATGCCCTATGGAGGAGCAACTGCGGTGGCTGTTGATTGTAATGACACATATGTTTTCCCTTCAACTCCTACTGTTACTACTATTGGAGAACCAGAAAAAGTAGCAGTTGCAGATGCAACTAGTGCTACAGACTTTAATATGGCTAACGCACTGGTACCACAATCTTCCGCAGAAGGCGTCATCTATCCTTAATCATGGCAGTTACTAATTTAGATGATCTTGGTATAGTAATTAAAAACTTTCCAGATACTCCAACTCCCACTGACACCTCTATAGGAGGAGTAGCATCCGCAGTTGGGGAGACTAATGTTAAAGATTTTACTTCAGTTAATCCATTGGTCCTACAATCTCCTATAGAGGGTATCATGTATCCTTAATGGTTTGAAAGAAGGTATAAATACTTGAAAACCATCATCCATAATGGCAACAGTAAGAACTAATGACTTAAGAGTACAGAACGCCAGTAATTTGATGGATTCATTGAATGACATCGGCGATGCTTCCACCTATATGTTTTTAGGAAGGCCAACTCCTTGGCCAACAGGAGATAATAACCCTCCTGTTCCCACTAATAACTTTAGTGAGTTTTATAGAACATATGATCAAATGTTATCTTTACAAAAGATAGAAGATAGTGATGCTTATCATCTTATTCCAAAGAGGGTATGGTCTTCTGGAATTGTCTATGATATCTATAGACCTGATTATTCTTTGGAGTTAAGAGCATACAGCCAAGCATCAAACCTATATGATGCTAACTTTTATGCCTTGAATAGAAATGGTGATGTGTATGTGTGTCTTTATAATAATTCAGGACCAACTAATACTCCTACCATTTCAACTGAAGAACCATTAGCTACTTCTGATAAACCATTCCAGACTGGTGATGGATACATATGGTTAAAGTTATACAGTGTTGCTAATTTGGGTGATTATGTAACCAGTGATTTTATGCCAGTAGTCCCATCTGCTTCTCTGGGCACTGTGGCTGGTGGGATTTATAGTGTAGTTATTGAAGATAGGGGAAAGGGTTATACTAATTCTCCAGGTGGTGTTCCTAATCAGTTAGATTGGTATTTTTGTAATATAGTTGGAGATGGTAGTGGAGCCAAAGCCAAGGTTAAAGTATTAGGAGACTCTATTAGTGAAGTAGTAGTATATAAAGCAGGATCTGGATATACTCAGGCTACTCTTGATTTTGGTCCTAATAAGGTTTTTGCTACTAAAGTTGATTTGAATAATAATGAAAATGCATTGAATCCTATATCAAATCTATTGGATGATAATAATAGAGTGGATTTAAGGTGTAGTGTAATTGTTTCTCCTCCTGAAGGATGGGGACATAATCTACCAAGAGAGTTAGGTGGTACCAGAGTGGGTATTTTCTCCTCATTGAGTAGTACTAATTTTGATTTTATATCTGGTAATCAGTTTAGGCAGGTAGGACTTATTCAGGATCCAGACTTTGTATCTCCTGCTTCTAAATCCAATCAAACATTAAGTGCTTGTTTTGCTATCAAATGTGATCCTGGTGATGATCCATCTGGGTTTGATATAGGAGAGACTATAGAGCAGACAGTAGTTGATCAATTTGGTAATAATAGGAAAGCTAAAGGACAAGTAGTTAATTGGGACTCTGATAATAACATTGTTAAGTATATTCAGGATCCTGATATGCATAGGGATGAAGATGATGGAGTTCTCTATGCATTTAATAGTGTGGTAGGACTGGGAATAAGTCCTGTCTTTGTGGTAGGTATGACTTCTAATAGAGCAATGACTGTCCAGTTAGATTTTACCCAAACTAATGCTGGACTTAACTTTGTGGGTGGTTATGCTATTCCTGAAATTGAGCAATACTCAGGAATGATGACATACCTTTCTAATATGTCTCCTATTACTCGGACAGAGACTCAGAATGAAAGAATAAGCCTTATTATCTCATACTAAATAACCAAAAGGACGGATTACGAAGATGCCGCTTCAGACGAATACTAATGTGCCTCCATATTATGATGATTATAATCCTCTGAATGATTTTTACAGAGTGATGTATCGTCCTGGCTATCCGGTCCAGGCACGTGAATTAACTCAGCAGCAGAGCATTCTGCAGAATCAAATCTCTACGTTGGCTGAGAGATTTATGAAGGAGGGGGATAATATTGTTCCTGGTGAATATGGTATTGATGTACCAGTACCTTATGTAAGGTTATCTTCTATTACTCAAGGATCCACGGCACAGGATTTCGTTGGTTATACTATTACTGGTGTTACGTCTGGAGTTAAAGCTAAGGTAGATTTTGCAACAGCAGAGACTGACGATGATGATATTACACTATTTGTAACCTATGATGATTCAGGTAATACAGAAGAGCAAGCCACCTTTACAGAAGGGGAGATTTTAACCTCAGACACTCCTAACCTCTACACTGCAGCAGTGGGAGTCAATGAGGTTAGTAAGCCTATTACAAGTCCTCCTATGGGGCAGGGAACTCTCTTTAATGTAGCAGAGGGTTGGTTCTTTGTTGATGGATTTATGGTACGCAATAGTGCAGATACTATTGCTCTCGATAAGTATAGCGTTACTCCTACCTGCCAGGTAGGTTTCTTGGTTACTGAAGGTTTTGTTACTTCTTTTGAAGATCCTTCTTTACTTGATAATGCTACTGGATCTTCTAACTATGCTGCTCCTGGTGCTGATAGGTTACAGATTAACCTAACTCTTACCAAGAAAGAACTCAACTATGAGCCTTATACTGGTACCATCACACCTCAGACAGAATCACCTAACTTTATTACTCTTTGTACTGTTATCCAGGGTAACATTCAAGGTAAGCCAGGTGATACTGTTAAATGGCAATGGCTCTATGACGTCTTAGCCAAAAGAACATTTGAAGAATCTGGTGACTATATTGTAACGGATTTCCCAATCAAACAGCTGGAATATCCTAATACTGACTCCACTAATATGGGAGTCTTTGATGCTGATGAAGATGGATTGTATCCTCCTGTTCCTTTCTCAGGAAGTACAGATCCTATTAGTTTTGCTGATGCAGAAGCTAAGTATTCTGTTCAGGTATCTCCTGGTACTGCTTATGTACAGGGAT
>PBEG01000006.1 GCA_002718395.1 Chloroflexota bacterium | reverse complement strand
CAATTGCAATAGTTCCAGTCCTTGTAATCGTGCCGCCGTTAAGTCCAGTTGATGCAGTAATAGAAGTAACCGCAGCTAAGTTATCAATGTCTCTACCATCACCACTAATAATCCCACCAACACTCAGGTCTCCATTAACAGTAAGGTTTCCTGGACCAGTTAATGTACCACCAGTCAGTGGTAAGTATGCTGAGTTGTCCTGAATACCACCAGCAATCCAGTCTGCAGCTGCTGTGTAGTAGATAAGCTGATTAGCTGCAATAGACTGAGTAGCAATACCAGTCCAAGTGCTATTTGCTGTAACAGCAGCTGTGTTAAGATAGAACCAACCTGCTGCTGGATTCTCGGGAGCATCATTACTTTGAACATTGATACTTCCTTTAAATACCAAAAGCTGAGGGAAATTAAGGTTCTCTAACTGTGAACCATCACCTTTAAAGAATGCAGCTTCAATAGTACCAGTAGAGGTAAGACCTCCATTGATTGTTTGTCCTCCAGATGTCCTAATAACTGTACTATCAACAGTCAGGTTTCCTGTTCCTGTAATGGGACCACCAGCAATACCATCAGAAGTGGTAATTTCAGTTACTGCATTATTTTGTAGATAACCCTTGGTGATGAGAGATGTATCATCTCCATCAGAGGCAGGTGCTACACCAAAAGCAACCTGACTAAATGTCTTAGCTCCATCAACACTTTGAGTGCCTGTAAGCATCATTACTGCTGTAGTATCTACACTAAGTGTACCAGTCTCAGTAATAGGACCACCTGTTAGTCCAGTTCCACTCCCAACACTGGTAACAGTTCCACCACCAGCAGATCCAATCTTACTGAGCACATAACCTTTAGTGGTTAATGTTGTATCAGTAGAACCATCAGTAGTAGCAGGAGCAATAACATCAGAACCAAAAGTCTTGACTCCAGCAACACTTTGATTGCCTGCTAACATCATAACTTGAGTATCATCTACGTCAAGTGTTCCACTTTCAGTAATAGGTCCACCAGTTAAACCAATTCCACTACCAACACTCAAGACTGTACCACCACCAGCAGCACCAATCTTACCAAGAACATAGTCCTTAGTGGTTAAAGTGTTACCAGGAGAACCGTCTTCAGTAGGCTTACCAATAATATTACTACTAAATGTTTTAGTTCCTCCAACATCTTGATCCCCAGTAGTCATCACAAATGTTGATGTGTCTATACCAATACTGCCTGTATCAGTGATTGTACCACCAGTTAATGGAGCAGTTGCAGTGATAGAGGTAACTGTACCTGTATTGTTTGTAAAGGGAAGAGCTGATGAGTTAACAGAGATACCAGAGGAGGATACATTAATAGTAGTATCAGATGCCTCAACAGAAACACTTCCTGTGCCAGAAATACCATCAACTGGACTGGTTACAATACCATTACCACCAGTAACCAAAGTAACATAAGCAGGAAGGTTTTCCAACTGCGATCCATCACCTTCGAAGAATGCTGCAGTAATAGTACCAGTAGATTGAATATCATCTAAACTAGTAACAGTACCTTTAAGTAATGAAGTGCCGTCAACAATAATAGTCTGGAAGTCAGCAGACTGACCTACAGATAAAGAACCACCTAAAGTACTATCAGCAGTTACACTGAAATCATTACCAACTGTTAGATTATTATTAACTCCCAAACTTCCTGTTATATTTCCACCAACTATTGGAAGGTATGTACCTCTATCTACCACTGAACCAAGCATCCACTTAGCTGGAGAGGAATCAGTAGGAACCACCCAGATAACTAACTGATCTAATGCAACCGTCTTAGTAGCAATACCAGTCCACGCATCATCAGCTATACCAGCAACAGTATTAAGATAACTATCACCTGTGGAAAGATCTGCAGGATCAGGAGGAGTTCCAGCTACAACATCAACCTCTCCCAGGAAAGTAAATGGTCCATTTCCTCCAGGAACATTACTCAACTGTGATCCATCACCTTTGAAGAATGCAGCTTCAATAGTACCAGTAGAGGTAATATTACTTGCATTCATATCAGAGCTAAATGTCTTAACTCCTTCTAATGTTTGACTTCCAATAGTCCTTACTACAGTACTATCTACCTGAACAGTACCAGTACCTGTAATGCCATCAGTTGGAGTGGTAGTAATACCATCACCAGAACTAACTTCCAAAACAGTTCCACCACCAGCAGAACCAATCTTATCAAGAACATATGACTTTGTAGTAAGAGTAGAGTTACTAGAAGCATCAGTGGTATTTTGGCTAGTTACTTCTCCACCAACATTAAGGTCACCACCAATAGTAAAGTCTCCACCTGCTGTTGCCGTGATTGTCTTAGTATCTCCACTCCAAATCCTAAACACCTCATTAGCTTCATTACCTTGCGCTGCCTGAACTTCAATCCTAGGATCAGAAACAAGATCAGAAGAGTCATTATTAGAACCTATACGTACACCATATCCAGTTGATAGATCTGTATCAAAAGGAACACTCATAAATGTACCACCTGCTGATATGTAAGCAGTATCAACATCTGGATTTACTCCATCCGAGACACCAACTTCAAATCCTACGCTTGGACTAGTGGTTCTATAAACCTTCAGTGCTGCACCTATTCTTGTCCTTCCATTTGTTTCAATAACAAAGTTGTTGTAGGCAAACATTGCACTACCATCAGTTTCAATCTGAAGCTTAGGGTCGGAGACTTGAGAAGCAGCTTCACCTAACCTAATGCCACCAGTAACATTATTGAACCAAATACATTCATTAGCAGCGCCAGTATCTCCTTTATCATAATACATAAAGGATACACCATTGCCTCCTAGGGCAAATCCTTCTACGCCAATATTCTCTTTATTTCCCCACAACAGACCATCCACTGGGATTTCAACAGAACTAACAACCACATCAGTTGTTGTTAATGTTCCTTCAACAGTAAGATCTCCTGGACCACTCAATGTACCACCAGTCAGAGGTAGATAAGTTTCAGGAGCAATAGAACCTCCCGAAGCACCAGTAAACCATCTTACAGCACCACCACTATAAATCAACATCTGGTTTTCATTAACCGAATCTCCACCAATACCTGTGAAAGAATCGTTAACTACTCCAGCTGCCTCAGCCAAGTAATAATCACCACCTTCAACAGCAGGAGCCTCAGCTGTTACATCTATAGTTCCTTTAAAGTTAAATGCTGTAGGAATATCCAATCCAGTAAGCCCAGAGCCATCACCAATAAACTTAACAGCAGTTACTGTACCAGTATTAGTGCCAATAGAAGAAGGAGCAGATACAGTCAAATCTCCAACAATAGTCTGAGAACCAGTATTCCTCAATACAGTAGGCCCTACTGAAATGGTACCCGAATTATGATAATTTGCAGGACTTTCTGGATCAAAATTACCACCAATATGAGTACTAGCCTGACCATCGAAACTCAGACCATCACCAGCAGTCAGCTTATAAACTAACCCCTTTCTACCACCAGTAAATATTCCACTATCTAACGTATTGGTTGCTAGAACACCATGACACAAACCAGAAGATATATCTAAACTATTACCTGTAATCTTTCCACTAGTATGAATGGAGTTACCATCAACATCCTGTCCTATGTTTAAGTTATTAGCAATAACCTGTCCAGGTGCATTGATAGAAACACCACTATCATTAGTACCTGTGGTAATATAATGAGCAGTCAGAGTTGATTGAATATTGGCTGTCTGACTAGTAATCCCTGTAGCAACAAAATTAGTGATTGTTGCTGAAGGAATAGTGAATGATCCATCACCATGAAGTAGCTTAGTAGCAGCATTATACTTCAGTCCAGAATTAGCATAGAGTGGTTGATAGCCGCCAGAGTTACCTAAAATCACATAATAATCAGTATCATCATTATTACCACTTACTTTTACATTAGTAGCATTAGTAGCATTAGTAGCACTCTCAACATTAGGAAGGTTAGCAGGATTAACAGCAATACCAGAGCTACTTACAGTAATAGTACCATCTGCTGCTTCGACAGCAAGGGTTACATCACCTGTAAGTAGTCCACCACCACTAAGACCAAACCCAGCATTAACATCTCTATTAAGATTAGCTGCAGTGGTGGCTGTGGTTGCATTACCAGTCAGAGCACCAGTAATACCATTACCAACTGTTAAGGTATCTACAAAATTTACAGCCCCCTCAACAGTCAAATCTCCAGTAATAGTACCACCAGTTAAAGGTAGATAAGTACCATCATCAATAGTTGCCCCCCTATACCATTCAGGAGAAGAGAAGATTACCATCTGGGAGAGAGCAACAGCTTCACCCCCAATACCAACCCAAGTTTCTTTAGCTAATCCAGCAACAGTATTCAAATACCCCCAACCAGTTTCAGCATCAGCAGGAGGATCATCATTAACTACATCTACTTCACCTTTAAAAGTAATAGGAGCAGTGGTGGGTAGGTTGGTCAACTGTGAACCATCACCTTTAAAGAATGCAGCGTCAACTGTACCAGCAACATCTACATTTCCAGTTACATCAGCTCCAGCCTTTAAAGTAGCTTTGCCATCCACATCCAATGTAGATCTAGCACTTACAGCTCCAATTAAAGTACTTGCTCCATCAACACTTATAACATCATTAAGAGAAGTAGCTCCCTTTAAAATAGTAGTGGTATCAACAACCAAACTATTGATATTCAAATCATCAAAACTACCTGAACCACTAAAGTTTACAGTTCCACTTACAGTAAGATCACCATCAACATCTAAATCACCACCAAGCTTAGATGGAGCATCCCCATCAGAATAGAATGCCCAATTGGTAGGAACTGGATCACCAACAGGATCATCTGTAGTACGCTTAACTATATTTGTCCAATAAGCATAGTTAGTTGTAGACGCTAATGCTGCTCCCTCAGTAGCTTTAAAGGAATAACCAGTAACAACTGATGAGCTTGCTGGAAGAGTATTTCCCCTCGAAAGATAACCAATATACTCACCAATATTAGAATTACCTTGCATACTCAGAGTACTAGAAAAGGCTCTTACCTTATACTCAGTACCAATAGTACCAGTAGATACCTGAGTATTTACTTCTGTACCTGTTCCAGTTTTAGCTATATTATAATCATAACTTCCACTAACCAGAACTACAGTTCCACCTCTTGGAGAAGATCTAAATCCAACATTACCTGTACTATTAATAATTAGCCTATCAACACTATCAGTTACTAAACGAATACTATCATCATTTGCTGTTCTCATACCCCGAACAACAGCTCCTGCATCTCCGCTCACATTATAACCATAAGCAGAGCTAGGAAGGTCCAGGAACTCCACGCCAGTGGAAGACACCCTTACCTTATCATTGCCCCCTGCAGCAACCGTCAGGGCACTCTGAAGGGTGTTGTAGTAGATACCATTAACTACATTAGAAACAGATCCTCCTGTGGCTCTGAACCCACTATCAGTAGTTACAACACCACCTAGGGTACTAGCACCAACTACATTAAGATCAGCTCCTGCCGAAACATTACCAACTAAATTAGAGGTACCAGCAACTTCTAAATCAACAAAATCACCAGAACCATCTACCACATGAGTAGCTAACTCATCAACAACATCATATACCCAAATATTATAATCTTCCTGTGTAGTAAGACTGCTAAGAGGAGGTAAACCAGTTAATACTGCTTTAGTAGCAATAGTATCCCCAGTAGTGGTATTAACTAGTTTGATCTGACTAGTGTCTAGGGTTATAGTAGTTTCAAGGTTAGTATTCAAATAACTAACAAAATCATTAACTCTTACTTTACTAGTAACTACGGGTGTTACATCAACATCATTGATGATAAGGACATCTGTTCCTGAGATGACAGTTACGTCTGGCAACTGGCTTACTCTAATTGCAGTCAAAATCTTAACCGAATAACATCAGTTGTATTTATAAATAGAGGTGGAGAGATTGATTATTTATTATGGCTATCCCAAGGGGAACAAAGCGTTACCAGCACAATAAAACTGGTGAAGTAAGGTATTTTAGAAATCCACCCAACCTATCTTTTTGGAATAAGGTAGGCACACCAGGAAGTAAGAACTGGTGCTGGATTAACAACACCACAGAAGAGAGGTTCGTGAAGAAAGGAGANCCNATNCCTGATGGATTTACCTTAGGAAGAGTAAAGGCTTGACAGACCTCCTCTAAACTGTTATACTTGTAGTGTCAGCAACAGATGGATAGGAAAAGGGTCGCGACGTTAGTCGTCTGTTACTTGATGCTCCATTAGCAGATCTTGCTGCTCACCTTCTGATAGTAGTTCAAATACCCCTACCAAGTGAATGGAGCTAATATCATTTTCATGTACCAATACAGCCTGACCATCAGGGTATCCATTCAATGACAAAGCAATAGGCATGTCATTGCTACCAGGAGCTGATGTATCAGCAGAAGGAGCACCATCAGGCCATAGTGGTGAAGGCACATAAGGTTCTGGTGTTATAACCTGGTTTTCTACATTTCTATCAATCCAATCCAGAGCATCAGGTTGAGGTTGATTAGGATCTAATACGTTATTAACACCACTAATTTGACCATTACTATTATAGGTATACTGTACAATGTATCTCTTATAGTTACCGTTTTGATAAAGGGGTTGAGGGGATTTTAGTGTATTCTCTACATTATAGAAACGTACCTGTCCTGGATTAGTACCATACTCGTTAAAATTATCAAAGACGTTAGTAAATACGTCCTGAACTTCAACATCACCAGGTTGTGGAACCTTAGGAGTGTTGTCTACGTTGCGAGCAATGTACTGAGCCATTTTATGGTTTGATTACAGATTTACTAACAATCTTTTTACCAGCAGCAGCCTTCTTATCATTAGGCATTCTTTGAACAGCCCTATCAAACTCATTCTCTTCTGGACTGAGAGTGCTTGCTTGCATCTTTGCCTTACACATAGCACATACGCCACACTTACATGCAGGTCCCTCTTGTAACCATAGTTGGCTAAAAGCTCTATCCAGTTGTTCTAGAACATCATCCATTGTAAACCCCTTTATGTATATTTAGGCAGTCCAATGTTGGATAGATCCAGCCTTAGATATTGCAATCTTAGATTCATGATCAGCTTGTAAAGTATCTTTATTTGTTTTCATATTATTATGAGCAGCTTTCACCAATAAGCTACTAGTCAAACTAGCATAAGGCAATACTACACTACTGGGCAATCTTACTTCCCCACAACTATAAGCCTTATGATCACCATCAACTGATCTTAGTTCCCAATGAATGGATTTAATTTTATTAGTAGCAGTCTCATGATCTGCTCTAACTACACTCCAAGTGTGAGTAACCGCCATGATTGTGCCTCCTATGCAGCAGTTAGGGTTTCAAAATCTGTTTGAGATATAAATGTACTAACATCTGTCCATACAGGAACTGCATCAGTACCAGCAGATACTAAAGCTTGATTAGCATCACCAAACTCACCAGATACTCCCATAGCACCAGTAGCATTAAACTCCATTCTGGTTGTTGCTGTACTACCATCAAAGGTAGCAAATTGTACTGTATTGGAAGCACTACTCCCTACAACAGCTCCTTGTTGAACTAGAATAGGGTTACCACCCACTTGTAAGCTATAATTGGCAACAGAAGAAGTGGTATTAACCAACAAACCTTCATCAGTAAACCTAGCCCTTTCTGTACTACCCACAAAAATAGGCATAGTGCTACTACTACTGCCAATGCCCAGAAGACTACTATCATCATCATTAATAAAACCTAAAGTAAATCCACTAACAGTTTGTCTAGCAACTATATCTCCATAACAATCAATCTCATATTGTGGTAGTTGTGTGGTATTAAAGGAAACCTTTCCGTCCTTTGCTACTATACAACTATTACCACCAGAGGTAATACCTACAGCAGAAGCAGCTGCTCCTCCTGCAAGATACATACCAGTATCTGTTGCATTGATAAAGGAGATAGAAGGAGCACTTACAGAGCCATCATCAAAATACCCTGTTGAGAGGTTAGTAGTCTTAAGATTACCATAGGTAATACCTGATGTAATCTCATTACCAACGTTAATTACAAGTACATCGTCATCACTTGGATTGGTGATTAACGGAAGACTTTTAATGTTGATTTCTGCCATGTCCTGCCTGCTTTAATTGTATTTATGGAAGAGAGGGTAAAGTGCTCAGGTCTGGAATACCACCAGCACCACCTCCAGCTACATTATCAACATAAGCTTTGTTTGCACAATCATTATCTTCTGTGCATAGTGCTACATTAGTAATTTTATTGCTTCCCATATCACAGGTACCACCAATTATTGATAGTTTAGAATCAGTAATAGGTGCTCCACCAATACCTACTTTACCATCAATATCCACTACCACTCTATCTACATTATTAGTAGAAATAACAAGTGTTCCTGAAACGGGGGCATAGATACCAGATAATGAATCTCCAAAAGCAATACCAGGACCCAAATTACTACCAGGAGAGACAGTAAGAGTGGTATTGATATTACTTAAAGATTTCTTGATATCTGCCCAGGTTATTTTACTAGTAACTCTATCAACGTCATCAATAATAAAGATATCTTCATCCCTTGCTATAGTTACTAATGGTAAATTTGGGATCTTGGTGGTAGCCATAACCTTTTATTATTATTTATTCTAAAAGAAGAGCTGCTATTTGGACAGCTTGATTATCTGTTGTATTTTCTAAAGCAGTCACTCTAACATCTAATGATTCAATTTCAGCACCATCAGCAGCAACACTATTCTGCAATTCACCTATTTGAATATCTATATTATCAAGTTGAGTATTGATGGTAGCAACATTAGTTTGCAGAGTAGTGACTGTAGTAGTGATATCACTCAGTGAAGTAGTCAAATCTGTGATAGATGTAGCATTAGTTGCTATTGCTGCTGTATTAGCAGCAGCAGTGGTTTCCAAATCAGTTATAGAGTCTGTATTGCTATTAATATTAGCAAGCTGATTACTACTAGCATTAGAAAGAGCATTAATCTGCTGTTGCATAATCTCCATATTAGCATTCAGTAAGGAAATAACAGCACTCTGTGAATCTATCCTACCATCTAATGTTGTAATGTTAGTAACATTCTCAGTTACAGTCTGATCTAGAATAGCAATAGCTGCTGTATTAGCTGCTAACTGAACTGTATCAGCATCTACAATAGTTTTAAGAGCTGCAATATCTGCAGTATTCTGAGCAGTGGTAACTTTAAGAGCAGCAACATCTGCTTCCAGAGTAGCCAGATTAACATTACCATCACTGAATAATCCAGATCCACCTACCGACTGCCATCTACCACCACCAGCTTCTATTAGATAAATGTACTCAATATCTTCACTTGGTTGATACCATACATCTCCCTGATGTAAATCACCACCATTCTCTCTGGTGGTAGGTTCTGTATCAGAAACAATAGTTACAGGAATAGTAGTATCGACAACACCAATACTAGAAATAGTTGAGATAGGATTGCAGTACGTCATTAGATTCCCTTTTACTATTATTTAGAAATGACTATGTAGTGGGAGCACCAAAAGCAATGTCTACAAAAGCCAAACCTTGCAAAACTTCTGAATAATTTCCATTAACATCTTTCATAACAACACTATAAACATACTTACCTTCCCTTAGTGTATTACTCACAGCAGGGGCCAAAGATAAAGCATAAGCTCCACCCACTCCACTTACTACCTCTGTAATAAAAGGTGTCCTTTCATAGACAGGCTCAGCAGCAGTACTAACCACAGCATCCAATGCTCTTGGATACTTAGAAAGGTTAGCATAAAACTCACACCCAGTAATGTCCCAAGGTGCCTTATCTGGTTGAGTTAGATAAAATTCTTGCTTGTAACTAACACCAGCTGTTATTACAATATTAACTTGAAAAGGAGCAGCCATTTTAAGAAGGAAGTTCTGGGAAGGTTTGAATCTTAAAGTTGCCAGTCAGTTCTAAATCCTTAAATACGGCATCACCATCAAGAGCAATAGAAGCATTAACAGTATCACTCGCACCATAATTATCTCTTATTTGTAATTGCTGTACTCTTATAATCCTACCATAAATGTCCTTAGTGGAAGTAATATCACCACCACTCTTCAATTCAATTTTATAATCACCATCATTATTAGTAACAGCTATGTTTCTACCATTAGTTGCTGAAATTAATGTACCACCATTGTTCCTCCATAGGTTATCTGCAGAAGAAGGATCTACATAAGATCTCCACTTCTCTCCATCCCAAACATAACTTGCTCCATTTTCGAGTGTTACGGGAACATCTAAAACAGGAGGATTTGGAAAATCTATAGGGTTAGAACCTGATCCTGGCGTACTAGTCATAACATTTTAGAGGTATTTAGGACTTAATAATATAAGACCCTACACCATCGAATCCCAAAAACTCTTGGTCGGAGGTAGTTCCTGTGATAGTGATCTTATTTCCAGACATAACAGGTGATTTAGGTGCTGTAACTCCAGCTAAATCAGGAACAGCAAATGAAGTACCACCATTATTAAGGATATCTTGAAGATCCTGGGTATACCCTTCTGTAGCACTACTATAAACGCTACCATCACACAGAAGATAACCAGGAGGAGCTACATTACCGGCAAACATTAAAATAGTACCTGCAGGATTCATATAATTCTGCATTGCTGCTTTCAATGAAGCAGGAGTGATCAACTTGCAAGGTGTAGTGGCATCAGTAGGATCTGCAGCAGCAAGTATAGCTTCAGCGTCGGTAGCAATCTGACCGCCACCAGTTATAGTTTCTCTAGCAACAGCAATATAATGTCCATCATCAATAGCTCCCTGTAAAGCGGAAGGAGTTAATGCAACACTATTGCTGGTACCTGCATTGGCTTCAGTTCCATTAGCATAACGACAATAACCATTCTGAGTAGTTGTTGCTTGCTGAATATCAATTGTCACGTTTCCTTCATAGGGAGTAACAGTTATTCCACCAGCACTGGAAGGAACACCATCATTAATACTATTAACACCAGCAGGATTATTAACTGCAATCTCCCAGGAGTTTCCATCCCATACATAAAGATTATCCTCACCATTACTAGTATTGTACCATAAAGCTCCTTGAGCAGCAGCTCCCCCAGGCTGTGATGAACCCACAAAAGCAGTAGTTACTGAGGCTCCTGAAAGGTTAGGAGCAGCATCAATCCAATAAGACTCACCTTGCTCATCCATATACCAAATATATAACCTTCCTCCCCCCTCACTAGAAGATTCTCCAGCTACATCACCTTCACTATTATACCACAACTCACCCACAACAGGAGCAGCAGGAGGAGTTAGTCCAGTAGCAACAGGTAGTCCTCCTGTTTGTGTTTGAGCAGTTGAAATCTGTGTCCACTGATAGGTAATAGTACCACCAGAGTTAGTGCTTGTTCTTATATAGAATGCAGCATTACTAGTATCATACCACAGAAACCCAGGAATATCTATATCTGGACCAGTAGACTGAATAATAGCAGGAGGTTGAATGGCTGACTCCCAAGCCTGAACTGTTGGATTCCAGATATACTTTAGACCACTATCTGAATCAGTATAAATCGGTTGTGCTGATGGATCGGGAAAATTTAAAGCCATTACTTTTGAAGGAGTTGATGAAGTAGTTGTTTGATTTCAGACATCTCTTTTTTGAGTTCAGAAATCTCATATTTGGACTCTTGAGTTTGTAAAGCCTGCCTTTTAGCTGCTCTATATCTAGTCCTATCTGTTGATGCTCTATTTACTACAACCCCAGAATTGGGATCTTTGTAAATGCTGGAGAAACCTTCTACTTTACTTTTCATTATTTATCCTCACTCACTACAAACAATCTGCACATCATCAATCAGTGGAGCCAAAGCTGGGTTATCAGAAGTCATAACAATCTTGATTGCTACTCCATCAAACTGTGCAATGTCCTGAATACTCCAGGTAAGAAGCTGCCAGTCACCAGACTTAAGACGTCTAGGATCTACATCTTCAGAAGATCTAGGCTCAATTTGCTCTACCTGATCAGGAAGTCCATCAACATTGATAGGAATCCAGTTAACATTAGCCAACTCACCATCAAAACCAATATTCTGTGGTTTGTAGTATACTCTAATGTTATTACATACCACTTTCTCTGAGGTTACATAACCTTCACTATCATAAGTCTTAACTGTATTACCATAGAAGATAGAGCTACACTTGATTTCCATACCATCACAAGCATTTTCAAAGACAAATAGTCTAGAAATCCACTTAGAATAGCAGGAGCCATTGTTGTTAGTCTCAGGATAGAACTCATCTGCACTGCTAACACTTACATTATCCACCCCAATAGCAGCCAAGGCTGAGTCACTAAGAGTAGAAACCTTAGTAAAGTATTGAGCAAAACTACCAGAAATAGTAACCCTCTTATTGTTACCATCTACAGCTTTAATAGAAGCTACCCTAGCAACATTCTTACTATCAGTCCAGTTGATATCTCCACCTGTTACCACACTAGCAACTGCTGATATATCTCCTTTGAGTCTAAGTTTAACATCCTGCTCACCATAAGCTTCATCTCCTGATTGTGGATTATCAATCAGATTAGTAATAACAGTAGCATTTGTTCTTGTGAGGTCTACTACTGGTGATACTTTATCACTAGCTGTAGACATTAAAACAGAAGTCAACAAGCTCTTTTGACCTTGTAGATGGAAGGGATCGTCATACTTAATCTCATTAAGGTAGTTTGCAACCTGCTTAGCTCCATTATAATAATGACTATCCATCAAAGTGATTGGATTGGGATCATCTAAAACATAAGCATTAGTCTCATTGTAACCAGTATAACCAGCAGCTCCAATGGTTCTAGCTGTAGCATTAAATGTAGAACTGCCAAACTGCATAACGCCTGTGTATACATCCAATACCTGATAAGGATTGTTGTATGAACCATAAACTATATTACCACCACCCCTATCAGCTTTAGTTGAAGCCTCTGATACCTTAATGGTAAACATATTCAAGGTAGACTGAAGAACTATATGTAAATCATTGAACTCACTAACAGGGATGCCACCAATTGCAGGTACGCTGACGTTGTCGACAATGATAACCTCAGTACCATTAACTCCACTCAGAGACACATAATCACCTGGTTCTAAACCATGATGATAACTGTATACTCTAACCACCTTGGCATCTCCACCAAATACATTATTAGCTGCATGTCCAGCTGCTGGAGGCTCAGCAGTTTCAATGGGGTTATTAGGATAAAGCTTAGTACCAATAGGAGCATTCTGGAGACTAACCAGAGCATTCTTATTAACATCAAAGCTAGCTCTCTTAAGTTTAAACTTAACATCCTGAGTTTGATCCTCAGTCCATAACCCACCATTTTGAGACATAAACAGAGAACCAGTATTAGGTTGCTCATTCACTCTGGTTTCTGTGCCCACTTGGTTTTCACCCATCTTAGAGCACCATATCTTATACTCCATAGAATTGGGTGACTTGACTACGAAGGCATACCAAGTATTCCCAAGTAGATAAACAGGAGCTTCAAACTTAAAGGTAGTAGCTGCTGTACCATCATCTGATGTACATACACCCATAGTAACTGCTTCTATACCAGGGATAACCTTAGCTACAGCAGTAGCTTCATTTCCATTACCATTAATAGTAACACCAGGAGCCTTGGTATAACCACTTCCAGAAGTCAATAGTTCAATCTTATAAACTTCACCAGTAGCAGAAACTGTTACTTGACCAGTAGCTGTCTCTCCACCAGGTAACTGAGGAGCACTAAATGTTACTGTGGCATTACCATAACCATCTCCCATATCAATAATCTCTAATGACTCCACTTGCACTTCATTCTTAGCAATAGTGAATGTAGTATTCTTTACATCAGATTGCTTACTGCTAGTGGTTTCAAACTGCTCACCAGGTAGGAACTCACCAACATAGTTACTCAGCAATACATTAAACACTGTGTTGGTAACATTCTTGTCTGTGTTGGTATTGGTGCTGTTAAACTTAACATCAGAGTTAACTATACCAGTAGCACCTGATTTCTTACCTACAATAGCAGTTCCTTTCTTTAAGGTAACAGCAGCAGTAGAACCACTAGGAAGTTTAACTACAGTTCTTAATATACTTGTAGGATTCTTAACTACCATAGAATGTGGAAGCTTTTCTCTGGTAGGAACTTCTCCATCAGTACTAACCAGATAAGCCATAACACTCTGGTTCTTATCTGCTTCTTTGAAATACACATCTAGTTCAGTAACAAAGACACCTTCTTTATTATTTCTATCTACCTGGAATGTCTGAGCTACTGGATCCTGATCATTTGGTTCAGGTTCATCAGGTATCTCCACAGTTACAGGATTAATAATAGGAACCCTGGTGGATACAATGGTTTCCTGCTTATCTAGGATAACTCCAGAAGCAGTGAAACTACTCTCAGCAAATCCTTCTAGTTGGTCATCACTAATATCAACATTGGTTTCACTACTGGTAAGTCTTAAGATCTTAGTTCCTGTAGTAAAGCTACGTGAAGGTTGTCCTGTTTGGAAGAAATCAGGATCCTGTAGACTTCTAACCCCTTCATAGATTGCATTCTTAACTGGAGGTTGACCATTAGGAATTAAGAAGACTGTAGAAATATTACCTGCAGCATCACTATAAAGAGGTTTACCAAATCCTGAATTATACATAAAGAAGTGACTTTGCTTAACCATAAAATATCTCTTTTTTCCATCAGGGAAAAGACTACCAGATCTCATTGTATCTGGTGAAATCCACTGAGATACATCAATACCATCAAAGAATGCATAAAAGCGAGTATTATGCTTCATCCTTCTAGCTAAAACTTTTACAATTCTAGATCTCATAGTACGTGCTAGAGATACATCTACCACCCTCTCCCCATAGGAGGTTTCTACAGTCTGAGCACTAGTAACATCCAGGAATGTTACACTCTGCTGTCTAGCCATATTGGTGCTACTGGTGTTAGAGGTACTAAGAATTGAACCTGCTCCACCATTAGGGAAGTTAGCAACATTAGCACCAGCAATAGCATTAATAGATGCTGCTGTACCAGGAAGATTTTGAACTGTATTATTAACACTAGTAGAAATCCTACCAGTATTCTCCCAACCACCCCATACAGTTCCAATACCTGATTCTAATAGGTCACCAGTAAGGTTAACCATAGCATCAAATACATTATTATCTTCAATCACCAAATCAGGAAGAGTATTAATATCCTCAAAGGTATCAATAGGAGGATATATCTCCAGACTACCCTGATAGGTAAAGACAGAGAAAGGTTGGAGGTTAATGGTACGAGTAGCAAAGGGTTGATCTATAAAATCAACATTAGTGAATGTACAGGTAGCAATACCATTATTGACTGTATAGTTCTTAAGGGCTCTTTCCTCTTCACTTTGAGCTACCTCAACCAACTCAGGTTGATCCACAAAAGCAGGAGACCTCAGATGTGTGGTTTTAGGATCAATACTATTTCTATACTGCTGATCACCCACAGCACCCTTACTATGGTCTCTGAAGTTATCTGCTACAATACCATTCTTAAACCTATCCAGACCTGTTACAGCATCCCTTACAGACATATTAAGAGCACTCTGCTCCAGAATAGAAAGGGTTACTAGTTCTTCAATCCTATCAACTCTTCTTTCAATCTTAGCGATATCCTTCATCCTATACCGCTTATAGTTAAACTTCTTAACATTAATAGTATCAGCAGCAAAGGTATAAGGAGGCAAATACAAATCATACAACCTAATACCAGTTGATAGGTCAGCAGGTGGCTGAGGACTATTACTAGAAACCCCTTTGACTAAAGTGAGGGCTCCATTCTTCTCCAAGAATAGGGAGTCATACCTAGCCATATAATAGGTGATATTTGACTTAAACCTAGTATTAGGAATAGGCATCCTAGGAGCAGTACCATTACCATTATTCAGTGGATCTCTATAGTTGGTATCTTGGAATCTAACCCTAGAACCATTATTATCCTGATTTCCCAATACACCAAGGTTATTAGTAACAGGAGAGATAAGAGAAGGATAGTATGTACCTTCTTCTGCTAAAGCTTTCCAATTAGGCTGACCTTTCCTACTAGAGGTGTTAGTAACATCTCTATACCTAGTGTTAACAGATGGTCTAAAATCAGCACAATCCCTTAGAGCAATTACGCTGCTAGCAGTAAATTCAGCATCCCTAGGTCTGCCTGTTACTGGATTATAATAAGGAATGTCTTTATAAGCAATACCCTTAGTATGAGTATAGGAATCAACACTAAAGAAATCACCAGTGGTATCATGTTCAAAGTATTGAACTGTGGCTTTGAATGGTTCAATGTCATCATCTAGATTTCTATAAATCTTTCTACCTTCCTTGAGTTTAATACGAGCAATATCATAAATATTATCTCTCATACCATTATCAAACTCATAGTTATCAGTAATATCTACATTTGTATCACTAGTAACTATTTTTACCAAAGCATAACCATCAGTAAGACCCAAAGAAATAACTTCATTTCTAGCTTGCTGACCACTTATAGTAACAACAGTTTCCTTAAGGAACTTCTTCCTACAGGTTGCATTAGTAATAAGAACAGGACATAATACTTTTAGGACAACATCAGCAGAAATAGGTTCTTCTATGGTAAAATCTGCCTTTGTACCATCATTATTAGCTTGCTCAATACTACTAAGAGGTATAACCCTTCCCACAATAGCAGCAGGGTCTGAACCTGAAGATAGGTTTTGAATAATACTAACAGTTACATCATTTACATTAGTTAAAAATGAAGCATTAGCTGAGGTAGTTGTTAAAGTAAACTCTGTAGCAGAAGCTCCCAACTCAACCATAAACTCCCTATAAACTTCATACTCAATACCAGTAGCTTCTGGGTTAGTTTCCAGTGTAGCAATAGTATCCTGAGGAAGTTGGAAGATAAGATTCTGACTAGCAGTACCTCTACTCTTTACTCTCATTCTTTGTACTGTTTTACCAGTTACATTATATTCCAAAGCTGTAGTAAAGTAGATTCTAGCTTTAGCTCTGTCCTCACCATAACCAGCAGGAGCAGTAGCAAACCATACCAACTTACTTACAGTCTGAGCTGCATTACTATTATCTCCATCATCAACAAAGGTAACAACATCACCAAATATCAACTCATTGGATGGATCTCCAGAGAAACTATCACATTCAATGAAATTATTATCTCCTTTTCCACTAAAGAGTGAATTATCAGCTATCTGTAAGACCTCAGCATCTCCAGTATTCTGTAAAGAAATATCAGCAGAGAACTTATTGCTAGCAGGTTGCCCTAAGCTAGAATAAAATGATTTAGTCTTAGTTAAGGTATTTGCAATCTTAGCAGGCATCAGGACAGCAAATCCTTCTGCTCCTTGATCGGTAACTACTCTATAGTTAATTCTACTTGGATTTAACTCATTAGGAGGATATGGGAAGTTGTATAACTTCTCTCTACCAGCATCTGTAGGAACCAATAGTTTTTTGGTGCTATCATAGGTAAAATCACCACCAGTTTTTGTAATAGTCTTCTTAGCACCCAAAGCATAAACATCTAATGACTCAACTTCATCCAAATCTGTATTAGCATTGTTAGTGGCGTCTCCACCCTGACCAGTAAAGAATTCAAAGCCACTTACATCTCCTTCTTTGAGGATTTGGCTAACCTTATTATTAGGACTATTATAGGTACCAATGTTCTGTACAATGTCTTCCCC
>PBEG01000005.1 GCA_002718395.1 Chloroflexota bacterium | reverse complement strand
TGATGCATTATTAGCTCCCCAGTTTGGAAATGTACCATCTTTTGGATCTATAAACCAAGCATCATTAGGATCTTTAATTCGTTGTTGATAATTCTGTCTTTCTTCTGCTGCTGCTGTATCAGGATCTCCAGTTACTGCTACTCTACGTCTGAAACTATCAAGTATTTTACCAGTTATTAAAGTACCTGTATACTTTGTTTGATGATCATCACCAAAGGTAATTCCTGGTGTAGTTCTAACAAGGTTTGTTAGTGCTTTTTCATGTGCTTTGTAATCTCCACTTGTTCTAGTTGAAGATTGCTGAGCAGCTCTTGATAGATATTTATCCCACATTTTATGTGGTAGGTTATTTTTTACCCAACTTGGATCAAGGAGACCAGCTTTATCATAACTATTAGCAAGTTCAGTTAGCATTTTTTCCTGCTTAGCATCGTATGATAAGTTTGCTCCCATTGCCGCTATTACAGAACTTTCTTTTCCTCTCGGAAGTAAGAGTAGATATTCCTGAGCTGCTGCAATATCAGCTCTAGTATAATTCCCCATTTCTGTAAGTGCTGTCACTAACTCTTGTTCTCTTACTATATATTCTTGGTCGTAATTTCTTAATTCTTGACTAAATGCTTTCTGCTTAGACTCTACTATCTTTCTTTGTATATTAGTAAAGAAAGTACCATGTAATTCACCAAAAGTTTTACCACCCATACCAGGTTGTGCTTGCTCTTTCATGGTTTCAACATCAGTGTGAGTAAGAGTGCCAGCTTCTATCATTTTATCTAAATGAGTACCAAGCATTCTCCAAGCACCTTCATAACCTAATGCATTACCTTCTGCATCAACAGTAGTAGCTAGACCATGCATTAATCCACCAAGATCTTTGTTAGAATTGAAAGTAGCAAATAACTCTGTACGTTCTTTAAATGAACTATTGATATCATCCTGCAATAAACCTTCAGCTATAATCTTATTATCAATCTCATACATCTTCGGAAATGCATACTTAGCTAGCAGTTCTCTTTTGTAATTCCCCATCCCATGTTGATTAAAGAAATTAGTCCTAAGAATTGACATCACAGCAGCTTTCTGTGCTCTACCTTTCGCCGTAGCAGGAGTAAATGTTTCTCCAGTTGTTGGATCAGTGAATTCCATAGTAGTATTCTGTAACTGTTCCTTCATCCAAGGTCCATACAAGGATGCAGCATTACTCATTGCAGCAAGTGCTCTTCCATATGCTCTCCAACCACTACTATTTCTTACAGTTCTAGCTACTTCTCTATCACCACCATTCTTTTGAATGGCACCTGCATAACTTTGAATTTGTTCATCAGCTTCAATTAATTCCTCTTCCCCTAAATCCTGATTTGCAGCAGCGTCAACATCAGGGTTATCTCTATTCTCTTCATAGAAGTCTGCAATACCTAATTGAAATTCTTTCTCGTTTTCTTCCTGCTGCCTTACAACTAAAGCTTCAGTGATTGTTTTAGAGAATTTACTTAGTTCTTGTAAGTTTTTACCTGCTTGCTGTGCATTTTTTATTTGAGTTTCTTGGTTAGCTTGTATTTGTTTTAAATACTTTTCCTCAGCATCAGCTTCTCTTGAATATTGTCTTTGTAATTGAAGAGTGTTATCAGTTATCTTACTAGGATTAAACCTGGTATCTGATTGAATTGGTTTAAATTTTGCCATAGTTTAAAATTCTCCCCAACTAGGATCAGAGAGTAAATTGAATTCAGTTGGAGTTTGAGTTAGTGGATCTGATCCATCAGCTAGCCAATCTAAATATCCAGTTGGTGTATTAGGACCAAGTGATTCTCTATTTGGATTAGGTGCTTTTAACTGCCTATAAGTATTAAATCCTGCTAGTCCTGCTTGTAGTACTCCTGTAACTGGTGCTAATGCACTAGGCATTGCCTGCATTTGTGGTGCTTGTGGTATTTGTGTTTCTACAGGTTGTACATTAACTTTTTGCCATGCATTCTGATCTGCTAGTATCTTCTGTCTCCTTATCTCTCTCAACGTTTGATCTGTATAACTAACAGCATTAGATAGATTTTGTGCTTGAATAGCTTGACTTCTTTGGAAACCAGCTAATGCTTGGCTATCAACTCTATCTGTACTTCTACCTGTGGCTACACCAGATGATGCTAATGATTGAGATTGAAGTAAATTAACTAATTGATCTTGATTTGCAAATGCTGCTTCATCGAACAATTGATTTAAATTTCCTTGTGCAGCTCCATAAGCTCTAAATGCAGCATCTTCATTTTGATTTAATTGCCCTGAATATCCAAGTAGATTTTGTTGTCTTAAGGCAATATTCCTAATATCTGTACTTTTTCTTATTTTTAGTTGTTGGTTAAAAGCTCTAGCTTTTGCTTTATTAGAAGCTGCTATACCTCCAACTGTTGATTGGTGGGTTCCGATTGCCCCAATAGCACCTGAAGCTGCTGTGGCAATACCAAGCGAGATTGGCTCACACATTTGTAAAATGAAATAAATGGTATGTTGTTTGGTCCGTAGGGAAAAATTTTTCCAAAGGTGAAACCTAAATGTTTCAATAACCTTAGATGTACTTTATTCCTACTATCTGCTATATTCCACAAGACATCTTCTGGTCTACTATCAATAAACCTTTTAGCTTCCCGTGCAAAAGTAAGTGGGTATTCATGTATGGCTGCTGTACATAACATCCATACTGCACCTTCTTCAGTTATTCCGGCTATACCGGCAGTCTTACCGTTAGGAACCGTGAAAGACACGCAGAAGCCTTTCAGGCAAGCCAAAGGTAGGTGGATGGTGGGAACATGCCCGTGACCTTCTCTGACTTCCTGAGCGTCTTCTGGGAGCAGATTAGAGGCTACTTGATAAGCAACCTCTAGAGTAATTGGATGAATGTATTTAGACACGTTTATAATATTTATCTGTATAACTACCTTCCCAAGTCATTGAATACAATGTAAATGGTACTGGTTCCTTTGATGTAATTGTAATATCAGTATTCCTGCTATTATCATATATAGGTACAGTAAACTGCATAGATGCTACAGCTGGATTAGCATCAGCTACATAACTATCCATTTCTGTTGCTTCATATAATAGCGTATAATTATCCTTTCCTTTTCTATCTAATTCTACATTGAAAGATCCTACATTACCCATATCAAAATTAACTCTATGTAAGGTTAATGATGAATTAGTTAATGATCTAACACTTTGACCTTCCTTCTTATTAACAAAGATAGTAGGTAGCCTTACTTTTGATTCATATACATATCCTAGAACGCCAGGTGTTGTAGTTTTATCTCCTGTTACTGTAGCCATCATAGGTTCAAACTCTGTATTTATTAGTGGAGTACCATCTATTGTAATTGATGAAATCGAATCAGATACAATTATCTCAGCAATTGATTCATTTGCAGGTATTGTAAAGGTATAATCACCGTTGCTATCGGCTGTACCTTCACTTATAACATACTCATTTTTTGAATTACCGTAAATTTCAATAGGATTCTGTTTTACATAACTTATGCTTCTAGTTGTTAATGGTTCAGCCCAAGCACCACCTGCATAAGGACCAGTACCATTACCACCTTCGTCAACTGGTCGGTAATCCTCATATATGTCTACATAAACTTTTTTGGTTGGGTAATTATGATAAAGATAGGTATCTTGTAATCCTGAAGTTGCTGTATCTATATATGATATAGTGATTTTCCATATTGGTTCTCCATTTGATGAATCAAAACCATGGAAAGTTTGAACCCATCTTTCGTTGGTAAGATCTCTCTCATAACCTGACCCAACTCGCCTATCTCCCACAATATCTTCTATCTGTTCATATAGGAATGAACCAGAATTCTCAATGTTTCCACCAGGATTAGTCCAAGTCATTGAAGTAGGACCATCAACTATATCTTGATTATATAAAGCTACCCATCCTAACTTAATATCAGGATAAGTAACCCATAAATAATCCCTTGTAAACCACTGAGGAGTGGAACTAGAACCATCGACAGGTAAACCATATATTTCAACTCTATGATACTTGACATCATTTTTTGTAATGATACTAACTCTAGCAGCAGAAGCTTGTAATACATATGGTTGAGCAATATAATTATCATCTATACCATTTAACCATACTCCTGATACAACATTTGGATCGTTATAGATAGTACCATAATCGATTAATGATGCAGGTTGTTGGAATGGTACAAGATTGCTTGGGTTTTTACATATACCATATTGTGGTCCTCTCTTTTCAACAACACCATAATGTGCTGGTTCAGTTGGATCTTCTAATAAGAAAATATGTGCTTCTGGAGAATAAAAAATTCTGTCATTCACTAACTCTATATTTCCACCACCGTGAGGTAAAGAATGACCTGGCCATGTAGCTTTTGGAAAAGAAAGAATGATATCAACATCACTAGCGTTTTTAATCTTAACCTTGTAATTTTGAGTAACTACATCAAACCACCAACCATATATTTCTTTAGCTCTAATATCATTATTATTTCCATCTTTAAGGATTACATACTCGTCCGCTCCAGAAGATCTTTTGTAGGCTACTAAGTAAGGAACAATTGTTCCAGTACTTCTCATCTTCCATAATTTATTATACCCAGCATTATCAAATGAATGTCCGATCTTTGTAAATTTCCAGGTGTTTAGATTATAATCTTGAGTATACCACTGAGGAGTACCACTTAGTTCTACATCATCTCTAGCATAACCGAAAAATTCATATGTTAATACTCCATTTGATTCACTGAATTTAACCTCACTACAACCTCTAACAAAAGGACCAGATAATTCACCCCATGGTTTACCATCTCTCCACACACAAGTTACACTAGTAGGATCTGAACAAAACATACTTGTTTGTTGTATGTCTAAATTAACTCTATGAATCTCAACAGTTTGATTAGGATCACCAGAAATAATTATTGTAGATTCTTCATCTTGAATAGGAAATATATTTACTTCTGAAGGAGAAAGAAGTGGTCCGCTAGGTGAACTAATTATTACAGTATCATCATCTGGTCTAAAAGTAGCTACTGATATATTATCAACATCAATAACTTTAGGCGGTATAGGTTCTATATCAATTATATCTTGTGGTATTCCTGTAGTTGTAAATGTACCACCAGGTATTGAAATAATATAGGGAACTTCAACGTTAGGATAATTACCATATTTAGCAAACATGGCTGCGCTAGTATGTGTACCTACAATGTACCCAGTACCAGCATATTCGCTTTTATCGTCAAGGGTTATAGCTTTACCAAATGTACCATTATCATAATATCCACCAAAATAATTAGGAGTAGAATATAAAGGGAAATCAATTCCTTCAACTTTACCTATATGATAAATTTTAGAAGTTTCATTTCCTTCATAACCTTTTTCCAATCCTACATCAGTATAGGCTAACATATGGAAATCTGTTTGTGCTCTATTTATCGTATAATCATCAGCCCTGCCATCTAAAGTTGCATTTCCTATAAAGTAAGAATCACCAATTCCTACACCATGCTTTCGTAGGTAATCATCATCATTACCAGGAAGCTTAGGTAGATTCCCGCCATCCCCAATTATTCCATTTTGCACTGTTCTAGAAACACCATTTGCATCTGCAGCAGTATCACCTATAGTATTACCTAAAGATACATGCAACAGTGGTGATGATTCATAGTAATCCATGACGTGTGTGGTCATGGCACAATCTACAAATTCAATATGTATTTTCCACCGACGATTACCATTAGAATCTAAAGTACCATCATTTACTTGGGTTGCTTCTAAAAGCTTCCATACATTAGTTGCAATCTTAACGTAAGTACCATCAAAATATCTCTTACCAACCCATCCATAAGAATGTGGATCATATGTACCTTCATGAATGAAAGCAGATGGAGCACAAGTGAAATCTGCAGCTTCAGCATCGCCTTGAGGTGGCTCAACAATCTCAGTTTCATATATGTATCTAGGATTATCTGGACCTAATCTAGTCGGGTTTCCAGCCCAATTTGCTGTAGGAGCTTGACCAGGACCATTAGGAACCCATTGAGTATAATCTACATCTTTACAGAAAATTTCAGCACCAGGATTGTTTGGATCAAATTGTGTGTATTCATTACAAGCACCAGCTAATTTATATCCACTTTGTGCCCATAGACAAGCAGCAGCGGATTGGCTTAAGTGACCATGCCTGATATCTCTAACATCATTTACATCTTTCTGTAAAATAACAGGTATAATCGTACCTTCACTGATTCCTAAAGCTTCAGATACATACCATTTTCCAGGTTCATTAGGATCATGTAAATCATAACCAAATACCCGCATCCTATTACTACCATAATTATCTCCTCTATATATCTCCCATTTAGTTGGGTTATATACATATTTCCATCTACTGGAACCACCTGTATCTTGTGTTCCATCTTGATTAGGAAACATCCATAAGCTATCAAATAGGCCAGGTATTATAGATCCTCTATCAAAATAGAGTGCGCTTTGAACATCATGTGGATAAGAATATTGTGATACATATTGTACTCCATAGATGGAACCAGCCGGTACATTTGTCCAATATTTCAGACCATCAGTATGTGTAAAATCTGGATTTCTTTGTCTATCATCAGTATTACTATGTAAACCAACTTTTAGATTAGGATAAGATGACTTAAGATATCTTTCAGTATAACTCTTACTATCTTTAATATAGAAATTATAGTCTGCAAGATCATTATCTTCAATATCATTATCTAACCAAAATTCTTTTTCTATCCTCTTTCTTCTATGTTCACTAATACCATATAAAGTAACCTCCCAATATTCTACATTATTTTCTTCTACAGTTCTAATGGTAAAATCTGTACATTTTCTAACAAAAGGTGCAGCATGTTCTCCGTCAAATGTTCCTTCTAACCAAACACAAGTAACCCAGTTAAGTGCATTAGTAGTAATACCTTCATTTGATATTGCACTTAAAACAATCTCTGTGCTTCCACTAGAGCTTGAACTATCAGCAGTAACCTTTGTATCAGGATTACCGTCAAAAGCATTGACTATATTTTCAGGTGCATTTGGAAAGAAGCTAGTCCAAATAGCTACACCTTCCGCTTGTCCTACTGAGACTGGTGTACTTGAACCTGTTGTATCAGTAGAACCTTCTGTAGCTACATCAAATAATCTTAATCCATCAGACCCATACTTATTTGCTAATCCTTCAAAATAAGGAATAGGCATCTCAAATGTTGTTGTATTAGTAGTACTGTCATATACCATGTCTGATGAATTTATGTTTTTCCAACTATCTAGATAAACATAATCTTCACCTTGATCCCTTTTATCTAGATCAAACTTAAGTAGATATGATCTTGGATACTCCTCTAGGTCATCTCTAGAAACAGAGTCTTGATATATTATATTAACAATAATATAATAAGTATCTCCCATCAAACAATGAAAGACAACTTCATCTGGGATATTCCATTTAAACCAAGAAGATAAATCCCTTTGATTATTATTATTAAAATACTTATAACCCCATACTTCACTATTACCGGCTGATGCTGCAAGTATTAATCCATTCTCATTAGAGTGAGCTACAAGGTTAATACCATTAGGTAATGACTTAGCAACTATCTTACTCTGTTCAGCTACAACAACTTGACTATCTCTTTGGATGTTAGTCATCTCATATAGTCTACTGTTCTGTCCTGCTTCTGAGAACCAAGCTACATTAGTCCCAATAGGTACAGGATGAGTATCTTTATTAAAACTATAAGATGAAATCAAACTACTCTTTACAGTAGATGGAGACAGTACATCTGCATCAGTTGTTATTAAGAATTGGTTATAGTTACTGAATAATACAAGTCCATTATTAACAACAATACCTCCATATAAAACAGAAGATTTATTTGTTGCACAAGAAATATCTATAGGATCATCTGGACTAACTGCTAATGCAGACTCTCCCCAGAAATTAGTATAATCTCCAGCTCTAGACATAATGATATTCTCATCACTTAATAGAACTAATCTATTTCTAAATAAGAATAAATTATTAATAGTTCTACCAGTAGTAGAATCTCCTTCTTCTGGACAGAAGCTAGGTCTAGGTACAGTTATATCATCACCAGCTTCTCTTGATGCCCAATCATGTATACCAACTTGAAAGGTGAAGATAGGATCCTGACCTTCTACTTGTACAGAGTTATCTAGATCTGCTAACCTCTTAATAACCATAGGCATTGATGATGCACTAAGAGTATTTTCAATACCAGGATTAGCACATTCTTCCCATACACCCTTACCATCTAATTGGAAATCTCCTATGAATTGAACATAGTAAGCACCAACAGAATCTCCTAGATTATTTACTTTAGCAATATAGTCATGCTTACATTGAGAAGGCAGTTGACTTACATTATCTACTTCTGATATAGGATTCTCAGTTGATCCAACATCATTATTATCTGCTGTTGAAATTACATTAACTAAGTTTGGATCATTATAAGCAATTATAAATTGTTGACCGTCTGATCTTGTGACATAGAATCCATTACCAACAGTCTCTACAGAATAACCAGTAGCTGCTGCAATTGCAGTATTAATCTTAGCTAAGAATGTAGTTCTGGTATCTGTTGATGTGAATGTTTCACTGATAATAGTACCTGGTCCTAATCCACTTAAAGTAGTCTTTTCTACTTCAGTAATACGAACAGCATATTCAGGTTGGTCTGGTACACCAAAATAACTATCTGGATCTGAATCCATTCTAGGCCAATTACGTTGAGCACTAGTTAGTGGTGGATAGAATTTAACTATATCTCCAACTTCCCAACCTGTACCACCATCTACTATATTCCAAGAATGTGTGTACCTATCATCTCTCTTATTCTTATCTATATTCTGTGGTACTGATTGACATTGAGTAATGAAATCCATCCTCAATCCAGTCTTACTAGGATCATTACCTTTTTCTAGCATGACATCATAATGAGCCATTGCTAATCTACAAGTACCATCAGCTTTCCAGAAGTACTCTGTGTCTACATCAACTCTAGTTACAGTAGTTGTTGTTTGTTCAGTTTGTGGGAGATTAGAATTTCTAGCTAGATAGATTCCTAGTTGATAAGTAGTACCTACAACAAATTGTTTGATCTCAATAAAACCTTCCTGTGGTCTAACCCTTCTAGAGGTTCTAGCCATCTGTACTGGCTTTGTTCTATTAGCTACAAANGTNAAATCATTAATAGTTAGAACTTGTATGTCATTTANATNTTCATGNCNAAGGTANTACTTCTCTCTGAATGTTCTTTCAGTTACNTTCTGTTCTACTCCAGTCTCTGCATTCCAAATTTTAACTAATCCATCTNTACCAATACGTCCTATATATTTCTCAGTATCTACTTCAGGGTTTTCTTTGTATATATGAAACCATTTACCAGTGCCATATATATTATCACCTTTTAATTCATTTATATATTCTAACCCTGGTCTCTTTGATAGTCCTGTTGTAACATCAGGAATTAAATTAACTAGCTCTCTAACTTGACCAGGTCTCTTTAATTCATCTGGTTGATCTGACATCCCATGTATAAAATTAGGAGTCGTTTGTGATATACTTGGCATTATCTACTTAATGTTTTATAAGGTTGATAGGATCTATAGATTGTATTATCAGGTGTACCGAACCATGTCCAGTCACCTTGATTACATTCATACTCAACACAAGCAGCTCTTGCTTGAGCTTCTTGCACTCCTAAGAGCTTAACTAGTTCCGGGTTGGATACAAGCTGTGCAGCAGCTCTACCAGATGCCCTATATGTTATATATCGTTTGAATACACTAGGTAGATCTTCGTAATCAAACTTCCATGTTATATCGACTTCAATACCTTCAGTCCAATCGTAAGTATGATTATAATTATCATATAACAGTAACTCATCTTTCCATGCATCTAAACCTCTTCTAATTGAAGTATCGTATGTCCTATTGGTTTGGCCGTTAGTTACATCCATTCTCAATACATTCTTAGGTACTACAATCTTACCCTCTCCTATTTTTTCAGGTTCAGCGTCTGGATAACTTACATATTTATATGATGGCTCAATCGGATAATGTTCTTCTCTATTGAAAACCCATCCTTCATTTTGTACATCACTACTACATTCTTGTAGTATGTTATAGATAAATGATATCTCAGGATTTATAAAAATTAATTCATCTCCTCTCTTCTCAAATAAACGTGAAACAGGAGCTTGCCCGATTGCTCCCAGAATTGAGTTCACACTGGAAAGTTCGGTTTCAGTTTGGAATATTGTGGGAGTTGCCATAAGTTATTTATTAATAAAAAAAAAGGGAGCCGAAGCTCCCCGTGTGTATGTGTGTGTGTTTAACTTCGATTCATTGTTGGTGTATCACATTCTACACTTGTACCATTATGGTATGCAAAGCGTAGATTCATTGTTTCTGAATAAACATCAGATCGAGAATATGTACCACCTTGAGTGCCAGCTACTGATTTACGAATAGCTGTATCACCTCCACTGATACCTGAAGTGCTGCCTGATACACCATTATCGCCAGCAGCATCTGTTGGATTTGCCATGTTATTTATTTATATAAAGGGTTTAAACTTTTTCGTACTCTAGAGAAGTTACATAACCAACTACGTTATTATTTGTACCAGCATTAGCTGCAGTAATTGTGATCTTATCACCAATGCGATAACCAACACCATCTCTCTGACCGCCGCCTGTAGCAGGAGCTATTGCAGTACAAACATTACCAGATATGGTAAGGTCTACCTTGAGACCTGTACCATTACCATCTGTTGTAGTTTCTTGATTACTTACTGTACCATCTGTTCCTCCTCCACCACCATCATTAGTAGAGCCAGTTCCTATAGCAATAGTTGCAACAGCAGCACCAGCTCTTCCCCATTCAATTGGTGGCATTGGATACCAAGTCTGGCTCGATACTGTACCAACGCCACTGATTTCAGTTTTTCTAGCCATTTACTTCACCTAGTTAGCAGCTTGAAGCTCAATAGCAGCAGCAGGATTCAAAACTCCAGCTCCCATTGCAAGCCTACCTACGATCAAGTCACCTTGATACATAGTCTTGATATCTCCGCCAGTAGTTTGGACAGAAGGACCAATAGCTTCTACAACAGCAGCAGCATCTCTTGCATAGATCAAACCACAATGGTCTCCAAATCCTGCAGAGTAGTCATTGTTTTCTCCATCTACAGAAGCAACAGTACCTGCCATAAATGGAAGGTTGTTAGAACGTCGAATTGTAATTCCTGCAATCTCATAGAGACCTTCACCTGAAGTCAGGCTACCTTGGCTATTACCAAAGTCTCTATTTAGAATGTTTGAATCTACCTGTGATACCAATGCATAGTATTGACGTGGTGATAGTACTGCTGTACGGCCACTCTTAGGTACATTCTTTTCATCCAAAATTGATGCAGCTTCAAAGAATGCATCTACCAATGCTTGTGCATCATATTCTTTATTGTTTCCAATTTTGATAATTGAACCACCGGGTTCCGGACCAGGTGCAGCACTGATAGGACTTGCTGCCCGTGCAGCCTTAGCAATCACGCGGAAGATTTTCTTATCATATGCTTCAGCCAAAGCATGACCAATCTTAGCTGAGATTTCAGACCTAAGTGAATAGTGAGCTAGAGTCTCATCAAGATCATACAAGAATGCAGAACTGATAAGAAGGTCATCCATCACAATGGTCTTCTCAGCTACCGGGGGATCATTAGAACCAAGAATTGGTGTTCCTGGTGTATGGTATTCAGCCGTCATTCGTCCTGTGTAGATGAACTGAAGCGACCTACCATTTCTTAGTGTACGATTCTGTACAGTTCCCTTTGCGATACAAGCACTTTCATATGCTTTAATCATCTCACCACTAAATAGTTTTAGATAGGTATCATACTTATCAGTATAAGTAGTACCTAGTGCTAGTGGTGTTGAGGAACTATTATTTTGAGTACCTATTGAGGTTACTAGTGTATTTGCCATTTTGTTTTACTAATTTGTTGAATTGATATGTTTACTTTTCTCATCGATGAATTTTTTTCTGGTAAATTTGTTAGGTATTACCAAACCGGTTTGGCAAAAGGTATCCGCCGTAGCGGGCTAGTGCCGAATAGGAGAGGAATCCGACTCTGAGGTGTTCCTCTCCTGTGTTACTTACTTCTTAAGGTATGCAACACCACGGTAATAAAGCTTACGCTGACGCTCAGCGTTCTTCTGCTCTTTTACACGTGCTTGCACTTCAACTTGGGTCATGTTAGATCTCCTAGTTGTCTAGATCCCGTTCCATATCTAGATTTCATGCGTCCTAAAAGGATGAACGGACGTTTTATTTATTTACCCTTTTTAGGTGGGCGTCCCTTCTTTGTTCCGTATGTTCCTTTACCCGATGGCATAAGTTTTCTCTGTTTTAACTGCTAAATCAAGTGGGAAGTTGTGGGCATTACGTTCATGCATTACCTCAAATCCGAGATTTGCGCGAGTAACGATATCTGCCCAAGTATTAATAACGTCACCATTAGGTGTACTAATTGACTGGTTGAAATTGAAACCATTCAAGTTAAACGCCATAGCACTAACGCCAATACCAGTAAGCCAGATACAAACAACAGGGAAAGCGGCGAGGAAGAAATGGAGACTCCTGCTGTTATTAAAAGAAGCATACTGCCATAGAAGCCGACCAAAGTAACCGTGCGCCGCGACGATGTTGTAAGTTTCTTCTTCCTGTCCAAATTTGTACCCATAATTTTGTGATTCATTCTCTGTAGTCTCCCTAATGAGTGAAGATGTTACGAGTGATCCATGCATAGCTGAAGCTAATGCTCCACCAAATACACCAATCACTCCAAACATATGGAATGGATTCATTAGGATATTATGCTCAGCTTGGAATACAAACATAAAATTGAATGTTCCACTAATCCCTAAAGGCATACCATCACTAAATGAACCTTGTCCAATAGGGTATATCATAAATACTGCAAGAGCTGCAGCAACTGGTGCTGAATAAGCAACAGCAATCCAAGGTCTCATACCTAAACGATAGCTTAGCTCCCATTCTCTCCCCATATATGCAAGAGCTGCTATCAGCCCGTGAAATACAATGAGTTGATATTCACCACCATTATATAACCATTCATCTAAAGATGCCGCCTGCCAGATCGGATAAAAATGAAGTCCAATCGCGTTAGAAGAAGGAACAACAGCACCGCTGATAATATTATTTCCATATAGTAATGATCCTGCTACAGGTTCTCTGATTCCATCAATATCTACAGGTGGAGCTGCTATAAAAGCAATGATGAAGCATGTAACTGTTGCTAGTAAAGTGGGGATTAGAAGTGTTCCCCACCAACCCACATACAATCTATTCTCAGTGGAAGTAACCCAGTTACAAAAGTCACCCCACCTATCTGTTTGTGCTTGTCTAGTTAGAGTTGTTGCTGCCATTAGAATGTGTACTTAATTCCTACTTTAGTACCGAGTTTTAGACTCTCATTCATATTGATTGAATCCTGAGTCATTGCTGCAACTTCTCCATAAACACCAACACGCTTAGTCAAGTCAGCATTGATACCAGTCTTAGCATGTAGTTCGACAGTTGAATCCCCACTGTCAGGAAAGACAAGTGCAGGTCCACCTTGAATGTAGTAAGAAGCTTTTTCTCCAAGCTTATTCTCGTAACCAACATCATTAGTTACAGTTGTTCCGCCATAATTTGAACCTTCAAATGAGCTGTTAGCCTCGATATTTACAAAAGGACCAGCGAAAGCAGGAGCACCAAATGCAACAAGGGCAGTGGAAAGGATAATAGTTTTCATAGTTTAATTGTTATATTTTTAAAAGATCCCCGGAATGATCTGGCCGGTTGTGATGTAAGCACCGAGGGCTGCGACTACACCTAACATTGATAACCGGCCGTTTAGCATTTCTGCTTCTTCGTTTACACGTTTGTCAGTTTCTTTCATAATAATAGGAGGTTCCTTAGCGAAAATGTTTTGAACACCATGTTCGTTTGTTGTAACTGTCATTTAATTCAACCTTTTTACAGTAACTGGTGCTACACCAGTATTTAACATACCAATTCTTCTAGCAGTACCTTTGCTTAGATCTAAATGTCTACCAGGGATAAATGGTCCTCTATCTGTGATGGTTACAACTTCACATCCTTCATAACATACCTCTAGTTTTGTACCAAAGGGTAATGTTTTATGTGCTGCTGTACTTGCATTCATATTATAAATAGAACCATTAGCTGCAGTTCTGCCATGGAAGTAATCGCCATACCAGGATGCAGTAAGTATGATTGTGGATAGGAGTGGAATCATTAGTAATTGATGTTAGATTGTTCTAGTTTTTTAAATACATCTGATCTATAAGCAGGATCAGTATCGTATCTTGGATCTTGCATTGCTCTGACTACTTCAGCTTGAGATCTGAATACATCTTTAGTGTCTTGTGCAGCTTTACCTGTCAACATCCTGCCTTCATAACCATTAGCTGCTTCATACTGTGCTTTCATACCAGCTACAGCTAACTTGATCATCTCAGCATCTCCTGAATTAATCAAAGTATCGAAAGCATTAACTGCAGATTCATCCATATTTTGACCAGCCCATTCAACGATCTGGCCATAGGATTCTTCTCCACCTACTGAACCTTTAATATCTAAGACTTCTTTATCTGTTAGATCAGCAGACTGTTGTGATTGCTGCATCTCCATATAAGCAGAGACTAGATCTTTGCTATCCATCTCTGCAAACTTAGACATCATTTCATCTGAAAGTTCTCCTTTCTCATTCCATTCAACTGATGCATCTTGGATTAACTGAGCAGTAGGATTGACTTCTGATTCTTCAGTAGTTTCTGTTTCTACTTCTTCTGTTGTCTCTTCTGTTGTCTCTTCTGTAGATCCTAGCTTTTTCTGTAGTTCAATGTATGCTTTTTCCAATGCTTCAGCATCTTCAAACTTTCCAGCCAGCATCTTGTTCTGTTCCTCAAGAGCTTTCTCCCCAATAGCTAATGATTCTTGTTCAGCTTCATTGAGTTCTGAGTCTTGTGGTTCACTAGGATCATATGTAAGTGTTGCCATTAATTTGTATAAGTGGTGGGATCTGTGTGTATTACTTTCAAGTTACCCAACCCAACACGTTCAACTCTTTTACCAGGCTGACGTATATTTGGTTTACCTACTTTCATAACAGGTAGATATCTTTGTTCGTGATTTAATTTAGAAGTATTCTTAGATTGCTCTTCTGTTGGTTGAGCATCTTCTACCTTAATTTCAACTGTCTCCTGTTGGATTACCTTGCGTGTTCGGGTTCTCTTCGTTGGTGTTTTGTTCTCCATCTGTTAAATTTGGATTCTTTGTTGGATCAAACATTGGCGCACTAGCTAGTTGACCAGCTTGTTCTACTAATGCTTGTTGTGTCTGTTGCTGCTGAGCTTGTTGCATCTCACCTTGTATTTGTTCTTGTGTTTTAACAAGGTTCAACATATCAATACCCTGTGATGCAGCTAATCTCATTATGTATTCAGAAGGATCAATGAACTTCATAATTGCTTCTGGTCCCATTGTTTGTGCAATGGTAGTAATGAAAGCAATTAAACTTTCTCTATCTTGCCCACGTCCTAATGCATTAACACCAGCAACAATCTGTGGTCTTACAACATCCTTGGGTAGTTTAGGAAGTTGGCCACTACGTTGTAGAACAAGTAGAGTTCTATCTAGATATGGTTTAAGGAATTCAACAGTAAGCAAACTAAATAGTCCACCTAGTTGTTGCTCTAGTTCTAGTTGAGTTAGCCTTACCTCTTCAGCAGTTGTCCTTTCACTTTGTCTAATTTGTAGGATAAGGAAAGCATCACTAATTCTTTGTGAAAGAGTTCCTGCCATTTCTGCAGCAGTTTTAAAGTCTGCAGTCTTACCTACTTGAACAACACCAATATCATCTGGCCGACCTTGTACGATTGCTCCATTACCAGCTTGTGCCAGTGTCTGAGGTTTAGTTGTGGATGAAGGTGATACAGTAAATACAACCTTAGCTGCTGCTGCAGATCCTTCTACTAATGCCTGAGAGAGTGCTTCTAAACTCTTTAGATCACCTAAGAATTCTTCTACTCTTCCTCTACCATAATCCTCTCCATCAAATGTATTGAATCTAAGGACCAGCCAAGGAGAAGCATTCTTAGGAGCAGTACTACGAGAATTAGGAAGTATCTTATCAAAAGCTTCTTGATGCCATACCCAACGGCCACTGCTCTTCTCCAGTTTAACGTATGTATATACCTCAACTTCATCTTCATCTGATCCAGCCTTAATACCTTCGTTACCTACAGCATTAGGTTTAGGTTCCGGTAGTTCTTTACCTAATACCTTACGGCTAATTAATTCTTTGGTAACAATTTCTAATACATTACCATTACCATCTCTGTTGACACAAAATCTATTCAATGGGAAAGTTTTCAAACCATCTTTCCCCATAAAGATCAATGCATTACCACTAACAATAAGTTGTTTAATTGCTTGATGTACAACAACTCTATCATTACTGGCATTAACATAATCCATTACCATCCTTTCCATCTTGGAGAAAGATAGTTCTAATTCTGATTTAATGCTTGGATCTAATTCATCACCTAACTTATCATCTCTGACTTGTAGTTTAAAGAAGGTTGTTTGCGGTGGTAGTAATGCAAGCATCAGCTTTGAAGCTAATGTAACTACTGCCTTGGCACCAACACTTTGCCACGGTGTTCTTAGATTTCTATGTGATACCTTACCATCATCTCTCCTTATTAAATAAGGTAGAGTCAACTCTGAACATTGGACTGCAATATCTAGGAAGTCATCTCTTGTTGATGTTAGTTCAGTATATCTTTTCTTTGCTTTCATTTTAAATATTTAATCCCCCTTTAGAATTACCTAGATTTAAAGGAATCCGTAGGGAAGATGAACTAGTAGGTTTTCTTGAATTTTTTCTGCTATTTCCAATTGCAAGACCTGTAGATAGTGGTGCAACACGGTCTACTTGATCTAATACTTTTGGTGCAGCTCTAGTTTGTGGTGGTGGTGCAATAGGTGGTGGTGGAATTATTTCTTGAGGTTTCTCTATCTTTGGAGATTTTATTTGAGGTTGACTAAAACACATTAGTTTTCTTCTATATAATTTATCACCCACTCAACTACAGTTCTTTGACCAGCTCTATACATGATAGCGTTAGTTGTTTCAGAAGGGTGTGGTGTTAGTGGTGGGAAATTTTTATCAAGCTCTGCAATGAGAGCATTCTGTTGTAGACCTTTAGTCTCTAAATAGTTAAGCGTATTGTGGGAGGTTGACATTGCTGTGTTCAAAGAAAGCAGGCATCCTTGCTCTTTTTGTCTCAAAAAGCCCGTTAGTTCGGCCGTTGTACATAAGATTATCACTTTGATCCTGCCAGAATTTTTTGTCCAAATATTTATCAGTAGTATTTATACCTAGTGGTTGATAAATCCAAGCTATTGTAGCCTTTCTAAGTTTGTCCAAAGAAGGAGGGATATCCAAGTTAAGTTCAGTGCAGAGTAGGCTATTAGTCGCCACGTGGATCTGCTCATCCCTTGAAATATCCGCGCTGATTGTTCGTAATCCTGCATCACCATTAAACCTCATAAAGGGTAAAAGGGTGAAGAAGATTCCACGTTCAACCACCAATGCCTTTGCAATTGTGTGGGAAGGGTGAGAAATCCAAGCGTCTCTAAGTCTTTTAGCTTCTGCTTCTGCTTCTCTATCTTCGCCCAATGCTTGGACTGCATAACCCAATGCGAGGTCGTGATTCTCTTCATCTTTAATATTGGATAGTAGTAATTCTCTTGAATGTTCTGGTATCTCATTAAGAGAAGCTTGAATGAAGTCACCTACTGGTAACTCCATATGTCTAATTGCAAGTACTCTGCGGATTGTTTCTTCTGATCCTTCTTTTAGTTTACCTGCTGCTGTTTGTACAGGTGTCCATTTTCTTTTTCTTTTGTATAATTTTTGATAAGGGGTTTCTCTCATTCTTGGCAATCACATTCTGGTTCTATTCGTTCACCCATCATTATTTGTGATAAGTAATCATTAACATCATCTTGATCAACTGCTGCATAAGCATCAGATTTATCTTGTGTGTCACCCATTACTTGTAAGCTATAATATAGTGATGTTTGGGGACTATTCAGCCACTCTTCAATGAACGATTCGTCATAGGTTACAGCATCACTCCAAGAGTTAAAACTGTAGCCGTGAAGAAGCCCGGTGTTATTAAATATTTTAATTATACCATCAGCTACTCTCTTATATGTATCCCAACCTACCTCACTAGCAATTTCTACATTCCCATATTCATAGGTCTTGACTCCAAAGGTATCAGAATCTCTATCAATACTCTTGCTAATTGGTGGTGCTATTTCTGGTGTACAAGTATTGCCTTCACGATCAACGCTACGATAGCTACAGGAAGCTGTAGGAGCGATGGCAAATGCTCTTGCCATATAATGTGACCTAGCTACTGCTGCCGCACGTTCTATGCCCATATGGAGTGCTTGTACGATCCTGAATGCTGTGTTATTTACAGCTGATATACCTAGCTTAGGTGTATGGTATTCATCTAAAGCTTCAGCTAGATCTAGATAAGTTACTCCTTCTAGTTTCAAAAGGTTAGCTAAACCTAGTACTCCTAATCCTACTTGCTTATCTATTGATGGTGGTAGATACTCATTATGTTCCTGTATACCAGTAGTAGGATGAAGTTTACATAGCTCATCCATACCCTGAACAAAAGCACCAGGTATTTCATCGATGCTACAGGCTCCAAGGTTAACATGTTGTAACAAACAAGTGCCACGGCTAGGTAGATAAACCTCAAGACATACGTTACCTCTAATCCTATTGCCATTTTTATCCCATTTCATTTTATTTAGCCATAGATCACCACTTCTGATACCCTCAATGATATCATTCTTGGTGTCTAAGTTAGCTTTTAACCACAATTCCTTAGTTAAATTGACACATTTCTTAACCCAAGGGTATTGTTCTCTTGTTGAATTAGCAAAGATTCTTATATCTTGATGGTCAATATCCATATGAAGAGTAACTGCACCATTACGATACGTCCCCCCTCTCCTTAATTCTTGATT
>PBEG01000004.1 GCA_002718395.1 Chloroflexota bacterium | reverse complement strand
AATTCCTACAACACCACATTTTTCCCTTAAATTAGGAATCACTAGTCATCTTTCGGATTAACAAAAATTATTGTTTTAATACTCCAACACCAAGGTACTAAATCTATGCCGTATTCTCAATCAAATAATTATTAAATATAGTTAACTTTTTTCAGATATCATCTTGCAACCAATAGCAATTGCTATTTCATCTGCTATGTGATGTATTTGCATACTAAATTTTTCAAGTTGTGACATTTGAATAAATTCTGAAATAATGTTTTTTTTATTGTTGGCACTATCAATAACGTTAATTTCAATAAGAACGAAATTGTGGCGGTTATATCTTTGATCTGAATCAATAAAGACTTCTATATTTTGAATTTTGTTAAAATTTAAAACTTTTTCAGTGCCGATTCCTAGACCAAAAAGACCTTGCTGCCATATGATTTTTTTTATATTGCAATTAATAATAGCCTTACTACCCCAAATTGAATAAATCATACCTAAAACTGCTAAACCACCAAAAAATAACAACAATAAAAAAACAATTGTCAAAAAAAAGAAATTTAGAGTATCACTAAACTGAACAAGAACCCAAAAGAAAATTGCTGCTAACATTGATTGAAAAAAAGCTATATATAATGATTTTTTCTCAGGCTTAATAATTATCAAATTATTTTCATTAATTATTCTAGAATTCTTTAATGAATACAATTTATTTTATCCCTAAATTATTATGCTATATTAAGATTTAAATATTAATCAAAGGATAAATGGTTATGTTAGAAGAAGCAAATAATTTTTTAGCTTGTCCTACATGTAAGTCATCTTTAAACCTCACATCAAGTGAAAAAAAGGGGAATGAAATCATTTCAGGTTCCCTACAATGTCAAAATGCTTCATGTAACAACACATTTGAAATTGATAATGGTATACCTAATTTTTTAATTTAATTTTCATTAATTGAATAATTAATTTTTTTTACACTATTTTTTTCTATATTCGTAAGTTTTTCAAATAATTCGGTTACTGAACATTTATCAATAGGGTGTATATAATCTGGTGCAATTTCAGAGAGCGGCTTTAAAACGAAAGCTCGCAAAGATAATCTAGGATGAGGGATAATTAAATTTTTTTGATCAACAATGACTTGATCAAAAAACAGTATGTCAATGTCAATTTCTCTAGGTGAATTTTTTTCTTTTTCTAGATTTCTGCCAAGCTTTTTTTCAATAATTTTAATTTCATTCAATAAATCAATAGGACCATTTGAAGTAATAACCCTACATGCAATATTGAAATAATTTGGATAATCTTTTTGATTTAAATCTTCTGACCAATGTTCAGTTTCGTAAATAGATGATATTCCTATTGATTCCTGATCATTGGAATTCCAACGATCAATGGTAATATTAGACTCTTTTAAATTAGAGATAGCTCGAGACAAATTTGATACTTTATCACCTAAATTAGATCCAAGAGACAAATATACTTTATGCATCACATCTTTGTTCATACAAATTTAACAGTAATTTCTTCAACTGATGGCCCTTTATTAATTTTATAAAATCTGACATCAGCATTATCATGAGCCAATGATACAAGTACATAATAAATATTATCGAACATTGGTTCAGAATTGAAAGAACCGGGAGGGAAAAAAGCCATCCTAATGTCAGTTGGTGATGGTTTTGCTTCTGTTGCAACATGAGAATGATAAATTGCAAAAAGATTTTCACCATTTTCATCTCTTATTTTTTCTAAATTTAATTGTTGAAGTCCATCCATTTCATATCTATAAGGACTATTTGCCCTATTAGTTACTTTATGAATACTTGAGGGTTGACCATTTTTGGAATGAATAATTCCACATGCTTCATTAGGTACATCATTTTCAGCATGTTCAATAATAAAATTTTTAAAATAAATGGGTATTTCTATGATCACTATTGATTTCCAAACATTACCACCATAAAACATCCTTAACATTTTCTTTGATTTCTGAATAATCTTTTGTCCACAATTGCGTTGAAAGATATTTCCAACCACCATCTGCAAGAACTAACACTATATTTCCAGAATCAATTCTTTCAGCAAGCATAACCGCAGCTCTGACAACAGCTCCACAAGAAATTCCTGAAAATATTCCAAATTCATTCATTAGTTTCTTTGTTGTGGCAAATGATGTTTCTGAATCTACAACAATTTGTCCATCTAACACGCTGGGGTCAAAAATAGGCGGAACATACCCCTCTTCTAAGCTTCTAAGACCTTGTACTAGGTCATCTGGATGTGGCGCCGCAGCAATAATTTTAATTTCATTTTTTTGCTCTTTAAAAAATCTCCCACAACCCGTCAAGGTGCCTCCTGTACCTAACCCAGATACAAAATGTGTTATTTCTGGCATCTGTTTAATAATTTCAGGAGCAGTTGTTTCATAGTGAGCCAAAGGATTTGCTTCATTCTCATATTGGCAAGGATAAAACCAATCTGGATTCTTTTTTATAAGTTCCTTAGACAAAGCAACGGCACCATTGCTTCCAAGCTTTCCTGGTGAATAAATTATTTCTGCGCCATATGAATGAAGTAAATCAAATCTTTCTTGACTAACAGATTCTGGTATAACAACTTTTAAGTTATATCCTCTAATTCGAGCTTGCAATGCTAGTGCAATTCCTGTATTTCCAGATGTTGGCTCAAGAATAGTTTGTCCAGGTTTGATAGTTCCATTTTTCTCAGCTGTATCCATCATGTATTTTGCAATACGATCCTTAATAGAGCCAGTTGGATTCAAGCCTTCTAGTTTTGCATAAATATTGACACCTTTTTTATTAATTAATTGAGTAATGTCTACAAGAGGGGTGTCTCCAATAAGAGCATCTAATGAATCTGCTACCTTCATAATTAGCTACTGACCTCCAGCTAATGCTGGCAAAAAGGATACAGTATCTCCTGCATTAATAATTGTCTGTAGTCCAGCTAAAAACCTTATATCTTCATCATTAACATATATATTTAAAAATTGATGAACCTCTTCAGATTCCGTTAAAATCTGAGATTGAAATCCAGGATATCTATTTTCAATATTTAATATTAAATTATAAATGTCATTTCCATCAGCAGTAAATTCTTTTTGATTATCTGTGAGTTTTTGTATAACTGCAGCCATTTTTACTGTTACTGTCATTGAATCTCCTTAATTTAAATACTTATACTATTCCAACTATAATTACAATCAAGTTAATCTAATTTATGATTGTGCATCCAACGCAGTAACAGGTGGAGTACCACAAAATTGATCATAATCAATTAATTCTTTAATTGTAGGGTTATCGCCACAAAGAGGACATTTTGGATCCCTTTTAATTTTCATCATCCTAAATTCCATATTTAATGAATCAATTAAAATTAATCTACCTATTAAATTTTCACCTATTCCCAAAATTTCTTTAAAAACTTCAGTAGCCTGAACTGAGCCTACTAATCCTGTCATAGCACCCAATACTCCAGCTTCTGCACATGAAGGAACTAAACCAGGTGGTGGAGGCGCAGGATAGAGACATCGATAACACCCACTTCCTGGTTTATAAACAGTTGCTTGACCATCAAATAATAATACAGAACCATCCACAACCGTTTTGCCAGCCAGAAAGGCAGCATCACAGACTAAATACCTTGTAGCAAAATTATCAGCACCATTAACAACTATGTCAAAATCTTCCAATATTCTAAATGCATTATCTGATACAAGAGGTTCTTCAAAAGTTCTTACTTCAATATTCGGATTATAGGAAAGCAAAGATTCTTTTGCAGATTCAATTTTAGGTTTACCGACGTCCTCAGTTCTATGTAGTATTTGTCGTTGCAAATTTGATAAATCAACAACATCAAAATCCACAACTCCCACCGTCCCAACACCGCCTAGAGCAAGATATGTCGCTACCGGAGAACCTAGTCCACCAGCACCAACAATTAAAACCTTGGCATCTTTTAGCTTCCTTTGACCAATAGGACCAACTTGATCCATAATCATATGCCTTGAATATCGCATCACTTCATCAGGTGTGAAAGATGCATTATTATCAGAAACTTCCGCTTTATTCATAATTAACCTCCGCTCAAAGCAGGAATAATGGCTACTTGATCGCCATCTTCCAAATTAGTTTTTAAACCATTCAATGAATCAATTGCTTGATTGTTTACATATACATTTATGTGTTCAGGCAAATTACCTTCCGTATCAAAAATAAGTTGCCCCATCTGTTGATAATTATTTACAACTTCATGCAAAGCATCAAATACATTTGTCTTTTCAACAACAATATTTGATTGCCCATCTGTAAACTTCACAAAAGGTGTAGGTATGTATACGTTTATAGTCATTTTATTCTCCTGTTGATAAATAACGTTCGCCGGTATCACATAATATTGTCACAATTTTTTGTTCTTTTTTTTCTGCAAAACCGTATTTTAATGCAGCAGCTACATTTGCACCAGAAGATATTCCTACTAGAAGACCAGCTTCTTTTGCAAGTCGATCAGACATTTCTTGAGCTTCATAATCAGAAATAGTTATGACTTTTTCATAAACATTTTTATCTAAAACCGATGGGAAGAATGATGCTCCAATTCCTTGAATAGCATGCCTGCCAGGTTTCTTGCCACTTAAAACAGCAGAATTCTTCGGTTCAACTGCAATAACTTTAACTGGGAGTTTTTTCTTCTTAAAAAAATTACCAACTCCAGTAATTGTACCACCGGTTCCTACTCCACAAATAAAAACATCTAAATCAGGGGTTACATTTATTATCTCCGGACCTGTTGTTTTTTCATGAATATCGGGGTTGGCACGATTATTAAATTGCTGCAACATGTAATACTTTTTTTCTTTACAGAGCTGTTCTGCCATATAAACAGCGCCTGTCATACCTTCAATAGCAGGTGTTAATACAATTTCTGCATTAAATTTTTCCAAAATCTTTCTTCTTTCTATACTCATATCATCAGGCATAGTTAAAATTAATTTATAGCCCTTTACACAACAAATCATTGCAAGACCTATCCCGGTATTTCCGGCTGTAGGTTCAATAATTACATCACCTTTTCTTATTTTTCCTTTTTTTTCTGCATCATTAATCATTGAAAGTGCGATTCGGTCTTTTATAGAACCTCCTGGATTGAACACTTCAAATTTACAAATAACTTCAAATTGATTTTTTGTGAAGGAATTAGGTAATTGAACTGAAGGTGTATTGCCTATTAACTCAGTAATGTTGCTAGCTAATAAATGATTCATATGTATTTTCCTTATATTGAATAATTTGAAATATCACTTGAGCGATCTTGCTCTTCGCGATCTAACAAATCAGATAAATATACAGCGCTTAATTTATTTGCAATCAAATTATCAAGCTCTTCCCAAACCCACTTATGACAACAACTATCATCAGGTTCTAAAGATGCAACTTCTCCTTCAATATTATTTATCACTTCCAATAAATTGATCTTATTTGGGCTTTTTGCTAATAAATGTCCACCCTTTGGGCCGCGAAAACTGTTAATAAAGCCAGATCGTCTTAAGTCAGAAAGAATATGATCTAGAAAAGGACCAGGAATGTCTCTAGTTGCAGCTATTTCTTTTTTCTGTATTGGGACATTATCCTTATTTGAGCCTAATTCCATTAAGGCTCTTATAGCATAATCACACTTCAAACTTATAAGCATTTTTTCAATCTAAAATATTGATGACTAATTTAATCAAGTTTATCATAAATGTCTTATATGGCAATGAAATATAAATAAAATTACTCATTCTATTAAGAAATAATTATTTATATCAATTCTAATTTTTTGTAATCAAGAGGTGCATAAAATGTCTGATTGTTATATTGAATAACTGGAACATAGTCATTATATTGATTAATTAATTCTTTACTTAAGTCGATATCAATAATTTCAATTTCGATTGTTTTTTTCTTTTTTTTAAAAAAATTTATCGCTTCTTCACAAAGATGACAATCCTGGCGAACATATATAATTGCTTTCATTTACCTAATCTTTTTAGTAATACTTTAATTCTATGATTTTTCCTCGAAAAATAAAGAAAACTGACACCAGCCCATAAAATAGTTAATGTAACAATGCTCACTAATTGTGGTATACGTAATTCTGTATCAAGAAAAAAATTCGAATCAACTCGATAATACGTAACAAAAAACCTCATAATTGAATATAACGAAAGATAGCTTAAAAAATAAATCCCATTAAATAAATCTCGCTTAAGCTTAAATAGTATAAAAAGCAGTAACAATAAAATTATAAGATCGCCAATTAATTCATAAGTAGTTGCAGGGTGATGCGGCCCTGTTGCTAATGAATGCAGGAATGCTGGTGAATCTTCATCAGTATAAAGAACTCCCCAAGCCATTTCAGTCGCAGAACCCAAATGTTCTCCATTAATTAAATCTCCAATTCGACCAATTGCTTGTCCTAGTAAAAGACCAAAAGCTGCTAAATCTAGCCCTTTTAATAAAGGATATTTTCGAAAAAATGCAAACAAAAACCCTCCTAATAAACCACCGATAATTCCTCCCCAAACTGAAATACCGCCATTTTGTAAAGCAATAATTTTACCAGGATTTTCAGAAAAGAATGACCAATATTCAAAAACAAACAACATGCGTGCGCCTAAAATACCAGAAGGGATAGCAAATAAAGCTGTATTGTACACCATGTCTTCGTTGTAATTAAATTTTTCTTTAATACGCAAGCAAAGAAAAACAGCCAATAGCATTCCTAGGGACATAAATATTCCATGCCAGGTAAAAATAAAATTACCTAATTTTATAAAAACAGGATCAAGCGGAATACTAATTGTAAAATAAAAATTTAACATAATTTACTCCTGATCAAAAATAGATAAATAATATTGATGCATTTTATCTATTTGAATTTCTGAACCTAAATAATCTTTACCTTGTCTAATTTCTAAGTGTAAATGATTTTCTGTTCCTGGAGCTGTAATAGATTCTGGAGTTCCAGAATCTCCTACAAAACCAATAAGCTGTCCTTTGATAACCTTTGAGCCTAGCTTAACATCTTCAGCAATTCCGGACAAATGAGCATATCTTGTAACAACGCCATTTTTATGCTCTATCCAAATTTGTCGACCCCGATATATGTCGAGTTTCTGTTCTGAAGTATATTTTTTTATATTTGGATCATTGACCAATTCAATTAATGCATCTGGTGGATCAATGTAACCTATATCTGCCCTAAAGACAACACCGTTATCAACAGCAAAAATTTCTGTACCAAAATCAATTTTAGTACAAGAAAATCCATCATAAAAATCTACACCTTCATGAATACCGTTCCTGTATGTTCTTGGTGAACCAGGTAATAATTCTGGTCGATCTGTTATGCATCCATCTTTAATTGGAATTAAAAAATTATTTGGATATTGTTCTTGATTTTTTTTATCATCATTTTGCATTGGTTTTTTTGTGATACCCACAACGGTTTCAACAGACTTTTGATCCTCTTCTATAGAAATCGTAACAGAGTTATCTCTAGCAAAAAAATTACACCCAGCATTTGACGTAATAATTACTAATAAAAAAAATAATTTTAATTTATTCATATTAATCTCAAATTTATAATAATATTCTCTTAGCATGCAGGAAAGCATTGGCTGAAGCTGGTTCCTGAATCATTTCAAATTTATCTAAATCAATAGAAAAATTTATTAATGATTTTTTTAACAAAAATAACGTTAGTTTTTCATTTCTTGGCAAAATAGGACCATGCAAATACGTACCTATAGCATTTTTGTACATTATACCCTCTGTGCCATCAACACCGTTATTTCCAAAACCACTAACTATAGAGCCTAATGGATTAGCAGTTGATCCTAAATATGTTCTTGCAGAATGATTTTCAAAACCTACAATTGTTCCAAATTTATCACCTGTTCTTAATAAAACATCTCCTGTTAACCTATTTTCGACACCAGTAGAGGCAATTGAAACACAATCAAAAATTCCTAAACCTTCTAAAGTTAGCTCATCTGAAATTTTATATGATTTACCAAAAAGTTGATAACCACCACATACTGCTAATGCAGGAATATTGTTATCAATGAGTTTAGTAATTTTATCTGAATGTCTTAAAAGATCTTTGGCGACTTTTTTCTGTTCTTTGTCTTGGCCCCCACCAATAATAATCAGATCGCATAAATCTGGAAACTTTTCATCTAATGAAACATGACTAACATTAATCTCAATATTAATTTTTTTTGCATAATGTTCTAAAGTACGTATATTGCCTTGATCAGCATATAAATTTAATAAATCGGGATAGAGATGTACAATATTTAATTTATTCATTAGCAAGTTTTTGCCAAAATGGCTTTCTCCCAGAAATCTTTGCAATGTATTTTCTATAGTCCATCATAGCTGAATAAGTAAGCAAAAGATAGATATCAGAATCTTGCTCCGATTTACTTATTATTGATGCTATTGATTTTTTTATACTTGTTTCTACCTCAAAATTTTTTGCACCAGCTATTGTAAATCTTAGTGCAAGATCATGAAGCCTTTCTCCTGAAACAACAAGATTTCCGCTATTATCGACTAAAGCTTCAAAGTCTGCATCATAAATCCATGAAACATCCTTGCCATCTTCAATTCGACTATTCAATGCAAATAATAAATTAATTTTTTGTTGATGATTTTTTTCATTTATATTTTGCTCCTGTATCAAAGAATCGATCACTTGATTTAATCCAGCTGGATTTTTGACTAAGAATAATTTAATTTTTCTACCTTTAATATTAAAAATCTCTTGTCTACCAAAAATTTGATGATCAGTATTAAATGTTTGATTAATTTGCTCCAAATCAAGGCCAAGTTTGATTAATGCTGTAAATGCTGCAATTGTATTATAAACAGAAAATAGACCAATAGAAGAAGATTCAAAAAATCTGCTTTCTTTGTTTGAAATTAAATTAAATTTAATTCCATTTCTAGATAAATTAATATTAGTTGCTACAACATCAGGTTTTTCTCTAGTATTTTCACAAAAACTACACTGCCATTTTCCTATATGATCGTAATATCTCATACTGTGAATAATTTTATTTCCACAATAGCAAAAACTAATTTCAGCTGTTCGATTATCTTTTTTTTCAGATAAAAGTTGATCGTCAATTCCAAAATATGATACTTCACCCTGAAAACTTTTTGCTATATCAGCTAATAAAAAATCGTCAGCATTGATGATAAGTTTTGAGTTCAAAAATATATCTTTAGCAAAAATATTCAACCAATTTTTACGTATATTTTCTATTTCGCCATATCTATCTAATTGGTCTCTAAATAAGTTCAATAAAATAATTGTCTCTGGTTTAATCTTTTCTACTATTTTTGGTAAAACTCCCTCATCAATTTCTAAAATCATTACAGAGTTATGGCCAATAAATTGACCAAAGTTATTTAATGAATCTATATAGGCGCTTATAACTCCTCGTTGTAAATTTGATCCTGAAAAATTACTAATTACAGAAATTTCCGTATTGACAAAAATATTGGATAAAATATTTGTTGTTGAAGTTTTACCATTTGTTCCGGAAACAACTATAATTTTTCTTGCAAAATTAACTGAAATGTCTTCCAGTACCTTAGGATAGATTCTCTCGACTAACAAGCCAGGTAAAGCAGTACCGCCACTTAAATTCAATAATCTGAGAAATCTCTTGATTTGCTTTGCTAAAAATAAAATGAAATATTTACTAATCATTGTTTTTTTCTATTATGGTAAAGACCAAACAACCTGTTTATGCCCTCCATTTATTTTTTCTAGAGAATTTTTTGCTACTAAATATTCAAGATGAGCAACAGTTTCTCCAACTGCTGATCTTTTCATCATTAAATTAAAATTATCAAAAGATCCCGTATTCCAAGATATTTCCCTAGCAACATCTACCGCTGTCATAGATTTATCTTGAAATAACATCAAATGCTCATTTAATCTTTCTTGATGATGCATGAGCAATTCTTTAACACGCTGTTTTAAATTTTTAAAACTAAATTCATGTGCAGGTAGAACAATGTCAGTTTCATAATTTTCTATTTTTTCTAATGAATGAATATATTGTATAAGTGAATCATTGTTTTTTCCTTCAAAATCCACTGATACATTTGGAGATATGTGAGGCAAAACATGATCGCCAGTCAACATTATTTTTTTATTGACTTCATACATGCATAAATGACCAATAGTATGTCCAGGAGTATCAAGAAACTTAAACTCCCATTCTCCAAATTGTAAAATATCTAAGTCATTAACTAAAGTAGGATTCTTTAACTGAGGCCATTCAATATTTTTCCACTGAGTATCCTGTTCTGAATTATTTATTTCTTCTAATGACATACCATGTTTTTGTAACCATTGATTACCTAACGTTTGCCAATCACGATTTTGACGAGAACTTAACCAGTTGTATTCTTTTTCTGAAATAATCAATTTAAAACTTGGATTTACTTCTCTGATTCTTGAGAGCATTCCCATATGATCCGGATGAGTATGCGAAATAATTATATTTTCAATGTCAGTGAATTTATATCCAATGTCATATAATTTATCTTTAAGCTCACTAAAAGCTGTGTCTGTGCCGAAACCAGTATCAAATAAGGTTATTTTTCCAGAGCGATCTTCAAAAACATAACACATTACATAAGGTAAATGTGGTCGAACCATAGAGGTCTTAATTTGGTGCAAATCACTTATTATTTGCATTAATTTTCACCAAAAAAAATATAAATGTTACTAAGAGGCTGTTTAGCTGTTCTCTTTTTCTTCATCTGCTTCATTATCTGCATTTACAACATCATCTTTAGCAGTAGACTCTTTTCTAAACTCTCGAATTCCTTTTCCGAGGGCACCACCTAAACTGGAAACTCTACCNGCACCAAAAAGCAATGCTAATATAACAAGAATAATTAATAGCTCTTGCCATCCCAAACTTCCAATCATTTAAATCACCTTTCACTCATAAACTAATATTTTATTAAGGATCTAGTCTTTCTAACATGATGTCCATCACGCCACCGCAGACTTTATCAACGCCATCTACTGGTTCAGTTAAATCAACAGATAAAAAAGTTGTTTCTCCTAATTCAAATACTTCCATTGCTTTCTGCCAAACTTCAGATTCTCCACATCCCCCACCTATAGTACCAGAAAAAGAACCGTCTTTTCTAATCAACATTTTGGCACCTTCTTTTCTAGGAGTTGAACCTCTAGTATGAACAATAGTTGCAACTACAGCTGATTCATTATTATAAAAACAACTCAACATTTCATCAATAAAATTGTTATCAGTATTTATTTTCATAATTAAGATCATACACGAATTAATTCAAAAGAATCACAAAAAAATAAATAATTTAACTTATTCTCTAACCCTTCGCGAGTTTTTCAGGGAAGTGCCGTCTCCCTGATGAATAAGCTGAACAATTTCTGCTAAAATTGACAAACCTATCTCTCCTGGACTTTGCCCGCCTAAATTTAATCCTACGGGAGTATAAACTTTTTCTAAATTTTCAGCACTAATTCCTTTAGCTAATAAATTATCCAAAACAATTTTTGTTCTTCTTTTACTTCCAATCATTCCGATATAACTAGGATTCTCCTCAATGACAAGTTCCAGGGCTTCTTCGTCTAATTTATGCCCTCGTGAAACCAAAACTACATATGACAGATGATCTATCGTTATGTTATTTAATGAATTAGAAATTTTATCACTATATATTTTTTGGGCCATTGGAAACCGCTCATTATTTGCATAATCCTTACGATCATCAATAACAATAATCTCAAAACCCAAAATATCTGCTAATTGAGCCAAGGCCAAGCCAACATGACCTCCTCCAACAATAATTAATTTCAATTTTGGATAAAATAATTCGACTAAAAAGAACGTATTTTTATCATCTTCTAAATCTTTAGCCAAGTTTTTATTTCGGTATTCATTAATAGTAAGTGTTTTTTTATCTATTGCTAGAATAAAAATGGTTGAGAACGCATGTGTAGTCATTTTTTTATACACATTTTCAGTTAAAACATTTATAATTTTATCAGAGACATCAATATTCCCAGAAATTTTTCTATTACTATCTATTATTAATTTAACATTATTGCTATTGTTTTCCGGGTTCATTAAGGTAACAACAGATACAGCTAGTTCTGCCTCTAAAGAAGATTTAACTTGGTTGTAAATTTTATCTAATTTCAAAAATAACCCTCCTTAATTATTAAATAAAAAATGAAAAATATCACCTTCTTGCACTATATAATCTCTGCCCTCCTGGCGCATTTTCCCTGCATTTTTTGCATACTGTTCCCCACCAAATTCAATATAATCATTATATGAAATTGTTTCTGCTCTTATAAAACCTTTTTCAAAATCTGTATGTATTTTACCTGCAGCTTGAGAAGCATTAGTATTTTGTTTTATTGTCCATGCGCGTGTTTCTTTTTTACCTGCTGTGAAAAAAGTTAACAAGCCTAACAAATTATATCCAGTTTTAATTACTTGGTCCAAGGAGGTATCTTTTAATCCTAATGCATCTAAGAATTCATTTTGTTCCTTTTTAGACTCAATGTTTGAAATTTCTGATTCTATACTAGCTGATACTAATATCACTTCTCTTGATTTTTGATTATCAAGAATATTAATTAAATCATTAGTAAATTGATTACCATTAACAACGCTATTTTCATCAACATTACAAATATAAAAAGTAGGCTTTAAAGAAAGTAAATTTAATTCATCCACGAAATATATAAAATTGGAATCTATCTCATCTAGGTTGATTTCTTGATTAGCATCAATTTGAGTCAAAAGTTGATTAATAATTTCTAATTTAATTTTAAGCTCTTTATCTGTAGATTTAATTTTTTTTGTATACAATTCTTGCTGTTTAAGTAATATATCTAAATCAGATAAAAGAAGTTCAGATTCTATCACTTTTAAATCATCAACAGGATTCAACCTAGCATTAACATGTGTAATATTTTCGTCTTCAAAACATCTTAAAACATGTGCGATCGCATCAACTTCTCTAATATGTCCTAAAAATTTATTACCAAGCCCTTCTCCTTCATTTGCTCCTTTTACTAAACCAGCAATATCAACGAATTCCATATAAGTAGGTATAACAGACAAAGATTCGTTTAAAGAAGCCAAATCATTTAATCGATGATCAGGAACTGCTACACGTCCAACATTAGGTTCTATTGTTGCAAATGGATAATTTGCAGCTAGTGCATTTTTTGATTGAGTCAATGCATTAAATATTGTTGACTTTCCTATATTTGGTAAACCTATTATGCCGCATTTAAATCCCATATATAAATCTTCCTTATTGGGCCCAGTTTGGTATTGTTGCATTATTAGGAGTATCATAATATGGTAAATATGGTTTTAAATCCAATACAGGTGTTCCAGATACCAAATCAATTTTCTCTACTTCAATAAATTCACCAGCTATTTTATTTATTTTACAAACATTAAATGAAATAGGATTCGTTCTTTGGCCTCTTAATGCAAAGATCCCCTGTTTTGGCAATTCATTGTCTCCGCTTGGAAAAATTTTTAATTCATTTAAATTTTGTTTTGGCATTTTATGTAAAAATCCTAGTACAATTATATGAGAATAGCCTTCTAGACCAATAAGGCCATCGTTTAGATTTGTATGAATTTCTATTTTACTGCTGACTCCTGCTGTTGGCATATCTTGAATCTTCTTAACAGAATTAACAATTTGCCCAATTGAATTTAAATTATAGCTGAAATTTTTTATCTCCATGATTAAAGACCTCCTATACTTAATTGATTGTTCTTTAATAGAAAAATTAATTTGTTTGAGCAGACAACATTATAATGATACAATATATACGTATTTTAGTTATCTTTATCAAATAGGGAAACATGCCAGCTAAAAAACAAACAAAGACAAATCAAGATTATAGCGCTGCAAATATTCAAGTCCTTGAAGGACTTGAGGCTGTTCGTAAAAGACCAGGCATGTACATCGGCACCACGGATTTACGTGGTCTACACCATTTAATTTATGAAATTGTTGATAATTCTATTGATGAAGCAATGGCGGGTCATTGTGATAAAATTCAAATTGTCATTAATGAAGATTCTTCTGTGACCATAACTGATAATGGAAGAGGGATACCCGTAGATAAGCACAAAAAAACCGGCCTTTCTGGTGTTGAAACTGTTTTAACAGTTCTGCATGCAGGTGGTAAATTTGGTGATGGTGGTGGTTACAAAGTATCTGGTGGTTTACATGGTGTAGGCGCATCAGTTGTAAATGCACTGTCTGAATCTTTGGATGTTGTTGTTGCTAACAAGCAAAAACTTTACAAGCAAAGTTATAAACGCGGTAAGGCAACATCAAAGCTTAAGTTAGTAAAAGGAGCTAAAACAGAACAAAGTGGCACACAGATAACATTTGCTCCTGATCCCGAAATATTTGAAACAATAGATTACAGTTTTGAAATTTTAGAAGAACGATTTCGTGAAATGGCTTACTTAACTAAAGGGATATGGATTGATTTTATTGATAAAAGAAATACTGAGGTTGCAGAAAAAAGAAAAGCTTTCTTCTTCGATAGTGGAGTCGAAGCTTTTGTAAGACAACTGAATCGTGGTCGAGCCATAGTTCATCCTGAACCAATTTATTTCCAACAAGAAAAAGATGATATATTGATAGAAGTTGCTTTGCAATACAATGGTTCTTTTACAGAAAATATTGCAACTTTTGCAAATTGTATAAAAACAATGGATGGCGGTAGTCATTTAACTGGTTTTAGGACAGCAATAACCAGGGTGCTAAATGATTATGCAAGAAAAAATAAAATACTGAAAGAAGCAGAAAGCAATCTTAGTGGTGAAGATGTTAGAGAAGGATTGTCTGCAATAGTAAGTGTAAAATTAGCCAATCCACAGTTTGAAGGACAAACAAAAACTCGACTAGGAAATCCTGAGGTTAAAGGTGCTGTTGAATCAATAGTTTCCGGCCATTTTTCTCGAGCCCTTGAAGAAAACCCTCAAATTGCAAAAAAAATATTAGAAAAAGGCATCATGGCTGCTAGAGCCAGAGAAGCAGCAAAAAAAGCGCGAGACTTAGTGCAGCGCAAAGGATTTTTAGAAAATAGTACTTTGCCGGGAAAACTTGCAGATTGTTCCGAAAAAGATCCAGATCTATGTGAAATTTATTTAGTTGAGGGTGATTCAGCTGGTGGTTCAGCAAAAAGTGCAAGAGATAGAAGATTACAAGCCATTCTACCACTCAAAGGAAAAATATTAAATGTTGAAAAAGCTCGTCTTGATAAAATGCTTTCGCATGAAGAAATAAAAGTCCTAATCACTGCTGTAGGTACTGGGTTTGGAGATGAATATCAATCAGATAATTTACGATACGGTAAAGTGATTATTATGACTGATGCTGATGTAGACGGAGCACATATTAGGACTTTGCTTTTAACTTTCTTTTTCAGATTTATGCCTAAATTAATTGAAGAGGGACACCTATTTATTGCTCAACCTCCCTTATATAGTATCTCGCAAGGTAAAAAGATGAATTGGTTATTTAATGAATTAGAAAGAGAAGATTATTTAAAAAACAATCAAAGCAATAAAACCTTAAATTTTCAAAGATATAAAGGTTTGGGAGAAATGAATCCAGAGCAATTATGGGAAACAACCATGGATCCTGATCACAGAATGTTAAAAAAAGTAACTATTGAAAATGCTCAAGTCTCTAGTGATTTATTTACTATGTTAATGGGAGAAGAAGTAGGTCCACGAAAAAGTTTTATAACTAAACATTCTACCGAGGCTAATATAGATATTTAATCAAATAAAATTTTCTTCTTTTCTTTTTCCAGCATTGATACATTAGTCTCTAAATATTTCTTAGTTTTTTCAACAATATTTATTTGTTTTTGATTAATAATTTTATTTAACTTAGCATTACAATATTCTTTATCATCCTCCCAATAACACCTACCATCTTTAATCCAATAATCTAAATAAAGATCCAAAAAACTAACTACTAAAGAAGGGGTTTGTTGAAAATCTGTTTCGGTGCATATATCATATCGAGAAGCAAGATGAAAAGAATGGTTTATTTCATAAAAAGAATATGAAATAAAATTCCTTTTAAGCCAAAAAAAGCCATACGAAACAAGATTTTGTGAGAATAAATTATTTACTTCTTCTGAAATATATTTGGTTAAAATTACATTATTTCTTAATTGGATAAATTCACATTCATATGATTTTGAAGGATTGTCTAAATAATGTTTTATTTCAATTATTTTTTGGTTATTTTGAAATTTTTTCATAATATTTATCACTGAATTTGCATTTCGCATTTGAAAACAGTAAATTATATAAGGTTTGCGAAAAGACTAATAATATAATTATATATTTTATCTAAAAACTTTGGAGTAATAAATGCCGGCAACAGTAATTATAGGCGGTCAATGGGGAGACGAAGGCAAAGGACGCGTTGTAGATTATGCTGCAAAAAATTCTAATATTATTGCAAGATACTCAGCAGGGACCAATGCCGGACATACAATAGTAAATGATTTAGGAAAGTTTTCTTTACATTTAATACCGGCAGGTATTTTTTATAGTGATAAAAAATGTCTCATAACTCATGGTGTTGTTATCGACCCATTAAAATTATTAGAAGAAATTTCTATGCTTGAAAACCGCAATGTTGATATTGGAAATTTAACTATTAGCAATAGAGCTCACTTGATTATGCCCTGGCACCGAATTGTAGATGAATTAGAAGAGAAAAGAAGAGGCGTCCATGCTATTGGGACAACTAAAACTGGAACAAGTCCGGCTTTTATTGATAAAGTTGCTCGCAGCGGTATAAGGGTAGCTGATTTAATGAATAAAGCAAAATTTAGAGAAAAAATTCATATAATCTTAAAAGACAAAAATGACTTAATTACAAAGTATTTTGATGGTGAGCCTTTAAATGAAAAGTTGATTCTCCAAGAATACGAAGAACATGCAAATGGTCTAATGAAGTATGTTGGAGACACTATGTCTATTGTACAAGAAGCAGACAAACGAGGTGAAAGTATACTTTTAGAAGGTGCTCAAGGCTCACTGCTAGATATTGATACTGGCAGTTATCCATATGTTACTTCTGCTGTTCCTGCATCTATTGCTGCAGGCGCATGCATTGGTGTTGGTTTAGGGCCAAAATCAATTACTAAAGTTATTGGTGTATTTAAGTCCTATCAAACTCGTGTTGGAGAAGGACCAATGCCAACAGAATTAAAAGATTCAACAGGTGATAAACTTCGAAATCAAGGTCTAGAAGATGGTACTGCAGAATATGGTACAACTACTGGAAGACCAAGAAGATGTGGGTGGTTTGATGGGGTGTTAGCCAATTACTCAGCAAAACTCAATGGCATGGATTCAATAGCGCTCACAAGACTTGATACGCTTTCAGGATTTGAGGAAATTAAAATTTGTACTGCATATAAAATAAATGGTAAACTAGTAAACAGCCCCCCTGCAACTTTCGATGAATTAAATTCATCAGAAGCAATATACGAAACTTTTGAGGGTTGGGAAGAAGATGTCTCAGAAGCAAGAAAATTCAATGAACTGCCAAAGAACGCTCAAATATTTATAAACAAAATAGCATCATTAACAGATGTTCCAATCGATATGATTTCTGTTGGTCCAAAAAGAGAACAAGCTATAATAGTAAAGAAACTTTTTGACTAAATGTCAGTAGAAAAATGTCCATTATTTAGTGAGAAACTTGAACTACACATGGTTGAAGTTGGTAATGGATTAAGGCCCAATGCGGGTAATTTTTGTAAATTCTGTTTTAATCCAGTAGAGTTAGCAAGTAACAAAAATAAAAAGTGTGAAATTTGTAAAAAAAATATTACTAAAAATAACACAGTTAAAAGTGTACCGGACGAAATTTTTGCTATTTTAAGAGAGGTTAGGAAAATAGAAAGAACTTACGTAATTTCATTTGCTTTTTTGGGCATTTTTTTAAGCTTGTTTACAGGTTTTTTGATAATTTTCAATACTACTTTTTTGTTTGCAAATGAAATATTAGGAACAATAATTTTATTCGCATACCTATTAATAACCGGAAGATTATTCGCCAATATTTTTGGTGGAATTATTGGTGATCAACTTGGCTATAAGAAGGGTAGATCTAGATTAGAGCTGCGTTGGTCTGAATGGAAAGATAATAATAACTAATTTTCAGAATAATAATTATTCGATAATTTATTTATTTCATTCACAAGTTTTTTCCTGGTATTTTGATTGGGCTCAATTAGAGGCAACCTTGGTTTTCCTGCATCAAAGCCAAGATGGTTTAACGCCCATTTAATAGGCATTGGATTACTTTCAAGAAATAAAACATCGTAAAGATCTAACAATTGGCTATTTAAATTATTAGCAGAATTTATATCCCCTTTAACAATAAAATTAATTATCGATTTTAATTCATTGCCAACTATATGAGACGCAACCGAGACAACACCATCTCCCCCCATAGCCATAACTGAAATAATATCAGCATCGTTGCCTGACCAAACTAAAAAATCTGCGTCAGTCGAATTAATGATTTTCGCAATTTGATCCATATCTGATGATGCTTCTTTAATTCCAATAATATTATCTAACTGCGATAATTTAATTGTTGTTTCTGCGCTCATATTTAAACTTGTCCTAGATGGAACATTATATAAAACACAAGGTAGAGGAGTTGCTTCAGCAATAGTCTTAAAATGTTCAAACAAGCCTTCCTGGTTAGGTTTGTTATAGTAAGGCACTGTTAATAATAAAGCGTCTGCACCAGAGTTTAATGCTGCATCAGCTCCAGCTATTGATTCTTGTGTCGAATAGTTTGTTGCGCCGGCAATGACAAATATATCATCCCCTACTGCAGCTTTTACTGAGCCCCATATTGATGCTTTTTCTTCGTTTGATAGTGTTGGTGATTCACCGGTGGTTCCTGTTACAACAATACCATCTGAACCATTGTTTACTAGTATCCTTGCCAATTCTGCACATGCACCTAGATCTACTTCTCCAGAAGCTGTCATGGGTGTAACCATTGCTGTAATTAATCTAGCTTTATTTTTCATTTTTAACCTAATAATCTAACTTATTTCGCTTAATAATTGATTCAGCAATTTGTACAGCATTTGTCGCTGCTCCCTTTAAGAGATTGTCTGAAACCAACCAAAACAAAATGCTATTTTTGTTCGATAAATCTTTTCTAATCCTACCAATATATACATTTTCATCCAATGTAGAATTTAAAGGTGTTGGATAATTATTAATATTGTCAAAATCTCGACAGACAACTCCTTCTTGCTTTGAAATAATTTTAATAACCTCTTCTATATCAACTTCTTGATCAAAGTCAACTAAAACTGATTCACAATGACCTACCATCGTTGGCACCCTAGTACAGGTGGCACTTACAGACAAATTATCTAAGTGTAAAATTTTTCTAGTTTCATTAACAATCTTCATTTCTTCTTTCGTATAACCGTTGCTTTCAAAATCATCTACTTGGGGAATAACATTCATTATAATTTGTTCAGAAAAAATAGAAGGGGTGATTTGTTTATGTTGTACAAGTTGTTCTGTTTGTTCCAATAACTCTTGAACTGCTTGTGCGCCTGCACCTGATACAGCTTGATAAGTAGAAACATTTACCCTTTGAATTTGTGCATACTTATTCAATGCGTGGAGAATCATAACTAGAGGCGTTGTAGTGCAATTTGGTATTGAAACAATTCCTTGATGCCAATCTACGTCTTCTTCATTAACTTCAGGAACAACTAAGGGTACATTTTCCTCCATCCTAAATGCATTGCCATCATCAATTAAAATAGAATTTGCTTTTCTAACTAGTGGACCTATTTTCTTTGATATTGAAGAATCAGCAGAGCAAAAAACAAAATGTGTATTGTTAAATGAGTCTTCTTGAATTATATCTACAACATACTCTTCATTTCTAAAACTTATTTTTTTTCCTTTTGATTTTTCTGATGCGAATATTCGCAGTTCTTTAATTGGAAAATTACGTGTATTTAAAACTTCTAACATTTTAACACCAACAGCGCCAGTGACACCAACTATAGCAATGTTATACATTTTAAAGTCCTATAATTATTCAATACCTATAACTTTTTCTAAGCCAACAATATAACCATTATTATTATTAACATATTCTAGTGCTAAAATTACTCCAGGCATAAACGACTTCCTACCTGTGGTTTGGTGCTCAATAAGTAAAAGTTCCTGCTCTGCACTAAAAATCACTTCTTGATTAGCAACCACTCCTGGCAGCCTTATTGAATGAATATTAATTCCGTTAAAGGTTGCTCCTCTGGCATTCTTTAATTTTTCTTGTTCGGAAACATTAGACTGATACTTTTCTTTAGAGGCATCAGAAATTTTCTTTGCTGTCTCCATTGCAGTACCAGAAGGAGAGTCGACTTTTTGATCATGGTGTTTTTCAATTATCTCTGCCGTATTATAAAATGGTGCAGCTTTTTTACTAAAATACATCATTAATACGGCACCTAAAGCAAAATTTGGCGCTACAACACAACCAACTTCGTTTTTTTCTGTCTCATCTTGTATCGTTTTTAGTGTATTTTCAGAAAGATTAGACGTCCCAACAACTAAGTTTATCCCTGCCCTTAAAACAATTGGTGCTAATATTTCAGTAAACTCAGAATTAGTAAAATCAACAACAATGTCGACTTTTATTTTATTTAGAGCATCTTCGGGTTTTTTAAAAACTTGATACTGACTATTTTCTGTTGAAAAATAATCACTTGTTTTTAATGGTTCAATTATACCGGCTACTTTAAAATCATTATGATTTTCAAGAGTTTTTATGAGCTCTTTGCCCATATTGCCTAAGCCAGAAACTACAACTGCTTTCAAAAAAAATTACTCCATCACTAAACTGTTATAGAAACAAGTATACGATTACCAGCTTCTTTCTTCACCTTCTTCAGAATCATTATTAGACGTTTCCTTTTGATTATTTTTTCTGAAATTTTTTGATCTTTTTTGTCTAAATTTGTTTCCATCTTTATTATTCTTAAAACCAGAGTTTGATTTTTTTTCTCTGTTTGATTCAACGGGAACACCATCAATAATTCGTGTCAAATTGATCCTGCCCATTTTATCTACTTCAATGATCTTGACTTGTAGCATATCTCCTTCATTAACAACATCAGTTACCTTTTCAACTCTATCATTGTCTAAAGCAGAAATGTGCACTAGTCCATCTTTACCAGGCAAAACATTAACAAAGGCTCCAAAATCAGTTACTCTTACAACTTCTCCTTCATATTCATTACCGACTTCAGGATCAGTAACCAAAACTAATATAAAATCCTTAGCCTTAGCTGCATTGTCTTTTAATCCTGATATATGAATAATGCCTTCGTCTTCTATATTAACCGTACATTCAAACTCTTCTTCAATGCCACGGATAACTTTTCCACCTTGCCCAATTACTGCACCAATTTTATCTTTATCTATAGTAATTTTTTCAATAGTTGGAGCAAATTCAGATACCCCATCTCTTGGAGCTTGTATTGATTTATTCATCACTGATAGAATTTTTTCTCTTGCTTGTTTTGCTTTGCTAAAAACATCATTCAAAAAATTATCCGGTAATTTTTTTAATTTGATATCAAGCTGTACCGCAGTAATACCAGTTTTTGTACCTGCGACTTTAAAATCCATATCACCAAATGCATCTTCTAAACCTGCAATATCAGTTAATATTACATATTTTTCTGATGAATCATCTGTTATAAGACCCATTGCTATTCCTGCCACAGGAGAAGAAATTGGAACACCTGCATCCATTAATGCTAAAGAAGAGCCACAAACCGAAGCTTGAGATGTTGACCCGTTTGAAGACAAAACATCAGAAACAACTCTTATTGCATAAGGAAAATCTTCTTCAGATGGCAATACAGGTAAAAGAGCCTTCTCTGCTAACATGCCGTGACCAATTTCTCGTCTTCCTGGCCCTCTCATAAATCCTGCTTCACCTACTGAAAAAGCAGGAAAATTATAATGATGCATATATCTTTTATATTCTCCTGGAGAAATATTATCTAGTCGTTGTTTTTCAGCTATATTACCAAGGGTTGCTATAGACAATACTTGTGTTGCTCCTCGACTAAACAGCCCTGTCCCATGGACCCTTGGAAGAATGCTAACATCCGCATCTAAATCTCTTATTTCTTCAGCAGTTCTTCCGTCTACTCTGGTGCCACTCAAAATTTTTGATCGAATTTGTGATTTTAATTCTTTTTCAACTATAGATTTAACTTGACTAAATTCAATATCTGAATAATCTTCATTTGTTATGAGCTCACCATGTATTTTGCCACACAACTCATTAATTCCACTAAATCCCTCTTGGTTTAAGATTGAGGTCATGTCTATATCATCGCTATTAAGCATCTCTTTAATGACTGATACTAAAGCCTGATCCGGCTCACTGGGCACAAACTCATCTTTAGTAATTTCCGAATCATTAAAAATTTCTTCTTGAAAACTATTAAGAGCAGCGATAATGTCTGTAGCAAATTCTATTGCTTCGATCATGGCTTCTTCTGAAATCTCATTTGCCCCTGCTTCTATCATTAATATGGAATCCTTGTTTCCAGAAACAATTAAATCAATATCTGATTTTTCTATTTCATCATATGTTGGGAAAGCAACCAGCTCTCCTTCAACTCTTCCTACGCGCACTGAAGACACAGGACCTTCAAATGGCAAAGAAGATAATCCAAGCGCAATCGAAGACCCAATAGTTCCTAAAACATCTGCTGGGTTCTCCCTGTCAGAAGACATAACCGTACAAACAAGCTGTACATCTCTGGTATAACCCTTAGGGAACATAGGTCTAATTGGCCTATCTGTCATTCTAGAGGCAAGTATTGCGTCTGTTGTTGGACGACCTTCTCGTTTAAAAAAAGATCCTGGGATTTTTCCTATTGAATACATTCTTTCTTCAAAATCAACAGTTAGTGGGAAAAAGTCCGTACCCGGTCTAGATTCACCATCAGTTGCAGTTACAAGAACAACTGTATCCTCAAGGCGAACCAAACATGTACCATTAGCTTGTTGTGCTAGTCTCCCTTTTTCAATAACTAATTTCTTATCACCTAACATTAATTCATAATTTTTAATTTTGTTCACATCAATTTCCTTCCGATATACACCAAAAATATAATCAGTGTATTAATTTAAAAATAGAGGAATTTAGGAATATTTATAAAATTGATTATCTTCTTAATGATAGCCTAGATAGAACATCATTATATCTTGAAACATCTTTTTCACTTAAATATTTAAGTAGTTTTCTTCTTTTACCAACTGTTTTCAATAAACCGCGTCTTGTTGAGTAATCATGAGAATGTGTTTTTAAATGGCCAGTTAACATATTAATTTTTTTTGTTAAAAGTGCTATTTGATACTCTGCTGAGCCAGTATCATTTCCATGCCTGGTAAATTCATCAAGTTGTATTTCTTTCTCTGGCAAATCAACCATGTATTTATTTCCTATTCCTCTACTTTCATTTATTGAGGCTAGCATAGTAAGATTTTTGAAGCAATGGGAAATTTAATCATAAAGTTATTTAATTTATTTAAAGAATATCGTATCTTACAAAATGACTAAGGGGTTACAACTATGAAATTACAACACAAAAAAAATTCTATCTTAAGAGAAAAAGCAAATGCATACATTATTACTGTATTTGATAAACAGTCAACAATTCACAAGTCTTTTAAAGAGATAGATAAAAAAATAAACAACAAAATCACCAAACTTCTAAAAGACAACAAGTTAAAAACAAGTGTTGGAAGTATTAGTGAATTCCCAGTCTCTGGGGAATTAAACGCAGATTACCTTTTTGTAGTTTCATTAGGAGAAAAAAAGCAATTTAATATTGATGTTTTGCGCACACAAACAGCAAATGTATTTAGAAAAATCGATTCAATGAAGCTTAATTCGGTTGCATTTTCTTTAGAGGAAATTATGGGTTCAACCAATAAAAAAAATGAAGCTTACCAAGCTGTATCAGAAGGAGTCTTCTTAAGCCAATACTCTTTTAAAAAACATAAGACTAAAATAGTCAACAAAGACACATCAATCAAAGACATTAGTATTCATGTTTCTGGAGAAAAAAATAGTAATTTGATTCAAAAAATGCTTGAAAGAGGTAAAATCTTTGCAACATCTGCCAACCTAACAAAAGATCTAGCTAACGAGCCAGCAAATTATATGACACCTACAAAATTAGCAGAAACGGCTTTAGAAATAGCTGATTCACACGGGCTTGACTGTCAAATAATTAATAAGGCAGCAGCAAAAGAACTTGGTATGGGATCATATTTATCTGTTGCAGCTGGTTCAAACCAAGAACCTAAATTTATTATATTAAAATATAGTCATAAAAGTGCTAAAAACAAACCAGTTGCCTTAATTGGAAAAGGAATTACTTTTGATACTGGTGGCATATCTTTAAAGCCGAGTGCTGGAATGGATGAAATGAAAGGTGATATGTCTGGTGCTGCAACAGTTTTAGGTGTTATGAATGCAATTGGGCAACTTAAACCAAAAATCAATGTTGTGGGAATTGCCCCTTGTACTGAAAACATGCCTGGTGGAAAAGCGACTAAACCTGGTGATGTTGTTTATGCAATGGACGGACAATCTATTGAAGTTCTAAACACTGACGCAGAAGGCAGGCTTGTTCTTGCAGATGCTATTTCATACGCTGTAAAAGAAAAATGTTCTGCAATAGTAGACATTGCAACCTTAACAGGAGCAATGATGATTTCATTAGGATCAGTTAGAACTGGTGTTTTTGCAAACAATGATGTCCTTTTTGAAAAAATTAACAAAGCTAGTCAAAAATCTAATGAACCTATTTGGCGAATGCCTTTAGATGATGCATATGGAAAAATGATAATTTCTAATGTCGCTGATATAAAAAATGTTGGTGATCGAGAAGCAGGTTCTATAACCGCAGCAAAATTCCTAGAAAAATTTGTTGGCAAAACCCCATGGGCTCATATGGATATTGCAGGAGTAATGACGATTAAGCAATCAAAAGGCGAATGGACAAAAGGAATGTCTGGCAACCCTGTTAGAACCCTAATTCATATGATTTGTGACTATTAATTTAATTTTAAAAATATTCTTTTAAAGAATTAAGAATTGCATGGCTAACTTCTATTTTTGGCATAATAGGCAAATTAATAACCTTGCCTTTGTCTGAAATAATCGTTACTTTATTATTGTCTGAATTAAAGCCAATACTTGGATCAGAAACATCATTGGCCACAATAAAATGGGCATTTTTAGAGAACAGTTTTTTTTCGGCATATTTTTTTAAATCTTTTGTTTCAGCTGCAAATGCAACTTTTATGATGTTTTTTTCAACGCTAGCTATAATGTCTGGGTTTGGTGTTAAATTTACACTTAAATCATTGTTTTTGTCTTTTATTTTATCTTTGTTTATTTCTTTAAATTTAAAATCACTAACTGCTGCGGCCATAATTAAAGCATCTGCTTTTTGGGTTGCCTTTTTAACTTCATTAAACATTTGATCGGTAGTTTCTGTTTCAATAAAATGAACACCAGACAAACTGTTTCTTTTTACTGATGAAATAAGAGTAACGCTGGAACCCCGATTTCTTGCTGCCTCTGCCAACGCAAATCCCATTTTGCCGCTTGAACGATTACTTAAGAAACGAACAGGATCTAGTGGCTCTCTAGTGCCACCTGCGGTTATTACTATATGTTTGCCACATAAATCACCGTAGACATCTCCCGCCTTACGTTTTATTTCGTCTATTATATTATCAACTGAAGACAGTCTTCCCAAGCCAAACTCACCTGACGCAAGCCTGCCATATTCTGGTAAAATTATTGTGTCGCCTCTTTCAATCAATTTATTTATATTCTCTTGTGTTGCTTTGTTGTTCCACATTTGATGATCCATTGCAGGAGCAATAAGCTTCGGTGCTCCTGTTGATAAAGCACAAAGCGAAACGCTGTCGTCACCCATCCCATAAGCCAAAGTCGCAATAGTTGAAGCAGTAGCTGGGGCTATAATCATTAAATCTGCATTGTGAGCAAGCTCAATGTGTTGTTCTTTTGCTTTCGCGTTGGTATCCCACATATCATAATAAGGCATGTTCCCAGTTATAGTTTTAAATGTAAACGGAGTGATGAATTTTGTTGCTGCTTCAGTTAATGCAACATTTACATTTGCGCCTAGTTTAATTAACTGACTAGCAATATCAACGGCCTTATAAGCGGCTATAGATCCAGTAACGCCAAGAAGGACGGATTTGTCTTCTAATAAATTATTTGTCATTTTTGTCCTTTGCGTTGGCTAAGTATAACAAATGAAGGCCATAAAGGTTAAGATCGGGCTCAACATAATCAAAAAAATTCAAATCATCTTTAAAAATACTAATATCCCCCCCTGTTCCAATAACAGTTGCTTTTCCTTTTAAATCACCTTTCATTTTTTCTGTAATTCCTTTAATTAATTCCAGACTTCCAAAATAAATTCCAGACTCTAGAGCAGATCTTGTATTTTTGCCAATAACTGATTCTGGTTTTTGTATATTAATTGAATTCAACATAGAACCTTTATTGAACAAAGCCTCCGCAGCAACAGAAACTCCTGGAGCAATAGCTCCTCCTAGATAATTTTCTTCTGAGTCTATAACATCAAAAACCAATCCCGTACCAAGATCAACAATTATTAGTGGAGCCGAGGCAATATTTAAACCAGCAATTGCATGAAGAATTCTGTCTGGCCCTATTTCTTTTGGATTTTCATATTTAATGTTTAATCCTGTTTTTATTCCAGGACCAACAACCATTGGAGAAAAACCAAAAACATCATTAATTGCCAACTCAAAATTATTCAATAAAGATGGTACAGTTGATGAAATTATTGCTCCGTCAAAATCTGATTTTAGAATTTCTTTATTTTGTAAAACAGAATTAATCATTAATTGGTATTCGGTTGCTAAAAACTCTTTATTAGTAGCAAATCTGAATGAAGTAAGAAGCTCATTGTTTTCAAAAATACCAATTGCTATTGTTGAATTTCCGATATCAACACAAAATATTTTATTCATTTTATTTTACTTCTTTCTATTTTTTGCATTAATGAGGTTACTACATTACAAAAAAATAGGTTAGTTTCTTTATTTTTTTCTTTTTTAAAAAAAAATAAAAATTAACTTACATAAAGTTCTTGTTTTTTTTTAATGTGAGATGTTAAAGTACGAAGCGGTGGGGAGATCTTTCAACTTTTTTTTGTTGACCGCTCTCTAAATATAAAAATTAATAGTATATATATTATTTATACTTATCCACAATTTGTTACTAAAATGTGGATAACTGCTCGCCTATAATTTAGTATTATTCAGGTTTCCTCGAGGACAAAGTGAAATTAGACGCTTCAAATCTCTGGCAAGAAGTTTTAGAAGACTTATCAGAAAACATTTCAAAACCTAACTATGACACTTGGTTAAAAGACACAATAGGTATTTCGTTTCAGGGTTCTACTTTAATTATTGGTACTCGATCTGAATTTGTTAATGAGTGGCTAGAAAGAAGGCTTAAGCCGCTTATACTGAAGCTTGTTGCAAAAAGAGCTGATGAACCATTAGATATTGAATTCAAAACTGTTTCAATTCAAAAAGAAGATAAAAATGAAAAAGTGTTTGCTCTTCAACCACAATATGAAAAAACAACAGAGCACAATCTAAAAGAAGAAAAACAACAACAAGGTTGGTCAGCTAATCAACCAAGCCTACGCAAAAATTACATTTTTAATAATTTTATTGTTGGCCCGTCTAATAGATTAGCTTTTGCAGCATCGCAATCTGCCTCTAACAGTCCCGGAAAAGAGTTTAATCCGTTGTTTTTATATGGAGGAGCAGGTCTTGGAAAGACTCATTTATTACATGCAATTGGTCATTCATGTATTGAACAAGGTCTTAATGTTGTATATCTTTCCGCAGAACAATTTACAAATCGACTTATTGCTTCTATTCAAAAAAGAAACCAAAGAAACTTTAGAAATATTTACAGGAAAACTGACGTGCTTCTAATTGATGACATTCAATTCATCGCCGGGAAAGAACAAACCCAAGAAGAGTTTTTTCATACCTTTAATGAACTTTATGAGGCAGGAAAACAAATTGTAATTTCTTCTGACAAAAGCCCTAATAAAATTAAACAACTAGAAGAAAGGTTGCAGTCGCGATTTGAGTGGGGAATGATAGCAGATTTACAGGTTCCAAACATTGAAACTAGAATGGCAATTTTAAAAGAAAAAATTAAAATACATCAAGTAAAAATTGAAAGTGCTGTTTTATATAAAATAGCGGACATTTGCACAAATAATGTCAGGGAGCTTGAAGGCTCTCTAACACGATTACTGGCTGCATCCCGCCTTACAGGAGAAGACATTAATGTTGCTTTAGTAGAAGACACCCTTAGGCACCTACAAACATCGGAAAGCCTCTATTCTCCTCCCTCCGTTGATTTAATTGTTGAAGTTGTCTGTGACTATTACAAACTGCAAAACACCGACCTCCTTTCTAACAACAGAGAAAAACAATATGCCTACCCAAGACAAATGGCCATGTACTTACTGAGAGAGGTTGCAAACATTTCACTAGTTGAAATCGGCCGTTCTCTAGGGAACAGAGACCACTCAACCGTGCACCATGGTTGGAGAAAAATGGACAAGGGTCAAATTATCGATGAAGAAATCAAAAGAGATGTTTCCAACCTAAAAGAACTTATCGATCGAAAAAGAAAAATAGCATAAACATAAAAACAACAAACCATCAAAACAACAACAACAACAACAGCAACTAAAAACAACAAGCGATCAAAACAACAACAACAAACAAACACATTTTTCAATAAACCCACAACCCACCAACACAAAAAACAACGTTTTATAACTAAAAAAACCAACTTATCAACAAAATCAACACCCCTACTACTACTACTAAAAAAGATATATAATATAAAAAAGAAACATATAATAAAGAAGAAGAGATGAAAAAAAGAACAATTATCTTGCACGCAGGCAAAGGCGGAGATGGAATAGTTTCCTTCAAAAGATCTTACAAGGTACCAAAAGGAGGACCAGATGGCGGCAATGGCGGCAATGGCGGCAATATATATGCTAAATTTTTAAATAAACCCACAGACTTCGACAAAGCTACAGGGTCTCTTATTAGAGCGCAAAACGGGCAAAAGGGAGACACAAACAACAAAAACGGAAAAGCAGGGGAACACTCCACGGTTCTTGTTCCAAAAAACTACTCTTTGTGGATAACAAACAACAACGAGAAAAAGGAAATTAAATACACAAACAAACACACACACCTGTTAGCCAGAGGTGGTAAGGGTGGTTGGGGCAACACGAAGTTCGTGTTGCCAAACAGAAAAACACCGCGCTTTTCTCAAAATGGGCAAAAAGGCGAGACAGTCACAATTGAAGTTGTGCCCAAAAGCACCGCAGACGCAATCATAATAGGCGAGCCCAACTCTGGAAAAACAACCCTACTAAATGCGCTTAGTGGGTCGAAGGCGAAAACTGGCGCTTATCCTGGTACAACACAGGCGGTAAATTATGGTACATACGAAGAAGGAAAGACGCTTCTTGTGGTGGCCGACATCCCAGCGTCAGAAACCAAACAAACAAGTGAATATATTAGATCGGCGAGTGTTGTGTTGTGTGTTGTTGAGACCGAGTCTCTTCTTTCAAAATATGTTGACATGTGCGACAACAAACAAGAAATAATTAAAATAGTTGTTGGCGGGCAAAAAGACCATTTGACAATTGTTTATGGACAAACAAACAACACGGTTGTGGTCAATGAGATAAAAAAAAGACTCCAAAATCATTTTTCTACCCTAGATACCGGCAAAACAGAAGAGAAATTAGGCCTAGAGACAAAAAAACCACAACCCAAGAAAAACAAGTTTGTTGTTTTAAAAAAAAGCAACAAGTTTCTTTTAGATGGCAGCACACCTAATCTTCTTGCTGAAACTCTAGATTTGTCGAATGGTGAGGCTAGATATGAATTTTTTCGAAGAATGAAGCTTTTGGGGGTAAATAGGGATCTGATGAAATCTGGCGCCAAAAACGGAGACATTGTTTTGGTTGGAGGAAAGGAAGTTAGTTGGGAGTTTTAAATATAGGTTTTTTTGGCGGGGCGTTTGACCCCCCACATAAAGGTCATGAAGAAATTGCCTCTTTTTCTGTTGATGTGCTTGAGTTGGACAAGCTTTATATTTGTCCAACTGGCGGGGTTGTTGGTGAGAAGCGTTTGGGGGTAAATAGTTATAAAAAAAGATTACAAATGGCAACTCAGGCTTTTTCTGAGATTCAAAAAACAAAAGTAGTTAATTGGGAGCAGAACGAAAAAACCTCTTATACGTTTAACACTGTCAACAGTTTGATTGAAAACGAAAATAAAAATGCAAATTTTTTTGTAATTATGGGCATGGATAGTTTTTTAAGTATTCAGTCGTGGAAAAATTACAAACAGTTATTTGATTTGGTTAATGTTGTTGTTTTCCCAAGGGTGGGAGCTTCAGGGCCAGTTGTTAAAGACTTAGTTCTTCAATTAAACAAGGCAAAGGTTAATTTAAGTGGATTGATTTTTGTTGAAAAAAATATTTTGGATATTTCTTCTTCAGAAATAAGAAATTGTGGCTCCGATAAAAAAAAACATATAACTAAAAATGTGTTGGATATTTTTTTGAAAGAAGAATAATTTTTTATTTTGGTGGCTTGCCCAAGATTACACTTTCTCTTTTTATAAAAGGAAATAAAAAAGGACGCACACTCACTTCTGTCATAAATTCAACATTCGTCTCTTTAGCAGCTTCTAGAATTCTCTTATTAGGATTTTTCGTAAAGTTGTTTAAAGAGAAAGGAAAATTTAAAAACCACCTAAAGAAATTTTTATTTGTTTGTTCAAAATTCCAAATAATCACTATGCCTTCAGTGTTTATTGATTGATAAATGGTTGATATAAACACTCTGAGTTCTTCATTGTTTAATAAGTTTGTGTAATGACCACACAATACTAAATCAAATTTATTTTTTTTGATCAAATCAATTAACTCTGATAAATTCTTATATGTTTTTTTGGTTGTGTTGATTAGATATTCATTGTCTTCAATGGCAACAGTGTGTTGATCTGTTTTTAAGTGAAGTCTGTTACCAAGAATTTTTAGTAGTTTCTTTTGGTGTTGACCAACACTAAGTATTTTAGAATGTTCAGCAATATGCATCTCCTCAGGTAATCTAATTATTGCTCCATTAAATATAAATTGTCCGAATTCTGAATTAAGCAACTTTAAAAACAATTTTTTCATAACAAGCTCCATTGCATTTTTAGATGTTTATAATACAAATTGAAGATATACATAAAAATAGTCTATGATAATGTCACAATTTTGTGTATATTTTTTTATGTAAGTAAAATGACTAAATATATTTTTGTAACTGGTGGCGTTGTAAGTTCAGTTGGTAAGGGAATAGTTACCGCTTCACTTGGTAGACTCTTAAAGTCTGCGGGATTTTCTGTCTCAGTATTAAAACTCGATCCGTACATTAATGTAGATCCAGGAACAATGTCTCCATATCAACATGGAGAAGTTTTTGTTACAGACGATGGAGCAGAAACCGATCTTGATCTTGGACATTACGAACGATTCCTTGATGTTAATTTAGGCTCTGTAAATTCTGCATCCTCAGGCCAGGTTTATGAAGAGGTTATCAGAAAAGAAAGAAGAGGAGATTTCCTGGGGGGCACCATTCAGGCAATTCCCCATGTTACAAGTGAAATTAGAAAGATTATTAAAGACTCGGGAGAAAAACTCAATGCCGACGTTGTTATTGTAGAAGTAGGTGGTACAGTTGGTGACCTAGAAGGCCAACCATTTTTAGAAGCAATCAGTAGAATGATGCATGTTCTAGGAAGAGAAGACACGATGTCGGTACATATAACTTTGTTGCCATATATTCAGTCAACAAAAGAGTTAAAAACCAAGCCAACTCAACATTCTGTTAGGGAACTTAGATCTTTTGGTGTTCAACCAGACGTTATTGTTACTCGAGCGGACATGCAAATTAGCGAAGCGCTTAGGGAGAAAATTTCTCTTTTTTGTAATTTGGATAAAGAGGCAGTGATTCCCTTGAAAACAGCGGATTCGATTTATGAAGTTCCTGTTATCTTAAATTCAGCAGGATTGTTAAATGTTGTTGTTAAGAGACTTAATTTATCGTATTCAACTATAGATCTTGATCCTTGGATGCAATTTGTAGAAAAAATGCTTGAGGCGCAAAAAGAAATACATATTGCCTTAGTTGGCAAGTATACAGAATTAGAGGACGCATATTTATCCATTAAGGAGGCACTAATACATGCTTCGGTAGACCAAAAAGCAAATGTAAAAATTAAATGGGTTAATTCAGAGGCTCTTGAATCAAGCGATCCAGAAGAAGTTATCGGAGCTGTGGACGGCATCTTATTATGTCCTGGTTTTGGTGACCGAGGCATTGAAGGAAAAATACGAGCTGTACAATATGCTAGAGAACATCTAATACCATATTTAGGGGATTGTCTTGGTATGCAAGTTTTAGTATGTGAATTTGCACGAAATGTTGCAGGCATGCCAGATGCAAACACAACTGAATTGGATCCTAATACTCCATTTCCAGTTATCTCATTGCTTTCTGAGCAGGAGGAAATAGAGGACATGGGGGGAACAATGCGCTTAGGTGGTTATGACTCCAATGTAACTGAAGGCACAAAAACATATGAAGCATACGGAGTAAAAAAAATCAGAGAACGACATAGACATCGTTATGAATTAAACAATACTTATCTAGAGGTCTTGGAGAAACATGGTTTAATTGTAGCTGCAAGAAACACAGAAGGTACTTTGGTTGAAGTAGTTGAAATAAAAGATCATCCGTTTATGGTTGGTGCACAATTTCATCCAGAATTTACATCTCGACCAAATCGACCAAATCCATTGTTTAGAGCTTTTGTAGAAGCTGCAGTGTTGTTTTCTGAAAAAAAGCAAACAAATAAGGTTAAAAATAAATCAAAATAGTAATTTAATTTTTTTATTGTTATTTAGTATTATAGCTTGTCTATTAAGAGCAACATTTGTAAACTCTAAATTGTCCAAGTAATCTATAAAGAGTTTATAACTGTCTTTTTGGCACATCCCAACTTATTTTTTTAGTTAATAAAGCAAAGTTAGATAGTTATAATAAAAGAAGGGTGATTTTGATTAATGGAATCAGAAAAAAATAACTTGAAAACAAAATCTATTTCTAGGAAAAAAAAGATGCACAACAATAGTAACGACTTAGAAATTGATCCTAAGGTAACGCCAATCAATGTTTCAGAATTGGAACAAACACAAAGAGATCAATTAATTTCCATCGCCGAAGAGAAAGCAGTTGATTCTGCAGAAAATTTGTCTAAGCAAGAATTAATATATAATATTTTAAAAAAACAAAGTGAAAACAACGGTGCAATTATTGCAGGCGGGGTTCTAACAGTAGTTGAAGATGGATTTGGTTTTTTAAGAAGTAACAAATTGATACCTGGGCCTAGTGACGTATATGTTTCTCAGTCACAGATAAGAAAACTTGGATTACGAAGCGGTGATTATGTTGTAGGGCTTGTTAGATCTCCTAAGGATCAAGAAAAATATTACGGTTTATTAAGAGTTGAACGTGTAAACAACATGACTTCAGAAGAGGCTAAAAGAAGGCCAAATTTTGAAGATCTTACACCTATTTTTCCAGATGATAAAATTATCTTAGAAACAGACAGGCCAGAAGATAGCTTATCGCAAAGAATTGTTGATATTTTTTCACCGGTTGGAAAAGGCCAAAGAGCATTAATTGTTTCCCCTCCAAAAGCTGGTAAGACAATGCTATTAAAGTCTATAGCTAATGGGATAACCTCAAATAATAAAGATATACACCTTATGGTTTTGTTAATTGGCGAGCGACCAGAAGAGGTAACTGACATGAAAAGATCAGTCCAAGGAGAAGTGATTGCGTCCACATTTGATGAACCCGTTGAAGATCATACTAGAGTAACAGAAGTTGCCCTTGAAAGGGCAAAACGCTTGGTTGAAGCAGGTACAGATGTTGTTATTTTAATGGATTCGGTAACAAGACTTGCTAGGGCTTATAACTTAGCTATGCCGACCAGTGGTAGGACTTTGTCAGGGGGGATGGATCCAATAGCACTTTTCCCACCTAAAAAGTTTTTTGGTGCTGCAAGAAACACGCAAGAAGGCGGCTCTTTAACAATTGTGGCAACATGCCTTATTGAAACCGGGTCAAGAATGGATGATGTTATTTTTGAGGAATTCAAAGGAACAGGAAATATGGAGGTTCGTTTAGTTAGACGATTGGCTGAGAAAAGAATATATCCTGCAATTGATGTTTTGGCATCTTCGACAAGAAGAGAAGATTTATTATTTTCCGAGGAAGACCTTAAGTCTGTTTGGTTATTACGGAGAATGGCTGCTATGCTAGAAGAAGATTCAGGTGATGCAACTGAAAGAGTCTTAGAAAGAATGAGCAAAACAAAGAATAATTCGGAATTTCTTTTGACATTAAAGGATGAAAAAGTTTAATAGGGGTTATTAATTGAGTATTGTTAAAAAAATAGTTAACGATTACTTTGATTTAAATACATTAAAACATTTAGCAGTTGTTATTTTATTTTTATCATTAATTTCCATTTTTGATTCACTTGATATAAAAAAAATTAACGCACAAGATAATCTTTATAACAAAACAAAACAATTACCTTTTTCTGTCTACCAATTAAGTGATTATAATTCCGATAATTTACTTACACCAAATGTTTCTTCAACAACTGTTGAATCATCTGGAGTAAGCATGAAAAATATTGAAAACACATTAGATCTTACAAAATCTACAACCGATATTATTTTAGAAGAGCAAAAAAAGAAAAACCAGAATGCGAGCAATGTGTTTGTTAAAGAACCTGATCAGGTGCCTAAATATTTTAGATACAAAATACAAGCCGGTGATTCTATTATTGGTATTGCAGAAAAATTCAATGTTGAAGCGAAATATATAAGATGGAACAACATACATCTAACTAGCAAGACTGATATTATTCAACCAGGTGATATGGTTAGAGTCCCCTCTGTAGAAGGAATTTTACACGACGTTACTTTTGGTGAAACGCTTTCTGAAATAGCAATGAAGTATAATGCAAGCTCTGATGACATTATTGATTTTTCTTCTAATAATATTTATGATCCAAATTTTATAGAAGAAAATGTTACTATTTTGGTTGTAAACGGTGTTCAGCCAAAAATTGCGACTGACACTTCTGGCATTACTAATAATATCCTACAAAAAGAAGCTTCAGCAGCAGGTTTTGTTTGGCCAGCAGAGGGGCCAATCACATCAGTTATGACTTATTGGCATCCTACAGGAATTGATATTGGAGCACTAATGAATGACCCAGTTGTTGCTACAAATTCTGGGACTGTTATATTTGCTGGAGGCGATCCATGTTGTTCATATGGCTATTATGTAGATATCAGGCATCCTGGGGGGTTTGTTTCACGCGTTGCCCATTTAAATAAAATTTGGGTTAGTGCTGGTCAACAGGTTAGTCGAGGAGAGATTATTGGACTAAATGGCTCTACAGGAAGATCAACTGGGCCACATGTTCATTTTGAATTAAGAAGAAATGGTCTTTTGCAAAACCCTTTAAATTATATTCCGAGAACTAACCTTACTTTTTGTGATTTTTGTTAGAAATTATTTTTGTTTTAATAAAATAATTTTGGATTTGTCCAAAATTTCATTTTTTTTGATTGAAAATTTATCATCAACTTCTTCTATTTCAAGGCTAAGTGATTTTTTAAAGTCGTCTAAGTTGGTTTTTTTTGCTCCTTTAGAAACATAGTCTATTGGAATTATAATTTTAGCATCAATTGCTCTTACTAATTTATCAAGTTCAGATATATTGCTTCCAGTATTAGCTTCTAAAGATATAATTAGTATATCAATGTTTGTTATAGAGTCTGTATTATACAAATCGTTAGCTTCTGCTAAACTGCCTATATATAAAACCCTTATTCCTTCTGCCTCAAAACAGTAAAATAAATTTGTTTCATTTTTTAAATTTGTCGAGGAGTAACCTTGTATTTGAATTCCGGCTATTTCAAATTCTCCTGGCGCATCAATTAATAATGGATTACCTTTTACCCCTTTGAGATAATATTTTTCTTTATCATAACTACTAATCGTAATAGCATCTGCCAGTGGCCTTTTCATGTCTTCTGTTTTAGTTTTTGGACAAGGATCACATATAATTGCACCCTTTTTGCTTCTAATCCTTGTTGCTGATTTACCAAACCAATTAATATCCATAATTATTTCTCCGGCTTATTTATTTGTCCCCAATTTAATATAACTGATCCCCAATTTAATCCTGCTCCAAATGCTGTAAACAACAAGGTATCACCTTCGTTCAACATATTAGCATAAAAAGCTTCAGTTAGTGCTATAGGTATACTTGCAGCTGACGTATTACCATATTTGTTGACATTAGAGAACATAGCCCCTTCATCAATTGATAGGTTTTTAGCTATTGCGTTTAAAATGCGAATATTTGCTTGATGTGGAATACATAGATCAATGTCTTCTATTGTTAAATTTGTTTGTTTTAATAGATCTTTTGTTACAGCAGACATAGTGTTTACTGCATGTTTAAACACGTTTTGACCATCCATAATTATTTTAGCTTCTTTAACCAGTTCGTTTTTTATTGAACCAGGACCAGTGGCAAAAAGCAAATCTCCATTATTTCCATCTGAACCAAATTGAAAATCAACAATACCAAAAGCATCATTTTTGCTTTTTTCTAGTATTACTGCACCAGCACCATCACCAAATAGAACACATGTATTTCTGTCTGACCAATCTACAAGCCTAGAAAGCGCCTCAGAACCGATAATTAAAGCATTATTATATTGCTTTGAATTAATTAAGCTGTTTCCAACAATTAATCCAGACAAAAAACCATTACAAGCAGAGTTTATATCAAAACAAACTGCATTTTTTGCTCCTATAATTGCCTGGATTCTATTTGCTGTAGAAGGAAACATGCCATCAGGAGAGCAGGTTGCAACTATAATTAAATCGATAGATTTTACTGATATATCGGCAGCCCTGATTGCCGCAAGAGCTGCTTCAGCCCCCATGGTACTAGAAGACTCTTCTTTACTTAAAATGCGTCTTTCTGAAACGCCAGTCCTTTCAATTATCCACTCATTACTGGTGTCCACCATTTTTTCTAAATCAGCATTAGTTAATATTTTTTCAGGAAGATAAGATCCTAATCCGGTAATAGTAGTTTGCAAATCGTACTCCGTTATTTTTAACATATTATCTTAAATAAATAAAATAGTACATAGATTTTTGTATTAGGATTGACGCAAGTATAAAATCTATAGTAATTTGATACTTAGCACTCTAGCTGTTAGAGTGCTAACTAATGTTAAATAGTAATATATTGGGGAAAACATTGCTAACTCAAAGAAGAAACACCTTACTAGGCATGGTTATCGAGAATTATATTAGCACAGCAGCACCTGTTAGCTCAAATACGCTTTCCAAATCAAGCGAACTATCTGTTTCATCTGCAACAATCAGAAATGATTTAGCAACCTTAGAGCATGAAGGGTATATTACTCATATGCACACCTCTTCTGGAAGAGTTCCTTGTGATTTAGGATACAGGCATTACGTAAAAGCAATAATGAACGAAGAAGCCCTTTCATTTAAAGAACGTCTTACCATTGAGCATCAAATGTTTCAAGTTCAAGGAAACATCGATAGCCGCTTAGCAATCACTGCATCAACTCTTTCATCAGTTATTGGCAATGTTGTTTTGATTACAAAAAAACAAGAAAGAGCTAAATTAAATGATATAAAGCTTTTTGATGTTTTGCCTGAAAGATTGTTAGTTTTGGTGGTATTTAATGATGGCATAGTTGAAAAGAGATTGGTTGATAAAAATAGATCTAATTTAATTAAAAATGCTCCAGACATAGATTTTTTAAATAATCAAATAAATAAGATTTTTAAAGACAAAGAAGCTATAAAAGAAATTGAACATGATTATTTAGTTAGTTCTATAAAATCAATTATTGAAGGAGAGACAGCAGCAATAAACCAAGAAATATTTCTTGAGGGCCTACCTAGTCTTATTGCTCAACCAGAATTTTCAACAAAAGAAGCGATGCTTTCAATATATGAGAATCTTGATTATATAAAATATAATTCTGTTTTAATTGAAGATAATTTATCAGAGCAAATTGTTAGCGTGTCTATCGGAGACGAGATACCTATAAGAAGTTTTGATAATCTTAGTATTGTTTCAGCAAATTATTCCCTTCGCGGAGTAACCACAGGAAACATTATGGTTATAGGGCCCAAAAGGATGCGATACGGCAAGGTTATTCCCTTGGTTAGATATGTATCAGAACTACTTTCATATTAATAAAATTGGAGGAAATGTGATAATTGAGGACAACGAAGAAAAAAATATTGATGATGTCTCTAATGATGAAATAGAGGCTCTTAATCAAGAACTAGAGGATTGCACCAATCAAAAAATGCGTGCAATTGCTGACTATCAAAATTTAAAAAGAAGAGTTGATGAAGAAAGAAAAGAAAGACAAAGAAGAATAACCAGTGATGTAATCAGCAGCGTTTTGCCTGTTCTTGATGACATAGAACGAGCAATATCTTCTAATAATGACATGCAAAACGGAGAAGAAATAAACGTGAAACAAGAAAAATGGTTAGAAGGCATTCAATTAATTAAAGAAAAATTTCTAAATATTTTAGAAGAAGAAGGGATTGTTGAAATTGATACAAAAATTGATTTTGATCCGAGCCTTCATGAAGCAGTTGGGAGAATAGATGGTAAGGAAAATAAAATTTTAGAAGTTATACAAAAAGGTTTTTGCATGGATGACTTAATTATAAGACCAGCAAAAGTAATTATTGGTCAAAAAAAGAATAAATAAATTAGGAGGAAAAAATGGGATATGTAATAGGTATTGATCTTGGTACAACAAACTCTGTAGTTGCAGTTATGGAGGGTGGAGAGCCACATATTATAAATAGCACAGAAGGTACTCGCACAACACCTTCTATGGTTGCTTTAGGTAAAGACGGTGAAAGGCTAGTAGGAACTTTAGCAAAAAGACAAGCAGTAACCAATCCAGAAGGAACTATTTTTTCTATTAAACGATTAATGGGAAGAAAATTTGATGATATTCATATTAAAGATTTTGCTAAGATTGCACCGTTTGAAATTTTAGCGAGAAAGAATGGTGATGCAGCTATAAAAATGGGAGATAAGGATTTTTCTCCACCTGAAGTTAGTGCAATGATTTTGCAAAAACTCAAAGCAGATGCAGAAGCATATTTAAATGGCGAAGTTACTGATGCTGTTATAACGGTGCCAGCATATTTTAATGATGCACAAAGACAAGCTACAAAAGATGCTGGTCAAATTGCAGGTCTTGAAGTTTTGAGAATTATCAACGAACCAACTGCTGCATCATTGGCATATGGCTTAGATAAAAAGGAAGATCAAAATATTGTTGTTTATGATTTAGGTGGCGGTACTTTTGATGTATCCGTTTTAGAAATAGGAGATGGTACTTTTCAAGTTAAAGCAACTAATGGAGATACGTTTTTAGGTGGAGATGATTTTGACAACACTCTTATTGATTATTTAGTTGATGAATTTAAAAAAGAACAGGGCATCGATCTTTCAGAGGACAGAATGGCTCTTCAGAGATTAAAAGAAGGCGCAGAAAAAGCAAAAATAGAATTGTCTTCTGCGCAACAAACTGAAGTCAACCTGCCTTTTATTACAGCAGATTCATCTGGGCCGAAACATCTAGTAATTAATGTTACAAGATCAAAATTTGAACAATTGGTTTCAGGTTTGGTTGAGAGAACTTTAGATCCTATGAAAAAAGCAATAGAAGACTCTGGTCTTGCAATAGAGGAGATTAACGAAATTGTATTAGTAGGGGGTATGACTAGAATGCCCCTCGTACAAGCAAAGGTTTCTGAGCACTTTAATAAAGAACCAAACAGGGGCGTTAATCCAGATGAAGTTGTTGCAGCAGGAGCAGCTATTCAGGCTGGAGTATTAAAAGGAGACGTAAAAGATGTATTGTTATTAGATGTAACACCTTTATCTTTGGGTATAGAAACACTAGGAGGTGTTTCAACTGCCCTTATTGAAAGAAATACAACTATACCTACTTCTGCAAGTCAAGTTTTTTCTACAGCAGCTGACAATCAACCGTCCGTTGAGATTCATGTTTTGCAAGGTGAAAGATCGATGGCAAGCGACAACAAATCATTGGCGCGATTTATCCTTGATGGAATATTGCCAGCACCAAGAGGCGTTCCTCAAATTGAAGTTGAATTTAATATTGACGCAAATGGAATTTTAAAGGTGTCTGCAAAAGATAAAGGAACAGGAAAAGAACAAAACGTTACAGTACAAGCCGCATCAGGTTTGTCTGATGATGAAGTGCAAAAAATGAGAGAAGAAGCAGAGAAATTTGCCGGTGATGATGAAAAAAGAAAAGAATCTGTAGAGGTAAGAAACCAGGCAGAGACTGCTATTTATCAGACAGAAAAAACACTAAGCGAAAATAAAGATAAAATTGAAGACGATCTTAAATCAAAAATTGAAGCGTCTATTACAGATTTAAAAAATGTTTTGGAGGGCGAAGATATCGAAAACATAAAAAATAGCTTAGAAAAATTTATGACAGACATTCAAGATCTTGGTCAGGCTGTTTATTCACAACAAGAAGCTGAAGGAGAACAACAAGAAACCGATGATCAAGATCAAGAGTCAGAGGAACCAGAAGCGGTTGACGGAGAATTTAGAGAGGTATAGTTAAGGATAGATGACTAATAAAGAGCTTTATTCTATTTTAGATTTAACTAGAGATGCTTCACCAGAAGACATTAAAAAGTCTTTTCGTCGACTAGCCATGCAATACCATCCTGACAAAAATAAAGAAGATGACGCAGAAGAAAAATTCAAAGAAGTATCATTTGCTTATAATGTACTTTCTGATCCAGAAAAAAAAGCACGTTATGATTCTTTTGGGATGGAAGGCATAGCAAACGAAGGAGCAAATTATTCAGATTTCAGTAATTTTGGCGGGCTTGGCGACATATTTGATGCTTTTTTCCAGGGAACCGCATCTTCACAAAAACAAACTAATTTACGCGGGACAGATATAGCTGTTGAACTTCAAGTTTCTTTAGAAGAAGTACATGAAGGCGCTAATAAAACAATACATTTTGAACATAATATTGCATGTTCCAAATGCAAGAATACCGGACAAAAAAACGGTGCTCAGCTTGGTGAATGCAATGAATGCAATGGTACCGGAGAAATTAGGAGAGTGGAAAGGCAATTATTCGGCCAATTTGTGAATGTTATGAGTTGCAGTATGTGTACAGGTCAAGGAAAAGTAGTAACTGATCCTTGTGAAGATTGCAGTGGTTTTGGAATTAAACTAGAAGAGTCAACAAAAGACATAGACATACCAAAAGGTATAAGATCTGGACAGAAAATTAGAATATCTAACCAAGGTAATTCTGGAATAAGAGGGGGTGTACCAGGTGATCTATATATTCATATAACTGTTATTGAGCACGATATCTTTAAGAGAATTGAAGATAATCTCATATATGAAATGGCTATTAGTGTTCCTGATGCAATTATTGGCTTTGAAAAAGGCATACCGTTAATTAATGAAGAAAAAAAGCATAAAATGAAATTTAAGCCTGGGATTCAACATGGACAATTGTTTAGAATTAAGAAAAAAGGTATGCCGAGACTAAACACTAATACACTTGGTGAATTAATTGTAGTTGCAAACATTATTATTCCTAAAAAAATTACAAACGAACAAAAGAAGCTAATTCAAGAGTTAGGTGGAACCCTAACTGTTGATTCAAAAAAAATACCCGACGAGCTTTCAGTGTTAAATAAATTTGGTGTAGATTTTGAATAGATTTTTTGTAGTCAATTTTTTTAAGAATGGCTCAGCAATTATTGAAGAAAAACCACAAATACACAAAATTAAAAACGTACTTAGATTACAAAAAGGTGACAAATTAGAAATTTTTGATCAGTATTCAAAAGAATATATAACAGAAATTGAACAAATAACTGACAGCACAATATTCTTAAATATTTTAAAACAAAGAAAAGTAAACACACCAAAATATAAAATTAATTTGGCCGCAGCATTTCCAAAAGGGAAACGAGGAGATTGGATTATTGAAAAAGTTACTGAATTAGGCGTAGATTCTATTTTTATCCTAGAGACAAAGAGATCAGTTATGGATGCTGGGATCGGAAGAATCAATAAATGGAAACAAATTGCTATACAAGCTGCAGAACAATCTGGCAGAGTTACTGTACCTATTATTGAACGGAGAAAAATTGAACAAATAAACGGGATCAAAATTGCAGCAGTTATTAATGCGAAAGAGCACATAAAACAGAAATTAGAAGAGTTACAACCAAAAAAAGATGTAGATGAAATTACTTATTTTGTTGGACCAGAAGGAGATTGGACCGAACAAGAGATTAGACAGATCGAAGGGTTAGGTGCCATTAATGTGACGCTTGGCTCACAAATACTTAGAGTAGAGACAGCCAGTGTTGTTGGTATATATTCTTTAGGAATATGGAGAGAACATATAAATCAAATTAATCAAATAAAGATGTAGTTGTCCAAACAAAAGGATCGGTTAAAGTATCCCAAACAGAAACTTCCCAATGAAGATGTGGGCCAGTAGAAGCACCGGAAGAACCTACTGTGCCGATCAATGTTTCTTTTGTAACAACATCACCAGCCTTAATAAAAGCAGAATCTAGATGAGCCAAACTAGACTGGACACCAAGACCATGGTCAATGTAAACCATTAATCCTCTTAAAGGAGATTCAACGACCAATTTAATTATACCTTTAGCAGGAGCATTAATTTTAGTGTGCATATCTGCAGCTATGTCTAAACCAAGATGATATGAAGAAACAGGCTGGTTGTTGTAAGAACGCCCAACACCAAAAATTGTGGATATTTCACCATCACAAGGCATTAAAAATGCGCCATTCCAATAATTACCAACACTAAACAACGCCGAAGTTTCCGCGCGAATCTCTGCATCTTCGTGTATTGATTCTTCAGAAAAAGCAGATTTAGTTATTTCTTGTGACAAAGTAATATAGTCAAAACCTCTGTCCTTATTTAATATTTTAATCTCATTAATGTTTTCATAAATTATGTTTTGTTTTTCTAAGTAATCAACGGTTATTTTATATAATCCTTCTTTGGTGTCGAGAGGAACAGGAATGATGCTTGAAAAAACACCATTGGCACCTTTGAAAATTGGATAAGTTTTTTGAAGAAACTTTATAGAAGATAAAGGGTTCACATTAGAACTAAGGGTTATCTTAAAAAATTCTCCATTATTTAATATTTCAGGAAATATAGATACATAAACATTATTATTAATATTGATTGCTTTTGTAGGGATTTCTTTTGTATCTAAAGAAGATTGGCTACTTTGATTTTTTTTATTTACAGAGGAAGATTTAGGGGAAACATCAGAACTAATAGATGTTTGAGTAATAATATTTTTAGATGGTTTAGCAAAATTATCAGATAAGGTCCCATCAAAAATTTCAAACAGCAATAAAATAGTTAATAAAAACAATAAAAAAAATAGAATAAATTTTTTCATCTATACTTACTCTAAAAACTTTTATAATTTTATTAGTTTAAACGGCGGATACTGATGAAGCACTATCTTTTTCATAAATAATTTCACCTAAAACACCTAAAAGAATTTTGATATCGCGAATTAAGTGTTCATTGACAGAAACGTTACGAAGAAATAAAGATTGTTTTTGACCATGAATACTGTTTATGTGTAAGTATACAGGAGTGTTACCAGATACATTCTCAATTAAATTAAAAATTCTAGAAAGACGCCTTTTATCTGATTGAATATCATTGGTTTCGTCAATATAAATGTTTAATCCTTCATTTTTTAGGGATTTGTTGTCCAAATTATTTAAACTCTGAATCTTATTATTTTTTAATTGTCTATTAGTGTTATTGTCAATTTTTACTGGTTGAATTTTTTTTAAATCTTTTTCATCTAAGCCAATAATTTTTTGAGAATCACGATCATAGGCATAAACTGCATTAGCTTGTAACGATAGTCCTCTGTTTCTATTTTGAACCAGAACATCAATCAATAATACATTGCCGGGAACTAAAAGAGGTTCAAAATTTTGTAATTTTTCTGGCCACATAACAAACTCTTTGCTTTCTGATAAGTCTTCAAGCTCAAATATAGCAAATCTTTTATTATATTTAGTTGTTCTGAAATCAACCTTTTTTAATACACCAGCAACTCTTTGATTTGAATTTGATAAACTCTCATTAATATTTGCTATGTCAACAGAAAGAAAATCTCTGATATTTTCAGAAGCTTTTAAGAAAGGGTGTTCAGTAAAGTAGAATCCAGTTAAATCTTTCTCCCATGCACCAAATTGATCTTTAGTATAATTACTATGTTTTAGTTCTAGTTTTGGTAACGGCATTATTTGTTCATCTCCAAAAAGGTCAAACATAGATTTTTGTCCAGTATCTTTAAGTTTCCTCTCCATGTGGTTGAGGCTGATTATCTCTTCAGTGCTGTCTATAACGTCATTGCGGTCCGCTAAACAATCAAAGGCACCACACTTAGACAGAGCTTCTATTACTCGTTTATTTATTACTTTTGTTGGAGATCGCCTAGAGAAATCCTCTAAAGAAATATAATTTTTATTGGATTCTCTTTCTTGAATAATTTGTTCAGCAGTAGCTGAACCAACATTTTTTATCCTGCTTAAACCAAATCTAATATTACTAACAGCATCGACGTCCTTTTCAATAGAAAAATTACTTATAGATTTGTTAATGTCAGGAGGCAGAATGTCTATGCCAAGTTTTCTACATTCTGCAAGGGTTGGAGATATTTTATCTTGATTATTGCCTATGCTGTTTCCTGAAGTACATAAAACAGCAGCCATAAATTCGACAGGATAATGAGCTTTTAAATAAGCAGTTTGATAAGCAATTGTTGCATAAGAAAAGGCGTGAGCTTTGTTAAAAGCATAACCGGCAAACGGTTCTATTAAATTAAAAATTTCTTCTGCTATTTTTTCATCATAACCCCTATCAAGAGCACCAGAGATAAATCTTTCTTTTTCAGCAGCCATAACTTTAGGAATTTTTTTACCCATTGCTTTTCTCATAACATCAGCTTGACCTAGAGAGTAACCAGCAAATATTCGTACTATTTGTAAAACTTGATCTTGATAAGTAATGACCCCATAAGTTTCGTCTAAAATTGGTGCAAGATCGTTATGAAGATATTTTGGAGTTGATCGTTGGTGTTTAACATCAATATAATTTGGTATTTGCTCCATGGGTCCTGGTCGATAGAGTGCAACCATTGCAGCAATTTCAACTATGTTTTGAGGTTTTAAATCTTTAACATAAGATCTCATTCCACTGCTCTCCATTTGGAAGATACCAAAAGTTTTAGCTTCAGAAAATAATTCAATAGTTTTCGGATCTCCATCTTCTAAATTGTCTAGATCTAAATCTAATCCTTGGGTTTCATGAATAAAATTTAAGGCCTTTTCTAAGACCGCAAGGTTAGCTAGGCCCAGATAATCCATTTTTAAGAGGCCAATTTTTGCTATATCGTCCATAGCAAATTGTGTTGTAGGCACAATTTGACTAGAAGAGGACTGTTTTGTTGAAGTTGGCCGTTGAAGAGGAACTATTTTTTCTAAGGGTTCAGCAGAAATAACTATACCAGCCGCATGTGTGCTAGCGTGACGTGCTATGCCTTCTATACCAAGTGCATTGTCAAGTAATTCCTTCACGCTGGCATCATTTTTGTACAAATCATTCATTTCAGGTGCTGAATCTAATGCTTGTTGAATAGAAATATTTAAAACATCAGGTACGAGTTTAGCAATTTTATCTACGTTGTCATATTCCATGCCCAGTGCACGACCGGCATCACGTATAGATGCTTTCGCTCCCATTCGACCAAATGTGATTATTTGAGCAACACGATCATGTCCATATTTTTCAGCAGTATATTGAATTATTTCATCTCTTTTATCGTCAGGAAAATCAAAATCAACATCAGGCATTTCTTTTCTTTCAGGATTTAAAAATCTTTCAAAAACAAGATTATATTGAGTTGGTTCAATGTTGGTAACTCCAAGACAATATAAAATCATTGAAGCAGCAGCTGACCCTCTTACACCAATTCTGATTTTCTTACTTTTAGCATATTGCGCAATATCATTGACAATTAAGATATATTCAACAAAACCTGTTTCCTCAATTATTTTTAACTCATAATCTAATCGCTCTATTTGAGTTGCTTTGCTTTCTTTATATCTTTTTTTAAATCCTTCCTGACAAAGATGCTTTAATTGTTCCGTTGGTGAACGTCCTTCTTGTGTCTCTCCCTGAGGTAATAAAGTTCGATTAAATTCTAATTTAATATCTATTTCATCTGCTATAAGTTGCGTATTAGTTATGGCTTCTGGTATATATTGAAATAATTTTTCCATTTCTTCTGAAGTTTTCAAGTAAAAGGAATCACCATCAAGTTTAAATCTTTTTGGGTCGTCGATTGTTGTATTTGTTCCAATACATAAAAGAAGATCATGAAATTTGTGTTGTTCGTTGTTGGTGTAATGAGAATCATTAGTTGCAACAACTTTTATATTATGAGTGTTTGCCAGATCAATTAATTTTGGTGTCAATCTAGAAAATTGTTGTTGATCGTGCTCTTGGATTTCAATAAAGTAGTTATCCTGAAAAACTTTTTTATACCATTTAATTGTTTCAATTGCATCTTGCTCTTGTTCATTTTGTAAATATGTCATTAATTCACCAGAGGGACAACCGGAAAGAACTATTAGGCCTTCACAGTGTTGTTCTAAAACCTCTCTATCAATTCTAGGCCGGTAATAGAAACCTTCAAGGTGAGATATTGAAGACAGTTTTAGTAAGTTTTTATAACCAATATTATTCTTTGCCAGTATTGTTAGATGGTAGGGTGAGCGTTCTGAGTTATCTTTGTTACGAAGGTTCGTTTTGGCAACATATGCTTCTAGGCCAATAATAGGCTTAATACCTTGAGCTTGACACTCAAAATAGAATTCTAAAGCTCCGTGCATGACACCATGATCGGTTATTGCTAGGGCTGTTTGCTTATGTGATTTTGCTGCAGATACAATGTCTTTAATTTTTGACATGCCGTCTAGCAAAGAGTATTCGGTATGAGTGTGTAAATGAACGAACATCAAATTCTTACTACTAATTGTGCAAATGTATATACGCTATAGCAATTGCTTGGGAATAGAATGTTAAACCAAATAGCGTTAATTTTCTAGTCGTTTTATTATTTATTCGACGTCTAATTCAAAAGCATCATGAAGAGCATTTATGGCTGTTTTAACACTGTCTTTGTGTACGACGCAAGTTATCCGAATCTCTGAAGTTGAGATAATTTCTATATTGACTTTTTTAGTGAATAAGGTTTGGAACATCCTAGCAGCATAACCGGGACTAGATGTCATTCCGGTGCCAATTATAGATACTGAGCCAACTTCATTTGTGGAATTTAAATCAGCGGCACCAATGGTTTTGACGGTTTTTTCCGAGACTTTTATTGCTTTTTTTAAATCTTCATTTGCTACAGTAAAAGTGAGGTCCGTTAGGTTTTCTGTAGATGAATTTTGAACTATTGTATCAACAGGGATATTAGCTTCGGCTAAAGGCTGGAAAACACTTGAGGCTATCCCAGGTTTATCTGGAACCCCTTTGATTGTTATTTTTCCAACCTGATTTTGGTGTGCTATGCCTCTGACTTTATTTATATTTTCCATATTTGACTCTGACTGTATTATAGTACCCTTCTGTAACAGTTCGAAAGTGTTTTTTACTATTAAAGGCATGTGATTAATTGCTGCTACTTCCACAGCCCTAGAATGAATTACTTTGGCTCCAGTCGTTGCCATTTCTAACATTTCTTCATAACCTATTTGTGTCAATGGGCGCGCCTTGTTACATAATCGTGGATCAGCCGTATATACACCTGAAACATCAGTATATATTTCGCAAGTATCAGCTTTTAGGGCTACTGCTAGTGCTACGGCCGTCGTGTCACTTCCTCCTCGTCCTAGAGTTGTTACGTCTTGCTCATCAGAAAAACCTTGAAAACCAGCAATAACAACCACATCCTTATTTTTCAGTTCTTTGATTATTCTTCCTGTGTTGATCTCTGATATTCTAGCACGCCCATAAGCATCGTCAGTTCTTATGCCAGCTTGAATACCAGTAAGGCTTATTGATTGTATTGAGATAGTATTTAACTGCATGGATAGTAAGGTTGAAGTAACAATTTCGCCAGTAGATAAAAGAACATCAAGTTCACGGGGGTTGGGTTCTTGACTTACTTCATTTGCCAAAGCAATTAGTTTATCTGTAGAGCCTCCCATTGCTGAGACAACTACAACTACTTTTACATTGTTGTTTGCTTTTTCTTTAATGATATTAGCAACGTGTTTTATCTTATTTGCATCTGCAACAGAAGACCCACCAAATTTAATTACTTCTATTTTCATAATTTATGCCATTAATCTATCTGTATACCCGAATTCACGATTGTGCATAGTTTCATTATACTATTAGCATCATTTAGTGCATTGGTCATGGATTGACCTATTTTTTCCACGTTCTTTGTTACAAAGGCACCTATTGTTGGCCCCCCGCCTGATAAATAGACACCATGAGCACCATTTGATACGCCTGCGTCAAACACTTGAAACATCTCAGGAAAAAATTGACTTCTATTTTTTTGGTGTAACATATCTTTTGTTGCCTCATTTAGGTAATGATACTTACCTGATTCGAGAGCATGTGATAATAATATAGACCGGCTCATATTAAACACAACATCTTCGATTGCTACTGTTTTCTTAATTGATTTTCTTGTTTTTTTTGTCGGCATTGAAAAGGAAGGGACCAGAACCAGAAGCTTAATTTTATTATTAACTTTGATTTTTAAATTTGATATTTCATTAGAATTTTCATTTTTAACAATTATTTGTAATCCTCCATAATACGCTGGCATAATATTATCAGCGTGCCCTTCGATGGCTATCGCTTCCTTTAATTTTTCTTCTTTATTAAATGGGTCTTGGAGAAATATATTAGCTGCTTCTATTCCAGCTAAATAACACGCAGCTGATGTACCTAACCCTTTACCTATGAGTATGTTTTTAGAAGTATTAATTTTAATATTCGGAATTTTCTTTTGACCATATTTTTTGAATATACTATTAAAGCCCTTTTGTACCATTTTTGATTTAATGTCAGTTTGGTTTTCTTTACGCGTTGACATGATTGTGTATTCATATTTCCAGCTTAATGCCATGCCTAGAGTATCAAAGCCTGGTCCTAAATTAGCGCTTGTTGCCGGAATTTTTATTTTGATCTTCACGTTATCCCCATTTGATTTACAGTTTCGATAATTTTTTCAGAAATTTCCATCTCTGTTGAATTTGCACTGAACACTTTCCACCTTTGCGGTTCCTGTTTTGCTAATTTATTATATCCATTTTGAATTTTTTTATGGAATTCTTCTTCTTCTCTTTCAAAATAATCTAAATTATTAGTTTTTCTCTTAATCATTTCTTTATAGTTTATATCTAACAGTATAGTTAAATCTGGCAATAGATTTAGAGTTGTTAATTTTATGACAGACAAAACAGTTTGTAATTCAATATTTCTTCCGAAATGTTGGTAAGCAATTGTAGAATCTATGTACCTATCACATATTACTGTTATATTTTGCGCTAAGGCTGGTTGAATAACTTTTTCAACTAATTCCTTTCTTGCAGCAGAGAACAAAAATAATTCTGTTAGTGGTTCAATTGTTTCTTCATTCTCGCTGATTATTTTTCTTATTTTTTCACCCATATTTGTGGCGCCGGGTTCTCTGATTAAAAGTGTTTGTTTGCCTATTCCCTTGAGGTACTCTTCTAATAATTTGGCTTGTGTAGATTTACCTGCGCCTTCTCCGCCTTCAAAAGTTATGAACAGATTTTCTTTATTAACCATATTGTTTTTCTAACTCTTCATGTAGGTCTGATACTTCTTCTAATTTTGCATTTATACTATCATTCTGTCTTTTCTTTAAATCACTAATTTCAATTTTTGATAAAACTTGAAAGATTTGTGTTCTTGTATTATTACGTAAAATATGAATAGGAATATTGTTGTTTTCTGCTTCTTTTAACGGACCCTTTTTGCTTCTAAAATGAGGGCGTAGAGTTATTACTAAGTCTGCATCTTCTATTTTTGTTGTCACATTGAAAGGCAAGGCAGACTCATCAATAACTTCTTGGACTCTTGTTTTATCTATTGCATAAGGATGAATTTTTTTTACTTGCAGGTTTTCCACTTTATCATTTGAAGTTGTTTTTTTGCTTATCATTACGTTGTTTTTTTTGTCCAGCTCTCTTACTTCAGGTGATATTTTGCTGCCACGTAAAATTTTATCGATAGTTGCTGCAGTATCTTTGTATACAGCAACTTTATTAAATGATTTTATTTCCACTAATGTTTCAAACGTGGGTGGGCTTCTTCTTTCAAGAACAATTTTTTGCGTACCTCTTCGTTTTGCTTCTTCGTCTCCTAGTGTAACTGGCTCTATGCCGCCAACTAAATCACATAAAATAGGATTTTGCATAAGATTAGATAATTGATTGCCATGAGCAGTAGCAATAAGTTGCACTCCTCTTTCTGCAATAGTTCTTGCTGCTTCAGTTTCTTCTTTAGTGCTTATTTCATCAATTACTATCACTTCCGGATTGTGGTTTTCTACTGCTTCAATCATAGTTTTGTGTTGTAGATGAGTTGATGCAACTTGCATTCTTCTTGCATTACCAATGCCATAGTGAGCCACATCTCCATCGCCTGCTATTTCATTAGACGTATCTACTATAATGACTCTTTTATTTAAATCTTCAGCTGAAATTCTGGCTAACTCTCTTAACATAGTTGTTTTTCCTATGCCTGGTTTCCCAAGCAGCAAAATGCTTTTTCCAAGCGAAGCGTAATCTTGAATGAATTTTGCTGATCCATTAATACTTCTGCCTACTCTTGCAGTTATTCCAATTATTTTTTGTTCCCTGTTTCTTATGGCTGATATTCTGTGTAGTGTATTTTCTAGTCCTGCTCGGTTATCATCTCCAAAACCAGATAATTTTTTTGTGATCTGAAGTAAATCTTTTGCGTTTACTTTTCTTTTAGAAATTTCGAATTCATCTTCTTTTAGTCTGATTTTGAAAGGCCGACCTAAATCTATAATAACTTCAATTAGCTCATTCTTTTCTAGTTTATTTATTTGTTTTTGTATTGGTAATGGAAAAATCTTTATAAACTTGTCAATCTCATTTTCCATGTTTTTGTCAGATGTCATTTTTTTCCTAATGTGAGATTTTTTTTAAAAAATATTTATGCAAACTATCATCCTGTGTTAATTCTGGATGAAATGTAGTTACTATAATATTTTTTTCTTCTATACCTACAATTTCACCATTTTTTAATTTTGCTATTGGTTTTATTTTACTTGAAATTTTATTAATTTTTGGAGCTCTAATAAAAATTCCAGGGAATCTGTTTTTGTTTAATTTGGGTATGCTGACATCTGCAGAAAATGATTCCTTTTGTCTTCCGTAAGCATTTCTGGCAACATCAATCTCTAAAATTTTTAATGTCTCTAATTTTAAGCCAGTTACTTTTTTTGCTAGTACAATTGCACCTGCACATGTCCCCCATGTTGGTAAACCTAATTGTATTTTCTTTTTCAGCTTTTTAAATATATTATTTGTTTTTAAAAGTTTAATTATTGTTGTGCTTTCTCCACCAGGAATGATCAAACCATTAATTTTATCTAAATCTTCACTACTTGTTACTTTAATATATGGAATTTGTAGTTTTGTTAATATTTCAATGTGCTCTTGAAAATCTCCTTGTAAGCCCAAGACCCCAATTGTTGGATAGTTTGTATTTTTTTTCAAAGTTCCTCGCTTAATTGCCTCTCATAGAAAGTTTTTCATTATTTACTAAACTATCTGCTGATTGTCCTTTCATTGTGCTTGTTATTTTTGAAGAGACGTTACGCAGTATATCTGGTTTATCATAATTGGTTACAGCCTTAACAATGCTTTTTGCTAAGGTTAACTGCTCTCTGTATTGTTCTGAGGATTTAAAGATCCCTGAGCCTACAAAAACACCTTCTGAACCTAATTGCATCATAAGGGCTGCATCAGCTGGCGTAGCAATTCCACCTGCGGCAAAATTGACTACAGGAAGTTTTTTATTTTTTCGTATGTCTTTTAATATAGCTATAGGAACCCTCATTTCTTTTGCCTTCTTGTTTAATTTCACAGCACTCATTTTGTTTAAAGAAATTATTTCTTCATTAATTGTTCGCATATGTCGTACGGCTTCAACAATGTCTCCTGTTCCTGCCTCTCCTTTTGTTCTAATCATTGCAGCCCCTTCATGAATTCTTCTTACTGCCTCCCCTAAATTACGTGCGCCACAAACAAAAGGCGTCTTAAAATTATTTTTTTGTATATGAAATTGTTCATCTGCTGGAGTTAAAACTTCTGATTCATCAATATAATCTACCCCAATAGATTCTAAGATTTGCGCTTCTACAAAATGTCCTATTCTAACCTTAGCCATTACAGGTATACTAACTGCTTTACAAATTGATTCAATTAGTTTTACGTGGCTCATCCTCGCTACTCCACCTGCAGCACGTATATCTGACGGGACCCTTTCTAAGGCCATTACGGAGCATGCGCCAGCATCTTCTGCTAATTTAGCTTGATCAGGTGTCACAACATCCATTATTACCCCGCCTTTTAACATTTGCGCGAGCCCAATATTTAATTTGTGCTGGTCAACTTTTACATTCTTTGAATTTTTTTTTGTTTTACCCGCCATGAAATTTCCTTAATTTGCATATGTTTTTATCAAGGATATAAAATACATAATATAAATATATCATTGCTAACTAAATTATAAGATTAATATACAAATATATTGTGTTAAAATTAATACTTATAGGAAAGAATAATTTGGATAATCTGAAGAGTAAAATCGGAGTTCACAGTCTTAATAATATTAATTTAATTGGATTAATATCTGATACACACATACCTGAAGCTGGTAAAAGTTTATGGCCTGAAGTTTTTAATGCTTTTAAAGAAGTAGACATTATTTTACATGCAGGCGACATGCATGATTTGTCTGTTCTGAAAGAATTAGAAACAATTGCTCCTGTTTTGGCTTGTCGTGGAAACGGTGATGATGGTAGTAGTGGTAGGCCAATTATGCCTAGCCATCCAAGTGTTAATTTAAATCAGTTAATACATATTAATTCTTTTTCAATTGGTTTAACTCATTCATTCATTTTTGATCCAAGATTAGGTATTAGCGTGGACAATCAAATGAAAGAAAAGTTTGGTCAAGATGTACATATTGTTGTTGCCGGTGATACTCATGTTCCTGTTGTGCAGTCAATATCAAATTCTTCATATATAATTAATTCTGGTTCTGCATTGTTGCCGTATAATTTTAATCCACAGTTAGGTACTGTTGGTTTTATTGAATTTGTTGGCTCAAAGGAATTTGATATGTGGATAGAGGTGCTTCATGAGTGATACTAAAATTAGTTTTCTTGGACCTCAGGGTACTAATTCTGAATTTGCTGCTCTTGAGTATGATCCGAATGCACAATTAATTTCATCTCATACTATGTCTGAGGCTATGATGAATGTTGAAAAAGGGATCTCAGAATTTGCTGTTTGCGCAATAGAGAATTCTTTAGAAGGATCTGTTAACGAAGTAATTGATATTTTGATTAATCCTAAACATGATTTGAAAATTTTTAGCGAACTTGTGATTAAGATTGATCATCTTTTGGTAGGTAAGAGCGGGATTGATTTAAGTCAAATTGATGCAATATATTCTCATCCTCAAGCATTAGCACAATGCAGAGAGTCTATAGCTAGTCTTGGAAACCAGATTGACCTTATAGCATCAACTTCGACTGCAGCTGCAGTCGAATCAGCTATGTCTATTGATAATGCTTGTGCGATTGCCTCCTATCATGCAGCAAAACAATATAATGCTATAGTTTATAAAAAAGATTTTGCAGATAATTTGGATAATTTTACTAGATTTGTTGTAATTGGGAAATCATTAAATTCTCCTTCAGGTAATGACAAAACTTCTATTGCATTTACTACGCAACATGATAAACCTGGTTCTCTAGTTGAGATATTACACTTATTTTCATCTCAAAAACTTAACTTAACTAAAATTGAATCTAGGCCAACTAAATCAAAATTAGGAACTTATGTTTTTCTAGTTGATGTTTATTCTCATTGTGACAACGAGCCTTTAAAAAAAGTAATCAAAGATATCACAGAAATTGCAGATTGGATTAAAGTATTAGGGTCTTATCCAATGATTGATTAGGTAGCTGTTTTTTTATAAAAAGCTAGATAATATAGTTTAATTAATATAATTTATTTATTAGTAAGGGATTGAAATGATAGTACTTGAACGAGAAATTGGTAATCAGTTAGATGATTTGTTTGAATCTGTAGTGGTTGGTTTGGCAAATATGTTTTCTGAAAAATCAAAAGAAGCCAAGGGCGACAGTGAACTAGAACGCAAGTTAGTTATATTACCGCAAGACGATGGGTTGCTTTCCAGAATTCAATGGGTTGATGATAATCCATATATTTATTTACGTTCTGATATACCTACACATGCTATACCCCATATTCTTGGAACTGCTTTATGTCATGTTAAGCAAAGAATTGATCAATTCCCTGATGCCGTCAAGAATGAAGATGAAGAAGAACCAGATGGAGTAGTTTTATCACGAATGACACTCAAAGAATTTGTATTAAGCTTACATGCAGAAAAAACGATGGAATCAATCGATTTTAATATGGATTGGGAAGACGAACAAAGGCATCAAGGCTTAAAAGACTTATTAAAAATGCTTAATCCTGAAGAAGAAGATGGTTTTAATAATTCAGGTCACCCAACTCTTCAATTCTTTTCATTAATTTATGCCAAATATTCACTTTTTCATCCCTCCGATATGTGGAGAGGTCTTTCAAAATCAATAAAAAAAGATTTTCCTGCTTTTGTGCAATCTGGTGAAAAAATCTTAGAGATAATTAATGATATTGGATATGATGATATAGATTCTTGTTTGAAGTGTTTGGTTGATATTAGAGATGAAATTGCAATGCGGCCATATACTCTTATAACTGATAGAAGAGATGGGTCGTATTACTAATTTTTAATTTCATCTGGAAGCATTTTTATAAGATTTTCATATAAGGTATTTTGATCAACGTTGATATTATTTTCAACGTAACTGTTTTTAGCACTATTAACCAACTGATTTTCCAAAGGTATGTTGCTTATTAACAAAATGATTATTTTAAGAATTAGAATAGATTTTAATAGACCAAAACCAGCTCCTAAAAATTTATCTAATTGTCCAAGAAAAATTAATCCTATGATTTGCTTTAGTATTCTCCCTAAAATATTTGCAAGGATTATGCTAGAAACAAACAGACTTAAAAAGGCAAAAATTTCTCTAGATAATTTTTCTTCAATTAAAAAGTTGATGTTATTTGATAATTCAGAATAAAATGATTTTGCAATTATCAAGCCAACAAATATTCCTACTCCTGTTGCAATTTCAATAATAATCCCATTTTTGTACCCTTTGAAAACAAAAAATATTATAGTTGCTATGCTGAAATAATCAAATAAGTTTTCCATAATCGCCTTATCAAATTTTTTCTAAACTAATTATTGTTTTTGAAAATGGCATGTAGATTATTTTAATATCATTTTCTTTAGAAATTTCTTTAATTAATTCATTTTGAATTAAAAAAATTTTGTTGTTTATTTTAAAATAAGAACTTTTACCCATAGAAAATATTCCATGACTTTTCCATATGTAATCTATTTTACCAGTTAATGTTTGTGGACCAACTTTATTGTCCATGAAATTGATATATGATTGATATAAGCTGGCTCCACCGAGTACAAGTGTAAAAATTAAACCAATGAGCGACCCAGTGTTACCTTGTAAAACAGAAAGCAGGAAATAAATAAATCCTGCCAAACACAATAGAAAAATTACCATATAAAATAATGTTTCAAGACTAGATAGTTTTTTGTTCATGTTTTATATCTTATTAATAATTTATTATTCAGTTGGTATACGAATTTTTTGACCAATTTGAATATCATTTGGGTTATTAATTCCATTCAAATTTGCAACTTTTTCAAGATATTCATCAATGTCTTGCCCTAGAACTATATATTCCATAGCAATCGCATATAAAGAGTCTCCTTCTTTAACAGTGTATATTTCGTATTTTGGTTTTTCAGGTTCTGGTTTTTCGACTTTTATTTCTTCTTCAGTTTTTTTATCATTTGTATCAGTTGTTTCTTCTGGTTCACTTTTTTGAGTTACTGGAATAGATATAGTAATGGGTGTATTAATTGCAATAACATCTTTTGTATCTTGGTTGATTTCATTGGTTTCTTCGACAATGATACTTTGTTGCACTTCATTGGAATTATTAAGTAGGTTTTGATTATCAAAAATGAACCATGTGAAGAATATTGAAGCTACTAATAATAGAAACAATGAGCCCTTATAGACTATTATTTCATCATCTTTTATATCAGGGGTAGAACAATTTTTGCATAAAACATCACAACAAGCATTACAAAACATCTTCTCACATATTGAGCATTCAACGGTCGCAATATTATTGCAAAGAGGACATAGCATATTATTACTTTATATTTGTTCGTTATTTATTAGTCTATTGAACAAATAATACTATTGCAACTCAACAGTTGCACCAGCTTCTTCAAGTGCAGCTTTTGCAGCTTCTGCGTCATCTTTGTTAGCATTTTCTTTAATAGGCTTTGGTGCACTTTCAACTAAATCTTTTGCATCTTTCAAGCCAAGAGTTGTTAATCCTCTTACTGCTTTGATTACATTGATTTTGTTTGCTCCAGCATCAGTTAGCATTACAGTGAATGAATCTTTTTCTGCTCCGCCTTCTTCAGCAGCAGCTCCGCCACCTGCAGCAGCTGCTACAGGTGCTGCAGCCACAACACCAAATTCCTCTTCCATTGCTTTATTTAGATCTCTTAATTCAATAATTGTTAATGATTTTATTGTTTCTAAAAGATCTGCAACTTTATCAGCCATGATAATTTCCTTTCTAAAATTATTTATCTTTTTCAGTTTCTTCGCCTGCTTCTTCAGCAGGTGCTTCTTCAGCAGGTGCTTCATCA
>PBEG01000003.1 GCA_002718395.1 Chloroflexota bacterium | reverse complement strand
TAAAGACCAACAGATACTTTTGCACCCGAATCTTTTAAATTTAATGCATGCGCATGTCCTTGCGAGCCGTATCCAATAATACCTATTTTTTTATTTTTAATAATAGATAAATCAGCATCATCTTCATAATAAATTGTAGCCATAAAATCCTCCTAAATTTTAATCACTTACAAAAGGAAAATTACCATTTGATAATCTTCCAAGTTGAGAATGAAAGTTTGATGAATAATCATCATTCTCGTCCAAAACTTCATCAGTAGTAGTTGTGTAACCTCTTCGCATTGCTATTCTTCCAGTACGAACCATTTCTAAAATCCCAAATCTTGATAAATTCTCAATTAAAGCATCTATAGTATCCCTATGAGCAACAATTTGAATGACCAGACTGGCAGTAGATAGGTCAATTGGTTGCGCTCTAAAAACTTCCAATATATCTAAGATTTCTCTTCTGTTATTCGTACTTGCCTTAACTTTAATTAGTGCAAGCTCACGCATAATTGCATTTTGATTTGTAAAATTTTCTACTTTAATTACATCAATTAGTTTAAATAGTTGTTTTTCAAGTTGATCAGCAATGTTTTCATTTCCTTCAACTACAATAGTCATCCTTGAAACACCAGCTTCATGCGTGGTGCCAACCGCTAGTGAATCTATGTTAAAGCCTCTTCTTCTAAATAATGAAGCTACACGATTTAGAACTCCTGGCTTGTCTTCAACTAAGGCTACAACTGTATGTTTCAATTTTATAGTTCCTTTGCTGATTCAACTGTTTCATTTAATGCCGCACCTGCTGGTACCATTGGCCAAACATTTCCATCTGTCTCGACTCTAAAATCAATTAAGACAGGACCATTAATTGAATTAGCTTTTTGAATTGCTTCAATAACTTGGTCTTTTTTAGTAACTTCAATTCCTTGGATTCCGTATGCCTCAGCAATTTTAAGAAAGTCTGGTTGACTCATATTAACATCAACCAAATTTTGTTGATAAAATAATTCTTGCCATTGCCTGACCATCCCTAAAAAACCATTATTCATAATTGCAAATTTTATAGGTAATTTTTCATCAACAATTGTAGCTAGTTCTTGAAAAGTCATTTGAAATCCACCATCACCACATATTGACCAAACTGTTGACTTTGGATCTGCTACTTGCGCACCTAATGCAGCCGGGACTTCAAATCCCATAGTACCTAATCCTCCAGAGGTAACGAGTTGTCTTGGTTCTGAAATATCCATATGTTGCGCAGCCCACATTTGATGTTGTCCAACTCCTGTTACAACAACTAATTTATTTTTTTTATTTTCTTTAGCTATTTGATTTACAACAAATTGTACAGATAGTTCAGATGTGTCTGGTATTGACATAGAATCAGAGTGATTTTTTTTGAGATCATTTATCCAGTTAATCCATTCAGCATGATTTGTTTCATCAATTTCATTGGTAATTGCGGGTAATATATCTGATAAATTACCTACAACAGGAACAGTAGCTTTTAAATTTTTATCATGTTCAGCTGGGTCTATATCTATATGGACAATTTTTGCATTGGGATTTAGATCCGCAAACCTTCCAAGTGCTCTGTCGTCCATCCTCATTCCTAATGCAATAATCGTATCTGCGCTGGATGCAGCATGGTTTGCGTAATATGATCCATGCATGCCCATCCATCCATAATGAAGTTCGTGACTTGTTGGCATTGAACCTATTCCGAGTAGAGTAGTTATAACAGGAATATCTGCTTTTTCAGCAAGTTTTTGTAATAATTTATGAGTATTTGAAATAATTATTCCATGACCAGCAAAGATAATTGGTTTTTCAGATTGATTAATTAAATTAGAAGCTTCACTAATCGCATCAGTATTCAAATTTTTATCTATTTTATAACCTCTAAGATTAATTTCTTTAGGCCAATTAAATTCTGCTTCTTCTAAGAATACATCTTTAGGAATGTCAATATGCACTGGACCAGGTCTACCTGTAGTAGCAATATGGATAGCTTCAGCAAATGTAGGGGCTAGATCAGATGCATGAGTTACTAAATAGTTATGTTTTACTGTTGGCATAAATATCCCTGTGGCATCAGCTTCTTGAAAACCATCTTTGCCAATTAAATTTCGAGCAACATTTCCAGTGATAAATAATGTTGGGATTGAGTCCATCATCGCATTTTGTACAGCAGTTACCAAATTTGTTGCTCCTGGGCCAGAGGTAGCTAGTGCAACACCGATTTTTCCAGATACTCTTGCATAAGCATCTGCAGCATGACCAGCTGCTTGTTCATGCCTAACTAAAATATGTTTTATTTCCTTATGAAAAGGGAATCGATCATATAAAGGAAGTACAACACCGCCTGGATATCCAAAAAGCGTGTCTATTTTTGCTTTTTTCAAAGACTCAAGTACTATATCTGCACCTATCATTTTTATTTATCCCTTCATTAACCAAAGCGTATAAACCTAACAGTGTAGGTTAATAGCGCTCCTGCATTGCAGAGCGCCTTTTACAATAAAACAGGCACTAGGAGAGAAGCGTCATATAACGCTTCGTCAATCGAGAAAGATTTTTTGTTATAATTATTTTCATACATAACTACTAAAGTATCGTCTTCAAATGGCTAGCAATCAATACTTTAGGGTATTTTTTTATAAGAAATATAATTTGCTATTTCTGAATAAAATGAGCTGTCGTCTTGATTAATTAATCCATTGTCACTGATGAACCAATAAATATTTTCTGAATCTCTAGCCAGCCAGCCATTTTTTGAGGTATAAGAAATTTGAGTAATTTCATCTGGTGGTGCATAGAAAGTTCTAGCTCCAATGCCATTATCAAGTATTATTGTAAGAAATCTTTTTGTATCTATAGTTTGATAAACTATCCTGTAATCATAAATTTTGTATAACAAGATCTCTTTTTTCTCTTCAATATAATGATAATTGACATAAGTATTAAAACTACTATTAGGTTCATATTTTGCAATTTCTTGGACTAGACTATCAGGGTTAAACAATTGTGCCCATTTAGGCATCAGTTCATCATAATCAATTACAATTCCTGTATTCTTTGATAGCACTCTTGAATTAGGATAATAATTTTTCCAAAATTGCCAAGTAGCTTGCATGATTGGTATTCTTTTTAGTTTGTTCTTATTTCCATAGATTCCAGTTTCTGAATTAATTAATATGCCTTGATCGTTTTTTATCAGACAACTATTTTCAAGAAATAAACTTGAAAGACTGAGATTTCCTAATTCACTTTCAAAAGCAGTTATAGAATTTGATGCAGGGCAATAAATGATTGAATAAGTTTGATTTTTTATTTTTTGATTGATTACCCCATGCCATTTAATAATCTTTATTGGAAAAGCAATTTCATTGTCATTGAGATTGATTCCTATAATAATGTCATTATTTGTTAGGTATGCTTCTTCATTTTTTGAAATTAATGTTGGATTGCTTAAGGGAGGTATAGCATTAGATGTTGAACCTATCCAATTGGCTTGACTGAAGTTAATTTGGTCATTATTTTGGTTTTGAAATATTAATGAATAATTTTTATCTAATTTACTAAAAATATCAGATTTTATTTTTAGATAGTTTTCTGGCAATTCTAATTCTATTTCTGAGTTTGCCCATTTTTCCCAATTTATTGAAGAAAAAATTTCTTGGTTGGTTAACTTATTCAATGACTGATTAATAATATTTTTCAAATCAACATTGATCCATAAAAGATCAATTAGTGGCTTAATAAAAACTTTGTTATTACTTTCACCCATAAAAATTATTGCTTTACCGGCTTCTTCTTTATTTTCTTGGCAATCATATTCCCTATTGATACAACCGGCAATTTCAATAATTTCCTGTATGTCTTTGTCTTGCATATCTATTGTTATTTTTTTGTTTTTATCTTTGTTCATTTGTATAACTGGAGAATCACTAAAATTGATTTGCTTTGAAAAAGTTGATTCTTGAATTTTGTTATTATCAATTTTCTCAATACAAGCTGTGGATGATATTAAAAAGATCAATGAAATGAACCATAAAATAGATTTGTTAGCTCTCAAATAATTTTTCATATTTCTATCTTAAGGACTAATAGCATAGATCATTATTATAATAATACTAAGATTCATTAGAATTGTTAAGAATTGTATCGTTTTGTATCCTTTGTTGAAAAAATAAGTTAATGAAAATGATAAAAAAATGTTAATTATGAATGCAATAATTAGAATTAAATATATATCTGAAATAACATCTTTATGAATGTATTCAGGTAAATTACTAAAGTGTTTAAATGGAAAATTTGCCGACATTATTTCAGGAGCTTTTTGTAGCCTTTGATTAGTAATAAGCAATGCAGAAATTAGACTAAATATACTTAAGATTGTTATATTAAAAAAATTTCTGTCAGATAGTTTATAAAATTTTTTGATTCGATTAATTTTGATTTCTTTATTATCTTTGTCTGTACCTAAAATATTATATTTGGCAATTGATTCACGAATTTCATTGTAAGATTTTACGGAGATAAGATATTTTTTGTTTATCGTATTGATTAATAAAATTTCATTTTTTTTATTATTAATAATGAATGACAAAGCGGCATCATTTTTTATAATTGTTTTGCCAAAAAAATTGTTAAAAAAATGCATACCTCGGTTCTTTTGTTTAAACTGCTCTAAATCAAACTGCTCTAGCTTTGTAATATTTTTTAAAGGAATCAAAAATTTTTGTATACCGAACGAAATGCTCAGCTCATTTTTATTTATTGAATAATGCAAGTTAAAAAATGATACAGCAATGTATATAAAATATAAACAAGTAATATATATTATGAAAATTAGTCCCATACCTAAAATGATCTGTTTAGAAGTTAATTCATTCATCATATCAATTAAAAACATGGAGAATATTATCGGTAGTATTAAGAAAAAAATACTAAAAAAGTCGACTATGTTTTTGTTTGGTCTAATAATATTCAAATGTTCGCCTTAACAGAACATGTTTGTGTTTATGAATATATTTTTGTTAAATCATTAGAATAAGAATCATCTTCTCCTTTTATGATTGAAAAATATTTTTCTTGCATAGTTTTTGTTATTGTACCTGGTTGCCCATTTCCAATATTGATTTTATCAATGCTAACAACTGGCGTGATGTGTGCTGCAGTACCTGTCATTAGAACTTCATCGGCTATATATAATTCAGATCGATCTATAGTCCTTCTTTCAATATTTAAATTAAGATTTTTGTCTGCTATATCCAGTGCAGTTTCTAAAGTTATGCCCTCAAGAATATTATCTGAAACCGTCGGGCTAATAATTGTTTGGTCTTTAATAATTGCAATATTTTCACCAGTTCCTTCAGAAACATGACCATCCATATTTAACATAATTGCTTCATCATATCCATTTAAATATGCTTCTGTTTTAGCCATTGAGTTATTAACATATAGACCAGTGACCTTAGCTCTAACTGGAATCATTGAATCATCTATTCTTCTAAAAGAAGATGTTCCACAATTAATGCCCTTACTAGGATCGAGATAATCTCCAAAAGGTACAATGTATACTAAAAATTCATCATCTAAATCATGCATCCTCAGTCCAACAACTTCTGATGATTTGTAAATTATAGGACGAATATAAATATCTTCTTTATAATCATTTTTCTTGACTAAATCTATAATGATATCAAGCATCTTTTCTTCAGTATATTTTGACTCAAGTCGCATGATTTTAGCACTCTTCATAATTCTGCTTATATGTTCTTCAAGTTTATATATATAAAGCTGGTTTTTTTTCTTATTCCAATTTCCTCTTATGCCTTCAAAGACTCCTGTTCCATAATTAAAAGCATGAGTGACAATACTGATTTTCGCATTTTCTAATTCTGTAAATTCTCCATTTAGGAACGCTGTTGGCTTTGGCATNATAATTCTTTTCTCTAAAAAAAATAATCTTAAGTTGATTAAATTAAATTGACCCTATAATTTAATCATATCTGATTAATAAAATAAAACATAAATATTGAGATTTTTTGTCTTAATAGAATTTTAAAGAGGTTACTATGACTAATGTTTCTGCAAGTTTTCAATTAGGAGACTTAAAAATTTCTCAACTTTCTGATGGAGCTACATTCCGAGATCCTAAAATTTTATTTGATGGTGTTGAGGAAAAAGATTTGGTTGCTGCACTTGGTTTAGCCAATTCCTCAGAGTTGATTCCCTTTAACTTCAGTACTTTTTTGATTGAGTCACAACAAAACAAATGGCTTGTTGACACTGCTTATGGTTTTAGAGATCCTGAAGAGAATACAGAGTCTTGTGCTGAGTTATTAATTCGATTATCCGAAAAGGGTGTACAACCATCAGATATAGATTTTGTAGTGCATTCTCATCTACATTTTGATCATGTTGGTTGGAATTTAGACGAAAATAATAAAATTACATTTCCTAACGCAACGCACATTGTTGCAGAGCAAGAATTTGATTGGTGGATTAATTATGAAGGCAATGATCACCCGCTTAAGGAAAAAGTTCAAGAAAAATTCAAACCTTTAATTGAAAATAATCAAATTAAGACATTTGTTGGTGATTACAAAGTGAATGAATTTTTGACAATGATCTATGCTCCAGGTCATACTCCTGGACACACTATTCAATTGATTGAATCAGGAGGTGAATCGTTAATTCTAGTTGGCGATGGCGCTCATCATCCGCAGCATTTAGTTCATCAAGACTGGCATCCAATTTTTGATTGGGATAGGCCGCAAGCAAGAGCAGCTCGCAAAAAAATTGCAAATATTGCTATTGAAAAAAACAGTATTGTGAGTGGAGTGCATTGGCCAATCTTAACGCTTGGTAAATTATCAGAAAAAAATGGAAATTACGATTTGAAATTTATAGATAAATAATTTTTATGACTATTTTCGAATTTATAAATTTTCTTATATTAATTACCATTCAATCTGTAACAGAATTTTTACCTGTTTCTTCTTCTGGTCATTTAATAATTTATTCTTCTCTGTTTCCCGAATCATTTGATATATCTTTTGAAAACTTATCTTTGCACGTTTTGTTACATGTGGGTTCAGCAACAGCAATCCTAGTTTATTTTTTTAATGACTGGAAAAAAATTATAGTTGATTTTTTTTCAAATATTAAAGATAAAAAATTAATTTTTAACGAATGGGATTCTGAGGGCCAACTTTCCATTAAGATTATATGCGCAACGATTCCAGCAGTTCTTGTAGGCTTCTTCTTCTATGAAATTATTGCAAATAATTTAAGAAATAATTATGTCGTTGCCATCGCCTTACTTATTGGTGCAATTATTTTATTTTTTGCAGAGAAATACAATAATTCAAATAAAAATGAATCTTTGCAAAAAATCTCTTATAAAAATTATTTTTTATTAGGTATTATGCAATCTTGCGCATTTATTCCTGGTTTATCTCGCTCAGGAATTGTAATTAGTAGTGCTCTATTTCTAAAAATTGATAAGAAAGATTCTGTAAAATTAGCTTTTTTAATGTCTTGTCCAGTTATTTTAGGAGCTACTGTACATGAGTTAATTTTTAATTTCAATGAATTAATTTTTGACAATATTACATTGGCAATTATCGGCTATATTTATGCGTTTATTAGTTCTTTGTTAGTTATAAAATTTTTATTTCATTTTATCAATAAATACAGTTTTTCATATTTTGTTGGCTATAGAATTGTTTTAAGTATGTTACTTTTATTTGTAGAGTTTTTTGGGTGATTAAATGTATGATTTTCAAAATTCCACTGACCTCATTAACAAAAATTGTTTAATCATTGGTAAACCTAATGACTTAATGAGATCGTTAACTTTAATAATGGTCAACCTAAATTGCAATATTATATTAGGTGTTAATAAATCAATTCAAGGAGATGTTTTTAAAGCAAACTCAATCATAAACGAATTGTGGTCTATGGGTCATAAAATTGAAATATTAGAAATTGAATTCGAAAAGATTGTTAATTTTACAATTAATGATTCTGAAATTAATAATCATGTTAAAGATCTTAATTTTTTAATACAAATTTAATTTTTATAAATTGATTACATCACTTTTTTTAATTATTGAAATGATGCCTGCATTTACAATTAAAACCATGGCAATATTCTTGAAAATCCCTGGGTTGATACTCTTCAATGATGAAATTACTACATCGTCATGTTTATTTTTTGAATTTAATAGAAGCAGTATTTTCCCATCAATATCATTTTCCTGATTATTATTTACTTCATCAAGAATAACTCTTAGCCTTTTTCTTATTTCTGGACCACTATTTAAATCAATATTCAGTGAAGGAGTAGAAATAATAATTTTTTGTTTATTTTCTTCACATGTAACATTATTAACTGGCCAATATTCATCAACTGTAACAAAGGATGCTTCACCAACATTTAATAATTTGGAAGATTCTTGTATACTGTCAATAATAATTTTTTCTTCTGCAAGTTCAGATGGTAATCTGCCATAGTTGGCTCCATCTAATTGAAAAACTCCTTGAACACCAGCAGAAATTTTAGTCCAAATTTTACTTAATGCGCCATTAATTGCAATATATGAACCCGAATCTTCCGTTTTTGACAAAGTGATTTCAATTGGCATTCTAATTTCTCTATATTCTCCATATTTTAAACCCTTTATTCCCTTACTAATTCTTTCAATTATTGTGTTTTTATTCTCATCAATAAATTTTTTGTTTTTCTCAGGCATCCAGATAATATTGGAATTTTCATATTCTTTTATAGTTTGGTTTATATTATTTTCAATTTGGATTATATGTTCATCACGGTCATCCCATAAAGGATAAACAGACAATAAGAAATTTTTTTCTCTTTGAGCAATGATAAAATTTGTTTCAGATCTATTTTCTTTTATTTTGAAAGTTTTAAAAAATTTTGCACCTAACCAGTCAGTTATTAAATGTGCATAAATTTCATTATTGATTAATTTATTTTCAGTCATGCTTGATTAGATGCAAGTTCAGTCTCTTCATTTTGTTCTTCAACTGGTTTTTTTTCTTTAATTCTGTCTAATGCTGGCACTAAACCATTAGCAAGAAACTCCCATCCAATAATAGCATTAATTAACATGAAATCAATAATCCCCAACCAAATGAAAAGTAACTTTAATGATGATTCACTGTTGTCAGTCCATTGCAATAACTTAATAGCTAAAATACATATTATTAAAATGGCAATTAATGCCATAAATCTAGTTTTATTCTTAATAAATCTACTAAATGCACCTATTATTCCTCCACCAATTGCTACATTTACTGCTAAAAATCCCAATAGTGGAGTATGCCTGTGATCCCATAAATCATACGCAGAAAGAATTATTAGAAAAATTCCAGGACCAGCTAATGTTGCCAGTATAATTCCAAGATAATCATTTTTTGTAAATTTCATAATCTATCCAAATGCATAATATTAACAAATTTGTTTGTACATTAACGCTTATTATATATTAGATCTCGACTGTCCGCCATCAACATTTATTGCAGAACCAACAATCCATGATGCTTTTGGTGAACATACAAACGTGACGACATCAGCAATTTCATTAGCTGTTCCAAATCTACCAGCTGGTAGATTTTGTTGAATAAAATTCCTCATTTCTTTAGGTTCATTTTTTACTCTTTTATCCCATGTTCCTCCTGTAAAACGAATAGAGCCGGGAGCAATTGTGTTAACACGAATTCCTTTTTTTATGAGTAAATTTGCGTAAGATTTTGAAAAAGATATCATCGCAGCCTTAGAAGCATTGTATTGAGGGTTTCCCCCAGATTCTCTACCGAAGATTGATGATATGTTTACTATATTCCCACCAATTTTTGATTTTTCTAAATGTGGGATTACTAATTCAGACAAAATAACGTGAGCAGTTACATTAATATCGAATGATTGGCCCCACTTATCCTTTGTTGTTCCATTTTTAATTGATTCCCCAGCATTATTAACAAGAATATCTAATGTTTTAAATTTTTTAATATGTGAAGCAATAATTTTTTTGCAGTTATCTTCGTCTAATATATTCGCTTCTAGTATATTAATTTGACTAGAAAAACTGTTGAATTTTCTTTTAGTGGAATCAATATTTTTTTTATTTCTGCTAAATGTTGTTACGTTCATACCTTCTTTTAAGAAATTATTTACAATTGCCAACCCTATTCCCTTTGTTCCTCCAGAAACAATCGCTGATGCCTGATTAAGAAGTAAGTCCATTTTTTTCTCTTAACTAAATTATATAATGATGCATAATTTCACTATTTTTTTTATAAACAATATTTCAATAGAATGTATCATTAAAATGAAAAACTATAAAGCTGTAGGTTTAAATGATGTCTGAATTAAATTATATAAGTATCGATTACAAAAAGAATTATGCAATTGTTAGATATGAAACAAATGGTGATTGCTGGACTGAAGAATTATTATTAGAAATTAAAGTTGCATGTCAAAAGATACAAGCTGATCAAAAATGTTTATCAGTTTTGTTTATGTCTGATTCTAAAAATAGTGGTTTTGGTTGGAGTAAAAATTTTCATCTAATGACGGAAGAATGCCAAGCAATCCTTAATTCAGCTCTCATTGCAGTTGAGGAATTACCTATACCGAGCTTCTTTTTAATACAAGGGATAACCAATTTACCAGCAATGGAGATAGCATTAGCATGTGATGTGCGATTTTCTTTGGACGATACAATCATTTCATTGATTGATAAAGAAAGCAATTTTCAACCCTCTGATTTTACTTTTCGGAGACTTGCAAAATTTTCACATAGATCATTTGCGCTTGATTTATTACTTTTTAAAAAATCACTTAATGCATTGGATGGGAAAAAATCTGGCATTATTTCAGAAATATATAATTCAAAAGGATATTTATCTGCAATAGAAGTTGTACTTGAACAAATTACTAATTATGGTGCAATAGCAATAAAAACTTTAAAAGATTCAATGCAACTAGGAGAACAAGTTGATCTTAATACTGGCTTGAATATTGAACATGAAAGAACTTTGCAATTGCAAGAAACTGATGATTTCAAAGAAGGGATAGATGCTTTTTTGCAAAAGCGTCCGCCAAAATTTTTAGGAAAATAGTTTTTATGACTCAAAAAAATGTTCAATCAATAAGCTTAATCAAAAAAAACAGTGCATTATTAATTAATTTCAACAGAGAAAATAAATTAAATGCAATTGATTTACATATGAGGGATGTTATTTGGGAGGGCTTGAGGTTAGTCCAAACTGATATTCAAATTAATGCTTTAATTTTTACTTCTGAAGTTCCAGGTTGTTTTTCGTCAGGAGCTGATATTAATGATTTTGGCACTGCCCCTTCTATTCAAGAAAGCAAAAATGCTAGATTAGAAAGAGACATTTGGGGCGTTTTAAATAATTTGGATGTTCCGATATTTTCATTCGTTGACGGCATTGCATATGGAGCTGGATTTGAAATTGTTCTAGCTTCAGATTATATTTATGCAACTAGTCAGAGCAGGTTTGCTTTACCTGAAATAAAACTAGGCTATATTCCTGCTGCAGGAGGTAGCCAGCTAATAATTAGGAGGTTGCCATCTAGTGATGCAAAAAGAATAGTTTATACTGGGGAACCTATCTCTACTGATAGATTATATGAACTAGGTTTAATTAATAGAATTATTGAAAGAAAAGCTTTCGATACAGAAATAGATATTCTCTGTAAGCAATTATTGAATTATGATACTAAAGAAATTAGGACACTAAAATCAAAATTTGTTCATTTGATAAATACTAATTGAGTTTCTAATATGAATTTAAATAAATTGAGAAATATCAAATCACCACTTACTTTTATATTATTAATTTCAGCAATAGGATTATATGCAGTAATTCATGGATATATGAATCCACCTAAAATTTCTATTGAACAATTTGATGCAGGGAGTATTAGTAATTTTGATATTGGTGATGTGATCTACTATCAAGATCAAGAATTTTATTTAGTAGGCATGCGTAATGGTAAATTGCGAGCCCTGAAGGAATCTGCAAAGGAGCCTTGCTCTTTAAATTATTTTGGTTCAAGGCACAATAACGATAATAAAATTAAACCACTCTCTCTACAAAATATTTTTTTTGATAATTGTGATAATTTATGGCATACAAATGGTGATAGTTTTTTTCAAAATCAAGTACCATTGAAAACATTATTTGTTAATATAGATACTTCTACTAAGGACGAAAGAGTAATTGTAGAAGTAACAAAATAATATTTGTTTTAGGGGGGGGGTTGAAAATGAATACTGCAGAATTTCTTTCTATTAGTTCAGCGATTGTTCCTGAACGCATAGCTATTACAACTATAGATGAAAAAATTAATTATGCTGACTTGCAATCACGTGTAAACAAGGTTGCTAATTCTTTAAGCACGTTAGGAGTTAAAAAAGGGAAAAATGTAGGAATTATGGCAGTTAACTGCGCGGAAATGGTTGTCCTGTATTATGCGACAGCATCACTAGGTGCGACTTTTGTTCCTTTAAATTATCGTTCAAAACCCGAAGAACTTGAATATATGATTAACGCAGCTGACATTTCTGTATTATTTGTTTCTGAAAGATATTTTGAAATTTATCAGAAAATTAGTGACAATCTTTCAACTATTGAACATGTTGCTACTATAGGATTCGAATCTGAGCATCATCAATCTTATAACAATTTGATTGATGGAGGAGAGGATGTTCCTATATTTACGGATATTGATGATGATGATGCTACATTGATTATTTATACATCTGGGACAACAAGCTTACCGAAGGGGGTTGTCCTATCTTACAAAGCCTTAACTGCGCTTGTAGTTAATACCCAGTCTCCAGCAGATCCTATATCAGACCAAGAAGTAATTTTAGTAAGCGTGGGTTTTTACCATATTGCTGGCGCCACAACACTTATGAGTGCAATTTTTTCTGGCAGGCAGTTAGTTTTATTAGATGGTTTTAGTCCTGCAGATTGGTTAGATGCCGTTGAATCTAATAAAGTAACTCATGCCTTTGTTGTGCCAACTATGTTAAAAAGAATTATGGAAGTTGAAGATTTTGACGGTAGAGATTTTACTAGTTTAAAATTGATCACTTATGGTGCTGCGCCAATGCCTTATGATGTTGTGAAAGATGCAGTTAAGTTATTTGCGCCGAATAAAGCTGATGTAGGTTTAATGAATGCATATGGACAAACTGAAGCGACAGGATCTATGACTTTTTTAGGTCCCGATGATCACCGCATGGATGGTTCTGATGAAGAAAATGCAAAAAAAATTGAAAGACTAAGAAGTGTAGGCAAGCCAATGCCTGATATTGAAATCGGTATTCTTAATCCAAACGGAGATGTTTTGCCAGTCAATGAAGAAGGAGAAATTTGCATAAGAGGCGAAAGAATTATGAAAGGCTATAAAGATAGAGATGATGACACTGGTTCTGCCATTCAAGGCGGATGGTTGCATACCGGTGATGTTGGCAAACTTGATGATGATAGCTATTTGTTTATTACTGGGAGAATTAAGGACATGATAATTCGAGGTGGAGAAAATATTGCACCTGCAGAAATTGAGCAAGTATTGGAAGAACATGAAAATATTGCTGAAGCAGCTGTTATTGGAGTTGAAGATAATGAATGGGGTGAAATAATAAAAGCTGTAGTAATCAATTCGTCTGATCATGAACCTACTTATGATGAACTTACTGCCTTTGTTAAAACTAAACTTGCGTCGTATAAAGCTCCTGCATCATATGAATGGGTAGATGATTTACCTAGGAATCATATGGGCAAGGTTCTTAAAAATGACCTTCGTGAATTGTATAATAAGAAATAATTGACTATTATTTTGAATAGCTTTGCTTATCTGATGCTATGAATTAATATAAATACAGTAGTGTTATAAATTTTTTTAGTCATTGGAAGAATTTAGTGCTTATTTCAGAAAAAAACCATCGAATGAATCGGAATAAAGAAATTCTTTATTCTATTATAAATTTTCTAAACCAGTATTTTTTCTCTTTCATTTTTTCTACTACTTTTATTCTTGTCATACTGAGTGGACTTTTTTTAGGTATAGGCATAGAACAATCAACAGCATCTCGTCAAATATTTTTTAATGTTAGCCCTTGGCCTATCTATCTTCTTTTAAGTGTTTTAACTGGTTTATTGGTTTTTGGTGTAATTAGACATGGTTCTCTCTGGGCAATTGGTAAGCCATTTAATGATTGGCGAATAAACATTCCTTGGCGGGTACAAAATACTGTTCGTCTTGGCGTAATGCAAGATAAAGTTAGAAGAGATAAGTTTGCCAGTGTAATGCATTGGTGTATTTCTTCTTCGATTATTGTTTTAACTTTTGTAACTGCTCAGGTAGCTATCGAAGATGACACCCCTTTACATTTTTTAAATGGCAATTACTATTTGTTCTTTTCATTTTATGGTGATCTTTTTGGACTTATAGGTCTTATAGGCGTTTCAATGGCATTATACCGTCGTTATTATGATGATTTTCATCGTATCAGATGGGATGAACGAGTGGAGGATCACTTAATTTTATGGGGATTATTTATTATTTTGATATCAGGTTTTTTTGTAGAATCATACAGAATCTCAATTACAGAATTAGAAAATTTTCCTGAGTGGGCCAAGTGGTCATTTGTTTCTTATGTACTAGCACAATTTAATGGCATATTTGATTTTTCAGAAGAATTATTATTGAATATGCATACTATTTCTTGGTGGATTCATGTACTTGTAGTTTTCTTTTGGTTAACTCTAATAGTTTTTACGAAACTCGATCATTTTCTTTTTGCTCCTATTAATGCATTTTTACTTAGAACTGATTCACCTGGAAGATTATCTAGAATAGAAAATATTGAAGAACAGGAAGTTTTTGGTGTAGGGCAAATTCAAGATTTTAATTGGAAACAATTATTTGAGTTAGATGCTTGTGTCAGATGCGGGCGATGTACAGAAGTTTGTCCAGCAAATTTAGCTGGCCAACCTCTTTCACCTATGCATTTAATTCAAGATCTTAAATCGCATTTCAATGAAGTTGCTCCTTTAGTTCAAGAGGCTGGAAATAACGGAGATGATGTTAGAGCTGTTGCAAGCAGGTCAATGGTTGGCGAAGTAATTAAAGAAGAAACACTATGGGCATGCAGAACATGTGGTGCGTGTGTTCAAGAATGCCCTGTCATGATAGAGCATGTTCCATCGATTGTAGATATGCGAAGATTCCTAGTTATGGATGAGGCTAAAATTCCTCAGACTGCTCAAGCAGCTCTAGAAAATTTAGAAATGAGAGGTCATCCTTGGAAAGGTACGGCATTAGAGAGAACAACTTGGATGGAAGGCTTGGGCGATGTGCCTATTTTTGATGGCACGCAAGAGTTTTTATATTGGGTTGGTTGTTCTGGTTCACTTGTAGAAAGAAATTTGCCTATTACGAAAAAGGTTTTTAGTTTGATTCAAGCTTCTGGAACATCTTTTGGTGTTTTGGGGCAAGAAGAAACATGCAATGGTGATCCTGCTAGAAGACTAGGCAATGAGTATTTGTATCAGATTCTTGCAGAACAGTTAATTGATACATTTAAACAGAAAAATGTTCAAAAAGTGATAACTAATTGTCCTCACTGTTTTAATACATTTAAAAATGAATACCCGCAATTTGATGGGAAGTTTGAAGTTTTGCATCATACTCAATTTTTAGAACAAGCCATTAATGATGGGAAATTAGAACCAAAGAAATCTGTTGATCTTGATATTACTTATCATGATTCATGTTACTTAGGAAGAATTAATAATGAATATGATGCACCTAGAAATATTCTTAAATCTATTCCTGGTCTAAATATCATAGAAATGGACAGAACTATGTCTAAAGGTTTATGTTGTGGTGCAGGTGGAGGTAATATGTGGCAAGAGGAAATTGGCGCTAGGAGAGTCAACCATGTCAGAAGTGAAGAAGCAATTGATACTGGTGCTGACGAATTAATTTCTAATTGCCCTTTTTGTATTCAAATGTTTGAAGATGGCATCCCATCTGTAGAACCTAATGAGGATGGCAGAATTAAACCTTTTGATATTGCAGAAGTTTTGTATCATTCTATTGACTCATCACAAGAAGACAATTAATATTTTGTTGGTTACATAAATTTAATCTTTTTATTTTAGGGGGCTAAAATGCATTTTGTTATATGCGCTAAACAAATTCCAGATCCTGATACGCCACCATCAGCATTTAAAATAGACGAAACTAAAAATGAAGTAGTTCCTGCTCCAGGTATTTCTCCTGTTTTAAGTCAATTTGATGGTATTGCTGCAGAGGCGGCGTTAAGAATAAAGGAAAAAGTTGGTGACGTTAAAATCACTGTTATTTCTTTAGGAAAAGAAAGTGCGCAAGCAGCTATTAAACAGGTACTTGCAATGGGGGCAGATGAAGGCTTATTACTTGAAGATGATGCTTTTGAAAATGGAGACCATTATACAACTGCTTTAGTTTTATCTGAAGCAATAAAAAAACTTGGTGATGTAGATGCTGTTTTTTGTGGAAGACAAGCTGCAGACTGGGATATGGGGCAAGTTGGCTTAGGCATTGCACAGTTACTTGAGATGCCTTGTGCAATAATTGGAAAAGATGTTGATATTTCTGATGGCAAAATGACTGTTCAAAGAGTTCTATTAGATGGTTTTGAAACCGTTGAAATGCCTTTACCTGCCGTTGTCACTGTATCTAATGAGCTTGGTGAACCTCGATATCCAAAATTACAACAAATTATGCAAGCTGCAAAAAAGACTGTTAATAAATGGTCTTTAGCTGATTTTGAAAATCTTGAAGCAACGCAAGTTGGTGAACAAGGTAGAAAATTAAAATTGGAAAAACTCTTTATTCCTGCTAGTGATAGTGAAGTTGAAATTATTGAAGGTGAATCTGCTCAGGAGCAAGCATCAGCTTTAGTTTCAAGATTAAAAGATGCAAAAATTCTGTAGAATTATTGAAAGGAAATTACAATGACTAAAAATATTTTGGTAGTAGGCGAATTCAATCAAGATGGCTTATCTGAAACAACTGCAGAATTATTGACTGGTGCCTCAAGTTTAAGCTCAGGAGGGTCTGTTAGCATAGTGTTGCTTGGTGCAGGATCTCAGGAAAAAGCGCAATCTTCGTTTTCTTATGGTGCAACAAAAGCATATACGATTGATAATGAGTCTTTTTCAGAATTTTTGCCTGATAAATGGGCAATTGCAGTTAATGATATATATGAAAAAGAAAAACCTGATTTGATTCTATTGGAACAATCTACTGTTGGGAGAGATTTAGGCCCACGTTTAGCATTTAAGCTTAATAGTGCTGTAGCTATGGACTGTGTATCAATTGAATCAGATGATGCTGGATTTAAAGCTACTCGCCCTTGTTTTGGTGGTAATGCAAGAGCTACTTATTCTTATAGTGCTAGCCCAGCGGTTGCTACTGTTCGAGCAAAATCTTTTGAAGCGAAAACACAAGGAAATGAAAATGGTGAAGTGGTTCAAATAGATCTTGCTGCAGATTCTAAAGTTTCTGTTATCAACAGAGAAGAAGTAGCTACTGAAGGTCTTAAATTAACTGATGCCCCAATTGTTTTATGCGGCGGTAGAGGTCTTGGAGGTCCAGAAGGTTTTGATATGATCCAGGAATTAGCTAATGTTATTGGCACAGACAAGGCAGCAATTGGTTCTTCAAGAGCTGCATGTGATTTGGGCTGGTATCCTGTAGCAAATCAAGTTGGTTTAACAGGTAAAGTTGTAAACCCTGATTTGTACGTTGGAATTGCTGTATCTGGAGCTAGTCAACATATGGCTGGATGTAGTGGCTCCAAATCAATCATTGCAATTAATAAAGACCCTGAAGCAAATATGTTTAAATCTGCTAGATGGGGTATTGTTGGGGATTATAAAGAAGTCGTTCCTGCTCTCATTGAAGCAATAAAATCAAGTTAATTTTGATTGAGACTACATTAATTTTCAGCGCATTTTATTGATTTGTCCTAGTGAGGTTGATATGTATATTGTTGGTTTAACAGGCGGAATTGCTTCGGGGAAATCTCATGCAGCTAAGTATTTGGTTGAAAAAGGTGCACAGACTTTAAATTGTGATTCTCTAGGACATGAAAGTTATACAAAAGGTTCTGCATCGTATGCAAAAATTGTTTCTACATTTGGCATTGATGTTTTAGATAATAATGATGAAATCAATAGAAGAGTCTTGGGGCCTATTGTTTTCTCTGATCCAAATCAAATGGATAAATTGACTGCCATAACTTGGCCAGCTATAAGAGAGTTAATTAATCTTAAGATTAAAACTTTAGAAACAGATTTATCTAATAAGTTATTAATTTTAGAAGCAGCCGTTTTAATCGAAGCTAAATGGGTTGATATAGCTGATGAGATTTTAGTGATTCATACACCTGTTAATTCTGCAATTGATAGAATAAAATCTCGTGATAATCTTGATGCTGCTCAAGCACAAGAACGAATTAATGCACAGTTATCTAATGAAGAAAGAATTAATTTTGCAGATTACACTATCGAAAATTCTGGTAAAATTTCTGATTTTGAATTATCTTTAGATACTTATTGGGATAAATTACAAAAAAAATTAGTTTAAGCGCTAGGTGTAAAATTGAGTAAAAAAAATACTGGACATTCTATTTCAGTTGAAGAGTTTAAATTAGTCAATGAACCTTTTTATATTCCAATTAAAAATGAAGTGAAAATTTTTGAAGAAGCGTATAATAGTAAAATCCCCGTCATATTAAAAGGGCCTACAGGTTCTGGTAAAACTAGATTTATTGAATATATGGCTTGGAAATTGAAAAAAGAATCTCCTTCATCACCATTAATTACTGTTGCGTGCCATGAAGATTTAACAGCATCTGATTTAGTAGGAAGGTATCTAATTGAAGATCAAACAACTAAATGGATAGATGGTCCAATCACACGTGCAGCGCGAATAGGAGCAATATGTTATTTAGATGAAGTCGTTGAAGCTCGTAAAGATACTACAGTATTGATTCATCCATTAACTGATTATAGAAGATTGTTGCCAATTGAAAAAAAAGGTGAACTTATAGAAGCTCCAGATGGATTTATGCTGGTGCTTTCTTATAATCCAGGGTATCAATCAATTACTAAAGATTTAAAACAATCCACACGACAGAGATTTGTATCTATTGAGTTTGATTATCCTCCCGAAGAAACTGAAGCAAAAATTATAGCAAAAGAATCAGGTTGTTCAACAAAAATAGCTGCAAGCTTAGCTTTACTAGCTATTAAAGTTCGTAATTTAAGAGAATATGGTTTATCAGAAGGCGTTTCAACAAGACTGCTTATTTATGCTGGCTCGCTTATTAAGAAAGGCGTCAAACCAATTGAAGCATGTATTTCAACAATTGTATGGAGCTTAACTGATGAAAGAGAATTGCAAGATTCAATTGAAGAGCTTGTAAGATCAATATTTACGGAATAATTTGCGATTTCTTAATTTAGGAAACAATGAACTCTTTTTCAAAAAAAAATAATATAGAGAATAATTACTCACCAACATCTGAAATTGCAAAAATTGCATATCAGGATTTTTTAAAGACCTATAACCAGCAATTATCTAATAATGAAATTACTGACTATATTAAAACTTGCATGGAAATAACAAATTCATCTCTTAGAGCCTGGGAAGCTTCAGATAGTTATGTCAAAGAATCTACTAAGCTTATTCAATCATTTGATTTTGAAACATTAATTTATATAGGCAATACTGCTAAAAAACTTTGCGCTTTTTCACCAATGATAGCATCAAATTACATTAATAATTCTGCTTTAATTTTAGAGTCTATTGATAAAAATGATTTAGATCGATATACGAATATACTGACAAATACTGCAGGTTCTAACTGGAAGGATATTGCGCTAACTAATGCATTTATTTCAGTTACGTTTGATTTGTTAAAATCAATTCCGCTGATACACATTAAACACGTCAGTATCATTGCTAAGAATTTGTCCGAAAAGTCTCACGATTTAGCTATTACTTTTTTAGAAAATTTTGATGATTCTTTAAATAATATTCATCAACCATCAAGAATTAAATTTATTAAATTAGTGAATGAATTATCCATTGTTTCATGGCCAGATGTCGCAAGAATTCTTGAAACACTCCCTGCTGCTTTAAAAGGAACATCAAACACAACTACTAAGTCTTTTTTAATTATTGGATATCAAATTTTAAAAAATGATGGTCGGAAAGCATTTGAAGATTATAATAATGCAATCTCTGACTTGATTAATTTTAATAATTTAGACCAAAATTGGATTGCTAAATTTGCAATTAAAATTAATAAATTAGATTCAAATTCCTCAGTAACTTTTTTGCAACAAATATTTATTTTATTAAAAATTTATTCTAAAAAAGATTTAGCTAAATGGCTTAATGAAGGCCTTCAATATATGCAAAATAATCCAAAAAATTTTGATGCAAATGCATATTTTAGTCTAGAATCTACCTTTTCTATTCAGTCTCTTTATCGTCATGCAAACTTAGAATTGTTAGATAATAAAAAAGAGCTACTTGAAAAATATTGTAAAGGATTGTCCGGAATAAATATCAATATATTAGATGTTAAAGAACTAATTGATAGACAAATAGGGTGGCAAGTTTCTTATATTGCAGCGACAGATGGAGAGCATGTTTATTTACCTAATAAGATAAATATTTTTAATACAAAACATAATAATTTTTTAGCTTATAAGGTATATGCTACTCATCAAGTATCCAGACTTGAATTTGGTTCATATGCTTATAAATTTGAATATAATAAATTATTAGAAAAAAATTCAGATATTAATTTAAAAAATACAACAGAATTTTCAGGTATTACTGAAATTCAAAAATTATTTGCATTATTTTCTGATAAAAAACTAATCAGCTATCTTTTTAGTGTGGTTGAAGATTATAGAATTGATTATCTAGTAAATACAAAATATCCAGGGATTAGTAATGCATATAATATGATAAAAAAGTTTGAATTATCGAAACGAGTTTCTCCTTTTAATCTGCCATATAGAGAAATGCTTATAGAATCGATTATTCAGTATACCTTAGGTGGAATGCGTAATATTAGTGAAGAATTGCCATATGTAGATGAATATACTCAGGCTATTAATTTACTGAACAGTATTAAAACAATTGATGGGGTAGATGTAAATTCTTCAGTTGAAATTTCTGTTCAAATTTATACTTTATTAAAAAATATTCCAAATTTTCATTCAATACATGAAATCGACAAGTCAAAAAAAGATGTAGTTAGTTCTGAATCAATCAGTTTACTAGCTGATAGTGATGATGTATCAAGCGTTAACCTAGAAAATAATCAAGAAACAGAACTCCCTAATCTCCCTGAACATCTAGGTGAATTTAAGCCTGATCTTGTTGAACTAATTACATATGTAAAGAATCAGCAGGACGGTATTGAATCTAATGCTTCAGGATTTGACCAAATGCAATTACAAGAATTTTTGAAGCAAACGACTGAATTGAATGTTTCTGAATTGTCAGAAGGTGAATTTAGTGAATATTCTAATTTATTTACAAATAATCTAATGGATTTATCAAATGCCAAATTTGATAAACAAAAAAAACTTGATGCAGATCTTGAGAATCACGATCTGCATGATGGACCAATTTCTCAATCAAAATACACTAATGAGAAAGTAAGAGAGTTTTTTTATGATGAATGGAATTTTCGTTCTCGTGATTATAAACCTGCATGGTGTCGAGTACTTGAAAAAGAGTTAGATTTTGGCGAAATAGACTATTACGATCAAATTATTTCTGAACATTCTAAATTAATTAAAGAAACTAAAAGAAAGTTTGAATATTTAAAACCTGAATCTATGCATAAAGAAAAAAGACTCGAAGATGGTGACGAAATTGACTTAGATCGGCTTGTTGATTTTTATGCGGAAAAATTAGCAGGTTATAGTCCGCTTGCTGATTTTTACTCAAAAAGAAATAAAATTGAACGTGATGTTGCGGTTGCATTGCTCTTAGACATGTCTGCTTCAACAGATGAAATCATAGAGAAAGATATTAATAGCTCTAATCAATATAATCAATATTCAGGTGCACCTGGTACATATTTTAGATGGTTGGCGTCTAGAAATTCAGAAAAAAGTTTTAATACAAATAAAAGGATTATTGATATTGAAAAGGAGTCCGCAATAGTTTTGTCTGAGGCCTTAGATTCAATAGGCGATAATTATGGATTGTATGGTTTTTCTGGATATGGTAGAGATAATGTTGAATATTTTGTAATTAAAGATATTGGAGAAAAACTTGATAAAAATGTTCATAGAAAAATTGCTAATATTCAACCTGTTCGATCTACTAGAATGGGGCCAGCTATCAGGCATACAATTCAAAAATTAGAATTATCGTCTAGTAAAGTAAAGATTATGATTATGCTTTCTGATGGTAGGCCGCAAGATCATGAATATGGTAAAGATAGAACTGAGAAAGTTTACGCCATTCATGATACTCGACAGGCATTACTTGAAGCAAAACATAAAGGCATTACTCCATTTTTACTAACTGTTGATAAAGATGGACATGATTATCTTCAAGAGATGTGCAATGACATCGGCTATGAAGTTGTATCAGATATTGATTCTTTGCCTGAGAGATTAACTAATTTATACAAAAAAATATCAGTTAAATAAAAATTAATTTTTTGATTTTATTTGGTTTAATTTCTCAATGATGCATATTACTTTAATAATTGCCTTAACTTGGTCATTTACATGAAAATTAGAGAAATGCCTATACATTTTTTTAGTTATTTCAAAAGAGTTTGATAAATTTTTATTTGATAGTTCTGAAATCTTTCTTTCAAAATTCCTAAAATGTGTAAGGTAATAATTTAAAATTGCTCGATGATCAATTATTTCTGGACCATGAGCCGGATATACTTTTTTAATTTTTATTAATTTGAGTTCTTGAATTGTATTTAAAAAATGTGTCGTACCCCCCCATTGTTTTTCTGAACTGATGGATTCGTAGTGTAATCCCGTTGAGGGTATTTTATTTTTTATAATTGTGTCTCCAGAAAATATTTCTTGAGTTTTTGGATTATATGCTGCAATGCTTCCAGGAGTATGACCTGGGCATGCAACGATTTCTAAATTCTGATTATCAATTAATGGAAATATATGTCTTCCTACTACAGGTTTGATATTTAACCAAGGTATTGAGTTTAGAGGAGCTCGATTTTTTTTATTTTCTAACCATTCATTTAAAATTATGTTAGGTACTCCATTTTTTCTTAACACAGAAGCTGTTTTTCTTATTATTATGGATTCAAATTGACTACCACTAGTGTATGCACTCATATCAGGAGCGCCAACATAAAATTCTATATCTTGCTCGATGAATCGATTTGCAAAACCCATATGGTCTGCATGGGCATGTGTGATTATAATTTTCTTTATTTCGCTTATTTCAATATTTTTACTATCCAAATTTTGTTTAAAACTTTCAAATGCAAGTTCAGTATTTGGCCCTGAATCAATCATCACATATCCTCCTCCTGCAAAATCCGCTAGAGGGAATAAATAAAGATGATTAGAGTCCACTGTAATTTTTTTATGAATAGTCATTATAAATCATTTTTTAACATGAATTCATTAATCAAAGCGAATGCTAAGAAAACAGCTCTATTTTTTATTTGCACCCTGTCTCCAGAAACAACCATTTCTTTATTTAGGAATTTTTTACCATCAGTAATTGATATAAATAAAGTACCACTTTCGTGTTTTTCGACAGTTTTGTTGCCAGCAACACCAGTGATTGCTAAGCCAAGATGAGATTTAAATATTTTTTTAGCATTTTTTGCAAGTATTTTTGTTGTAGCTTCTGATACAGTACCTTCTTTTTTAAGCAATTTAGTATCTAAACCAGAAAAAATTTTCACTTCTTTATCATACGCAATTAATGAACCTAAAAAATATTTTGATGAATTATCAAAATTAGTTATTTCATCTGAAATTTTACCACCTGTCACAGATTCGATTATACCTAGGGTTAAATTTTTTTTAATCATATTTTTAAGAATGATCTCTCCATACTTTTCATTATCTTCACCCCATACGTATCCCTTTAATATTTTTTTT
>PBEG01000002.1 GCA_002718395.1 Chloroflexota bacterium | reverse complement strand
CAAATTTTAAATGATTTATTTTTTTATTTTATCTTCATCTTCATCCTCATCCTCATCCTCATCCTCATCCTCATCCTCATCCTCATCCTCATCTTCATCCTCATCATCTTCACCCTCACATTCTACATTATAATCGCTGTCTGAATCACTATAATAATTTAAGTCTATATCTAATTCTTCATTTTCTTCAGTATCATCATCAGTATCTTCTCCACTTTCAATTTCATTATCATCAATAAAATCATCATTTATATCATATTCATTTCCTTCATCGGAGGATTCATCATCACTTGTATTGCAATCATCAAAACCTTCAAATAATTGTGTATAATAATTAGCATAATCTACAACACCGCAATCAATGTAAGCATTCTTTACATTTGAGAATATTGTAATAAAGAGGTCTCCAAATAATAATTTTTTATCTGAATCATCATCAAAGGTATCACTAACACCACCTGGTGGGAGGTCATGTTTATTTTCAAAACCAACGGGACCATCATACCATCCATAGCAAATAAGGGAATTCTCTCCTCCATTAATTGTCCATCTATATAGTTCCATTATTTCTCCATCACCTTTTGAAGAAGTATTTTTATTTAATATTTTGAGTATCTTTTTTCTAGTAACTGTATTAATACTCAAATCATTCATACTTCCATTTATGTTAATCCTTATTAGATTCATTATTATTTATTATTTATTATTTATCTTAAATAATCCTTAAATAAATATAGTTTAAAAATATAGTTTAAAAAATAATATATATTAATAGAATAAATGAATTATCAATTTAAGAAGAGTATTAGTTATGAAAAAAGGTTAAATGAATCAACAAAAATAAGGCAAGTCTATCCTAATAGAGTTCCAATTATAGTTGAGAAGTATGATACATGTGAATTACCCGATATTGATAAATGTAAGTACCTTGTTCCAAAGGATATGACATTTGGTCAATTTATGTATATTATAAGGAAACGTATTCATTTAGATTCTAAACAAGCATTATTTGTGACAATAAATAATTGTTTGATTAGTTCAAGTGAAAATGTTGATAATATCTATAATGAACATAGGGATGAGGATGGATTTCTATATGTAGTATATACTAGTGAAAATACATTTGGTTAATTACTTATAAGGTTAATCCTATAGTATATAAAGTATGTTTATATTCATAAAAATATTTAAAAAATTAAGTGATTCTGTATATGATATACGTCATCCACTATCAAAGAGGGATGAAATAATACTTGAACATAGTTTAAAGAATATGGGTATAAAAAAGGTTTATCAATTGAATAATGTTATGATTCAATCTTCTCAAAAAAGGATGGATTTTTATTATGAGAATGATATTTCCGTAGATATTAAAGATGGATATATTATAAGGGATTATGAATTAAAACCATGTCCTCCATTTAATTTTTATAGAACGGATAATGAAGAGGTATATGAATTATATAGTGGTTCAAAAGATGATATTGATATTCAATTAAAATCATATAATGATTTCTTTACTATTGAATATATAACTGATAAGGTCTCAAATATTTTACCTTATTAGATATATACATAATATTAATCTTTGAAATGAAATTAATGAAGTATTTTAACAATTAATTATATTGTTNTTATTATATATATATATATCGTATGTCTATTGAAAAAACAGAAATAGATATTAATACTGATTATTATTTTGTATTAAAACAGGAGGAAGCAATGTTATTATATAAAACACACCCAGATATTAATTTAANTTCATATTATAATGAAATTATCATGGAAATAAAAGATAAATTATATAGAGAAGATGAAGGGGATAAAAGTATCAATGTATTAATCGATATAATATTTGATGAAATAAGGGGATTAGCAACTAAGATTGATAGTAATAAAAGGATAGGACAATATGGTGGTGGGAGTAGTGAAAAGAAGGTTGTACATTATGATCCTAGGAAGGAATCTCATTCAATTCAACAATATAAGGATACAGTTACTGATGCGGAAGATAATCTACGACATTATTATATTTGGTTTTTAATTCATTTTTCGACGGAATTAATTCAGTATAGATTTATGTCAAAACATATTATAGAATCTTTTCGTTTAGTTGGTAATATTGCTGGAGATATATTTAATTGGTTTTCTGATGGTCAAGAGTATCCATCCTGTGATACATATCATCCTGAAATATATCAGGTACAAGGAAAAGGAGCAGGGAAAATTCATTTACCCTATAATTGGATGGAAGGTTGGTCGAATGAAAAGGTAGCACTGTGTAATTCAAAACAAAGGGGTGAAGGAACAGCACTTGCACGTGTTGACGCTACAGTTGACGATGAAAGTATTTGTGAAACGGGAAAATGGGGTGAGGGACGTCATTTCTATGGAACGAAACCAAGTACTTGGGGTGATTTATTCGGAGGTGTTAAAGATGAATCTGGATTAACACATGATGATTTACAGGCAAAATGTGTTGTCCGTAGTGGAATAGGTGGTAAGATGAGTGAAGCATATAACACAGCAGGATGGATAGCAGGATTACCAGTTGTGGGAGGGGGTATATTAATGCTTACATGTATAGTATGGATACATGGAGACATTCGTTATAATTTCATTGATAGACCGATAATATCGCTACATTCATTAACAAGTGGTATTATGAAGAGGAATTCTTTAATGAGAAGGTTAAAGAATGGGACAATTTCGGGTCCTGAATGGCGTGATGGACTAAAGGAATTAGAACAAGAAGAAGAAATAAGGAATAAAAGTATTATACAAACTGCTCTAAAAGTTAAACAATCCTTAGAAGATAAAACAGGAAAAGTATCGAGNCGTTTTTCCTCTAGTCCTCACCCCATAGAGGTTCCCCCTCAAGAGGTCCCCCCTCAAGAGGTTCCTCTGAGGGAGTCAGGAAATGATTCAATAAATAGTGGAGATATGGTTGCGCAATTAATTCCAAGGGAAGGAGGTATAGAACAAATCGAAGGATCAAGAGGTGGTGGAAAAAAAAAGAAACAGGTAAAAAAGAAGAAAGTAAATCGGTCTAGAAAAATCCAAAAAAATAAAAAAATAGGAACAACTAAAAAAGCACAAGGGAAGAGTAATTTATCCCTTAGACTAAAGGATTCCTGTCGTAATGAATGTAATAGAACTAAAAAAGTATTCCCATCTATTGCAAAGAAATTAGGGGTAAAAATGAAATTAGATAAAAAAGAGGTAGATAGACGTATTAAAGAGTTTAATACACATTGTGAAAGTAATTGTATTTCTCTTGCTGAAGATAAAGGGATTATAAATAATATTATAAAGGGGAAAAATAAGTAATCTATTTTCAAGGATGTATTCTCTAAATCAATGTTAGGACAATATGAATAGCACTCATACATTTTTCATAAATAAACTTTTCATCAAATGGATCTTCTTGTAGGAATACTGATGCCTTCTTTCTTCTTTCAATTAAGTGTTTCCCATTAATTTTTTTTTCAATAATTTGATCCTTAATGTGTAATGTATTAAAGGTGTCATAATATGTCATTGCTGATAGTCTATCAACGATGGAACTACCCTCTACAAAATCACAACCATATCCAAAAAGGATATATGATGTAAATAAATACTGTTCCTGTAGATTTTTTATTTCATTATAATTTTTATGTGCTCTTTCAATAGCATTTCCCATTTGTTGCTTTGATTTTCCATCTTTCTTTCGTTTATCATTTGTTCCTTGTTTTTTTGCTTCTGTTGAAAGGACTGGAATATTATCCATAAAAAGGACACCTCCATCCGGTCTAATACTTGATTTTTTATTTGATGGAACATATTTTTCATTAATGTTCTTAGAAATCATTGTTTGAGGGATATTAGTCATTAATTTCCATTCTTTTTGAGGATATTTTAGTTGAAGATCATTATATAGTTGTTTCATAACATCCCTTACTTTTATATCATGTGTTTTAGCACAATTATTATTCATTATTTTCCCTCCTCCCTCGGCAGCGAGTCTCTGACTTAACTTTGTCCCCTGGGAAATCATATTAATATAATCCTTTATAGTATTTTTTGTATTGAAAATAGATACAGAGAATATATGATAGAATAAAGATTAGATGCTTATTCATTGATATAGATTTATTCATCAAATGATTCAAATTTATTAATAATCCAAAGATATTCAATTACTTTCTTATCTCTATCTTGTAGATTCCTTGATCCACGGTAGGTATTATAATCCATTTTTTTAAGTGTATAATTGTAGTCAAGTCCTTGAATGATTTGAATCATATCTTCTTCAGAAATGATTCCTTCATTATTATAGGACATAATAATATATTTACATTTAATATTTGAGAGTAAATATTTCATTGAATCAATACACGTATTGGCATAATTATAATTTGACCGATTCCAATCTGATGGAATACCCGAGATGTAACTAATATTATTACCTACCTCATTTTGAATAATTGTATTTAACATAAAATAATTGGATCCATATGGATGTTGATTGTAAGGAGGGTCTAGGTACGCTACATCAACAATTGGTAATTCACTAATTAATTTATTAATATCTTCTTTATAAATGAAAATATCGCAATTATGTTTATGTTCCGAGAATATAGGTTCTTCTAGGACAATTTGTTTAGTTATTCTTGAAGTAGTATTTACTTCATCCTTACCACCAAAATGACCAATTCCATGTTTTTTATGGAATCCTTTAAAAACTCCAGATGTATTCGTATTAATGGATGCCTTAATAAGTAAAGGGGCAAGTAAATAGTGTAAATATTTATTATCATAGTTGTTAATCTTATTACGCATTGTATCAATAATCAAAGCATTTTCACGCGTATAAAATGCTCTTTCACCTGGTTGAATATTATAGGTTTCCTTTGGTGCATAATGATTACATATTACTCCTTCATTATCATAATTAAGATTATTTAGTTCATGAATCATTCGATTAATATTGACGCGTTCCTCTTTACTCGGGTTAGATAGGTAGCATTTATTAATTATATAGGAGTATTCCTCTAGATCATTTACAATTAAATCACTACTGTGGTATTTTAGAAGGCGTGATACACAACCTGAACCTGAAAATGCATCGAGACTAATTAGTAAATCTTTTCCTAATTTTTTTTTTATAATAATTAATTGTTCCTCTATTAGATCTAATAATTTTCTTTTATTACCAATATATGTTATAAGATGTGTTTTTGTATATTCATCTTTTGACATTATTTATATAATTAGATATATTATCTTAAATCAAATTTTAGATTAATTAAATAAGAACTTATCTATAGTTGTCCTTACATTAAATAATCGATGTAATACAATACCAATTATAAATAGTATTCCTAATATTTTCCAATATTTTGTCTTTGGATAGAATATTTTTTGAATAATTAATGCTCCAATAATGGTTAATAATACATCAATATAAGCAATATTAAAGATTCTATATGTGTGGATGCCTTCATTTGGAGATCCAAATAATTCCTTAATATTATTTTTGACTGTAGTAAGTGCTGTATTAAATATACATTTTTTTTCACCCATATTTATAAATGAATATAAAAAAAAGTATATTGATTTAGATAATCATTTTTTATTTTATTAGAATGGATCAATGTATTCTTTTCATTTCTTGAATATTTTTAATTAAACCGGGTTAAAGAAAGACTTTGTAATTTCCATAAATTGTGTTTTGATATTATTTTCTTTGGATGTAATTCGTGTATGATTAAAACAATTGATTATCATTAGAATTGTGAGGGCATCATCTATATCATTGATCCAAAAGTCGGACCATCTTGTATATACATCTACCATTTGGAGGAAATAATTTCTCATCATTTTTTTAGTACTATTTTCATTTAAGGAAATTAGTTCCTGTAGTTGTCTATAGATAACATGGATATATTCTTCTTTAAGAAACATGAAATGGAGTGCATCTTCTGATTCAGTAGTATTAAAGTAAAGATAATCATTTCCATTGATTGGATTCCATATTTTCCCATCTTGTTTTATAACTGGTTTTAGTCTTTTATCTCCTTTTGGAACAATTTCGGGGGAAAGGAGTACTTTTTTAAACATATGTGGATTAAAATGACTATTCATAATATTAATCATTGAGATCATATCAGCAAGATAGGTATAATAATGTGACCCTGAAGATGCTTCACGTACTTTTTTCATTACAGTTTTATTAAACTGGAATGATTCTAAAAACTGTATCATTGTATGTGTTTCATTCTTAAGTTCTTTTTTATCATTACCGATGATTATGATGCTTCCATCATCTTTCATCTTAAGGGATATAAGTCTATCATTCCTTGAAATTGCTGTAATATAGACTGGTTTATTTGTTTGTTTATAATTTTTAAAGATCTCCATCCAATTGCTACATACAATATTGTTGATTTCATTGTCTCCTTTATATCTAAAATTGGAGGCAACATCTCCATCTCCGCATTGATTGGGATATGCGGGAACATAGAGGGTTGTATTTGATTCTTTAAAATTTGTGTTAATTTCGTTTGAAGGCATTGGTGCTGCAGCAATTTCAAGGTGTATCCTATCTCCATCGTAGGGACAATTAATTACAATACTTGAGAAATGATTATTAAGAGACATTTTTAGTTTTTTTAATTAAAAAACTATACAAAAATCAAATTTATAAAATATGGGTGAGCAAACTTAATAGGAATATATAAATGAATAGAATTATACCTATTTCAATACTATCAAAATGAGGGGGGATCTCTATGTTTTTTATCATATAATCTTTTTGTAGGTGATAACCTAATTTTTGATAGTATTCTCTGACACCGACGCCTGATATAACGGCAATTTTTTGAATATTATGTGAGAGGGTTAAATCTTCCGCGGCATACATTAATTTTTTTCCAAAACCCATATGTTGAACCATACCATCTTTACAATCATGATCTACGATTGAACCATAAACATGTAATTCTCTTATGAAAGCACAATTATATAGTTCTTTATATATTAAATTATCATTTGTATGGTTAATTCTTAATCTTAGGAAACCATAGAGGATTTTTGTATCTGGACTTTCAAAACTTAGGAAGTATTCTGTTGAATTAATTCCATTATATTCTCTTATAAATAGTTCTGCTTTTTCAATATTAAAATCTTTATTTTTTACTTCTCTACATCGTATACAATTACAATTTATATCTGGGCGACTTAGTAATTTTTGACGTAGATTTACATTTTCATTACCTCCAATAATATTAAGGTTGGGGATATCTCTTATAATACGGTTTAATCTTATCCATGGAAAGATATTATTTTTAGCATATCCTAGTACACGGATTAGTTCATCTTCATTCTCTGAATAGGGTTTATATTCATCATTATTATACCATTGTTTTATTTTGGTCCAGTCAACTACTGAACAGGGGTATATTTTTAATTGATCTGATTGTAATTCAGGGTATTTTAGATCGTATTTGTAATAATTATTTCCTAATTTAGTAATGCTATTAGTAGCAAATAATTTTTTAAACATGTTTAAATCTTTTTCTGGGGAACTACCGGGGAGATCTGGCATAATGTGCCAATCAATTTTACCACCATTTGTTTTCCATAGATTATTACCTCGAATGATATCATTTAGATTACAACCTCTTTCTATTTTCTCAAGGATATCATTATCAATATGTTGAACACCAATTTGTAGTCGTGTTACATTATATTTTCTTAATCTTTTTATTTGTCTTAAGGTAATGTAGTCTGGTCTTGTTTCTAGTGTAAGACCAATAATCCTTTTATCTGATGTTTCAGAAAGTTTAATTTCTTCCTGAAGACTTAATTTTTGAATGGAACGATTATTCAATGTATTGATGGAATGATAGATATCCCTTATAAACTCATATTGATATTCTAAGGGATAATTATCCCAAGTACCTCCTAGGACGAGTATTTCTATTTTATCAACAATGTGACCACAATTAATTAAAGCATCTGCTCCATCATAAATTTGTAGGATTGGGTCAAAATTATTTCTATTTGCTCTTAACACAGCAGGTTCGGTTGATAAATAACTTCTTGGTTGTGCTATTTTTACACCAATAATATGGAGACCTACTTCCATAGAATCGGGTAATTCTTCTTTTAATTCAATAGTAAAAGAATCATCTGTAAAACCTTTACATTGATTTACAATATATTTTTGATTTTTATATTGTATATATGTTAGTAACCTTATCAAATGGATATCTTCATTTGTTTCAACTGTAAAAGAGCACGATTTTTTATCCATCGATGTAATTTTCATGGTTATTTTTAATTCTGGTTCATCTGGACAATATGTACAATTATGACCACAACTAAAATCTTGAATGATTTCTTTCCCATTACTATCTGTATATTTTGGTTTAGGACTTGTTAGAATTGTAATAACACTAACACCGGAGGAAGACCTTGATTTTTTTTTTAATGAAAATTTAATAAATGATTCATTTCTTTTTATTTTTCCGTCCTTAAGTAATTCATAATATGTTTTATTAAGTGTTGGTTTATTCGGACATAATTTATATTTTTTTTTTAATTTATTATATTCAGAGGCATACTCTTTTAATGATGAATGGTGTTCTGATGCTAAATCCTTGGTGAATTGAATTATTTTTTTATTATGGATGATATCTTCAATATCATCAATCATAATTATACATTGGAATATATATATTTTGTTTATCAAATTTAATTATAATAAATATATTACATATATATTATACATAATGGTTGTGTGGGGTCTAGCGGCTGGAGCGTTAATGGGCTCAACAGATAATTTATCAGTAAACAAAGCAACTACCATGACAGAGGTTGTAAATAATTTTATGATGAATATGGATACAAGTCTTACAAATGAACAAGAATCAAGATTAAGTCTGGATCAGACAATGAATATAAGGGCACCTGGTATGGTTATGCAAAATTGTAGTTTAGATATTTCTCAAGCACAAATGGGGACATTAGCATCTACATTACAGAACTTTAATGATTTATCCGAAGAACAATCTGCTGAATTAGCAAATTCCTTAGCAGCCAGTCAAGCTGCTGTAATGGAACAGGTCAATTCTGGACTTAACTTTGGGGATTCCAGTAATGAAATGGATAATGAACAACTGATTCAAAATGATATCAAAAATAATTTAAAAATGAATATCAGTAAAACCTTTGAGAATATGAATCTTACAGAAGCAGATGGTGGACAGACATTAAATATTGATCTGACAGGATTATATTGTATGGATAGTGACTTAGTTATTGATCAAGCACAAGTAATGGAAATTGTAGCGTCCAATGTATCCGAAAATATACTTGACACTTTACAAGAAGGTTCGGCAATAAATGATGTAACTACTACTCAGACATCAGAAATGTCTCAGGCAAATGAAGGTCTTAGTGCTTCAGGTAGTTCAGGTAGTAGTTCTTCAATAGTTATAGTTGCCGGAATTATTGGTTTAGCAGCAAAACTTATGCCCATGGAGGATGAGGAGGGTGGAGGTTCTGAAGATTCTGGAGGTTCTGAAGGTGGGCAGGGTGGTGGTGGGGGGTTTTTGGGCATGCCATGGTCAATATTAGTGGTAGGTTTGATAGCAATAGCGGCAACAGTATATATCTTATGGGTACTTTATGATAAATATATTCCAAAATTACCTTGTCCAACATTAGAAGATTGTGAAGAAGGATGGACTAAATTAAATGATCAAGTAATGAAAGATCCTCAAGATTATATAACATACGAAAATTGTCGTTTTTCTCATTTATCAAGAGATAGAACTACACCCGAGCATGTAGTTAAGTTAATAAAACCTGCTGTATTTCGACCCGCGTGTGAAACATACTGCGGTCTTACACATACTCTGCAGGAAAAGCATGGAATTACTAACCCCTTTCAAGGATTACTCTGTATTGGGAGTAGTGATGAAGGTGAAGTGGATGCTGCTGCTGCTGCTGCTGCTGCTGCTGCTGGAGGTGATGGATCTACAACTACACAATCCGCATCAGTAGAAACGGATATAGATGTAGATCAATCATAGATGCTTATTAAAAAGAAAAGAAGGATAAAAATAATTCTATAATTATATAATTACAAAATAATTATATAATTATTTAATATATGGGAATTGAATATCAAACATGTCCTAGTATACGGAGCAGACAATCTCTGGGTGATGGTAGTGGTAAAATAATGGTTCCAGCAAATTATTGTGATGATGAAGACCATTGTCCGGATAATGATAGTTGTAATGATGTTGATATACATGATTGTCCAACAGGTTACAAAATAATTACGGGAAATACCCCGTTCTTTGATTATGGGAGGAGGAGAACAGACGGTGAACAAGTTCCAGTACATAATATGAGAAAATATGGATGTTGGAGAGGAAGGAATACTCGAGGATATGGAGCAAATGCTGTACTTGGAATAAATCATGGACTACCTAGTAGAAGGATGGTACAATTATCAGGAGAAAGTGGCGGTCTTAATAATTATTCTAAGGTATGTCTTAAGGATAATAATGGATGGTTAAGGACCGATCCAACCACTGGACTAAAATTTCCTGGAGGAGCAAGGATGGATGAAAAACATAAGAATTATTGTTGTGGGTTTATTGAACCAACCGATGGTAATGTCCAGAATCATTACTGTCATCCAGATTATTGTCATTCATCATCAGATGGAAATATAATATCACCCGAATGTCGTAATCAATTAAAAAAGTTGTGTAGTTCATGGGGGAATGAAGGTGGATTAATAGGTTTTGAAAATGAAAAATGTGCAAGTGGAAAAGCACAAATCGCAAAAGAGAATAATGAAAGTATCAGTAATCTAAGTGGTGTTGAACAAATTAATGGTGAAAATAGATCATCGAGTCTTTCTAGAGAAGACTATGGTAATATAGGTGATCAATTATGTACTAAGGAGATGTTTACATTACCATCCGAAGATACATCACCTACTGATATTAAAAGGCATGAAAAATGCCTACAATGGTGTGGTGATAATGGAGGGATATGTAAACCAAAAATCAAATCTTTTTGTGAAGATATTTATAGAGCAACAAAACAATATCCTGAGGTATTTCCTGATGATATTAATAATTATCAAAAAATATGTTCTTGTAATTGGCCAGATGAATTTTATGAAAATGTAAATGCTTTCTTTAAGGAACAATATAATGTCCCAGATTCCGAGTTAAGTACAGATAGAAAATGTATTTTTGCTCCATGTCATTCAAATCCTTATAATATTAGTAATGAAGATGATAGTAGAACAGAATGTCGATCAAATCAATATGTTAGTTGTATACAAAATTTAGATTTTGATTTTCAAGGAGCAACAGTAAATGAATCAAGTATAAATACAGATCAAACACAAGAATGTGGTATAGAAAATGAAGAGAATTCAACATCCCCTACAAATACTGGAGGGGGTGATGATGATGGTGATGATGATGGTGATGGTATTTTTATTATATTAATCCCCCCCATTATAATTATTGCCATAGCAGTAGGGGGTTACTACTACTATTCCAATAACAAAGAATAGTATGTGGTTAAAATAGAAAAATAATATTATATATAATATAATATTATGGCAGGGGGATTACTGCAGTTAGTTGCTTATGGTGCTCAAGATATATATTTAACAGGAAACCCTCAGATAACTTTTTTTAAGATAGTATATAGACGACATACTAATTTTTCTATGGAGAGCATACTACAGACAATATCAGGTAATAGTCAATTAAATTCAAAAAATAATGTGAATGGATCTGTGATTGTATCAAGGAATGGAGACCTCCTACATAAAGTATATGTTATGTCTGATACAATAGGTATTATGGATGGTTTGGATATTATTAATGAAGTTGAAATTGAGATTGGAGGACAATTAATTGACCGTCATACGAAAGAATGGAATCAGATTTGGTCTGAATTAACTCTACCAGAGTCGAAAGTTTTGGGATATAAGAATATGATTGGTACTATGAATCATGGATTGAATCAAACGGGTCTATATGGTGTAAACATGGTACAAATACCTATTCATTTTTGGTTTTGTAGGAATCCAGGTCTTTCATTACCCTTAATAGCACTTCAGTATCATGAAGTTCAGTTAAATTTTACGTTTGGATCATCTGTTGGAACAACTGCTAATGTAGATGTCTACTGTGATTATTTTTATTTAGATACAGATGAAAGAAGGAGATTTGCTCAAGTATCCCATGAATATCTCATCGAACAATTACAAATACAAAAATGTAATGATCTATCAGATGTGAAATTAAATTTAAATCACCCTGTTAAGGAGATTATTTGGACCTCGGATAATGATTATGGAGAAGCACAATTAAAATTAAATGGACATGATCGTTTTTCAAAACAAAGGCAAGAGCATTTTCAATTAAGACAACCCTATGATTATCATACAGCAATACCTGGATATAATATTCCGTTAAAAGATGCTACAGAGTTTTTAACTACCCCCATTGATACTAATATAAGGAAGAATATTTATGCAGGTGCTATAGACGATCAAGATATTTATAATACGGGTGGTACATATCGTGCTATGTGGTTATCTATTCATATTGATTCAATGGATCAATTAGTAGAAAAAGTTGTATCTATACATACAACATATATAAGATATTCGAGTACATCCTTACAGGAGGACATACCATTCAGAATTGGAGATATTATTAATATTGTAATTACTCCAGGGACAATAAATGATGATATTCCGTATCAGATGGTATCCATGCATAGAGTAAATAATATTATTGATAATGTTATCCATTTTCAACCATCAATACCAAATTTTCCGCAGGACGGATTATACCCCCGAGACCCCGATGCTGGCGGCGCCGGTCTCGATACAACAACAGATCTAATGGATAATGTATATGTATATATTATTGGAAGACTAGAAGAAAGGAAATCAAGGTGTTCTACATTAAATAAAAAAATAAATTGCTATTCCTTTTCTTTAAATCCAGAAGAACATCAACCAAGTGGAACATGTAATTTTTCAAGAATCGATACAGCAAGATTACTAACAACTAATCCTCTAACATCCGAAGATAATATATATGCTATAAATTATAATATCCTCCGTATTATGTCTGGGATGGGGGGTCTAGCATACTCAAATTAATTCTTTTTTTTATTCATTATAAATTAATTATATTTATTATATTAAATACTCCATGAATATTGGATTTATAGTTGGAAAAAATGATGAAGTATACGATGATGATAGTTTATACAATATTACCCCCAAAAAATACTTACAATTTGGTAATTTAAATACAGATGTAGCAATATGTATGGTCATTAAACAATCTTATCCAGATGTAAATGTTGATATTATATTACCAAGGGAAATATCTTTACAAAGACTAAAGAAAAATAAGGTTAACTTTATTTTAGGTTATGATTGTATTGATCAATTACTTGGAGAAACATATGTAAAAAACTTCGCGGGTAAAGATGGATATAAGAAATTATACTCCATTTATTCAAAAAAATCTTCAAAGATATTCCCACCGATTGAGTTCTTAGATTTTATATGGAAAAAAGATCTATACTTAAATGCCCTTAATAAAAAAAAAATACCAATTACACCCACAATAACAATCAAAAATACGACTAATAAGAATATATTACAATTAATACAAAAAAAGAAATGGAATCAATTTATTATAAAACCAGTCGGTGGAACAATTGCCATTGGAGTTGGTCAGTTCCATTTAAAAGAATGTTTAGAAGATCCTCTTCTATTAAAAAAATATTTTGAAGAATATAAAGAATTATATAATACATTCTTAATACAAGAATTAATTAAGGGTTTTAAAACATATGGAGAAATAAAAATGTTTTGGATTAATGGTAAATATTCATATTGTGTGAATACACCAGGTGCTAACACTCCAGATGAAGATTATAGTGTTAAAATTGTTAAAAATAAAAAAATAATTAATGAATGCATTAAAATAGGGGAACAATGTATCAATACATTACCCAAAATAAAAGTAGGGAAAAAAATAATAAAACCAGTTCTCGTAAGGACAGATTTCACATGCTGTAAAAAAAATAAAAAACACATACCATCCAATTATTTCTTAAATGAAATTGAACACCAGGATGCTGGATCATATATTAATTTTGAGAATATAAAATATCCATATGTGGAAATTATGGCAGATAATTATGTTAAAAAAGCATATGAACTAGTTAATGCAGGTTTTTAAATTATTATTTTATGTGTAGAACATGTAGTGCTAATAGAATCCTTAAATCGTTGAGATAAACTGTCATTGGACTCATAATCTTTATAATTTAATATACATACCCGTGCTCGAATGCATATATCACAATTACAATTATTTACTCGTAATTTGCGATACTCTTTATTTTGAATTAAAGGACATTTCACTTCTTCTACGCTCCCTTCATCACTATCACTATCACTATCACTATCACTTCCATAAATAATACTATCATATATATTTGTAGAATGCTCTAGAGAATCATCTATTTCCTTCTCATCCATTGGTGTCATTAAACGATATATTAAACCAATGATTATTGAATCTTCAGATAATTCACTCTCATTTCCATGCGAAGAAATTATTTCTGATATCTTAAGTGCTGAATGAATATTTGCCAAATATGTTTTCATAAGGGAATCAAATATTTCGGTTTCCATACTAAATTATATTTTTTTTTTATTCATTATTGAACCCAATAGGGTATATTATTTTTATCATTATATATTGTCTTAGAATCTAATATTCTTATATCAATATCATAAGGAAAATAATAATTTATTAGAATATATTCAATATAAGTTAATCTCTTAATACCTTCAACCTTAATTAATAATTCATTACTATGATAATAATCTATTCCATTTTCCATATCATAATTACCTTCTTTTAGTCGCATAATACATATATCACTTTTAATTACATCATGTATTCGTCTCCATTCTAAATGATTCTTTTCCGTCGTTTTCCACCATTGTAACTGGAAGCATTTATTTAATCCTAATGTTCGACGATAATTACATATACCTAATGCTTTAAAATATTTATTATAATATTTTACTAATTGAATATCATATAAAGACATTTGTGATGTATTTGATTTATTAATTTTATAACGTAAATCTATATCATGTAATAACCAATTATAAAAATTATTTTCAATAAAAAAATCTTTTGTTTTATTGAACTGTTTTTCACGCTTATCATTTCTTTCTTGAATTACTTTTAATTCTTTAATGTATCTTATAATATCACGATTATTTAACAATTTATCAAGTAAGAGGATTATACTAATATATTCCATTTTAATTTATAATCTTTCAATGATTTTAAGTATTACTCATTTCAATCATGGCGCGCGAAGCAGAGGGATCCCTGGTGTCTCTTCTAACCACCCTGTACATATTTCTTCTGGTGCTGCTGGTGCTGGTGCTGGTGGTGCTGCTGGTTCTGGTGGCGGTACTGATTCTGCTAGTTCTGGTTCTGGTGGTTTATCCCCGCACTGTATATTTGGTTTTTCTAAATTACTCCATCCACCGCATATGTTTTCGTTAATACCTTTATCCGGAGTACAAATATAACGTAGAGGTGGGAGAGTTATATCAGCATATGCGATCCAGTCTTCCATTTTCTCTATTAGATCATAAATTTTTTTAATGTCTTCTGAAAATAAAGATCTATACATCTTTATTACCTCTATTAATATCGGCATCGCATCGTCCGATTTTTTTGCCTCCTTCGATGCCCTAACGATTTTACTCTTGTGTACCGGGTTGGCACTCGGGGATACGGTCCTAGCAGAGTTTCCTTTGGATCCCGTCGGGAGACCCACGGATGATTTGGGAAACCTTGGTCTCTTGCGCACCCAGTCCCATCGACTCCCCCCCTTCTGTAACGGTACGCCCGACTCTGCCGAGATTGCCGCCCAGAATTGCTCGTTGGCTTCGCGCCCAGACAGCATCGGCTCGACCACCCCCGCGAAGTCTTCCGGGTCAGGAACATCCGCCGTCTGGTGCCATTTTCTTTCTTCTATTTTTACTGTATAGGAAGGGGATTTCCCTTGTTCTAGTTTTTTAATATGGTCTAGTTCTTCCAATTGTTCTTTAATATATTCCTTTATTTCCTCCTTAATATTAAGAGTAAAAGAATGAAAGTATTTATAGAGTCTATTATACTTTTCACACGGGTATGTTTTGTCACCTTTCATCCATCCAAAAAAATGTTTAATCGATTTGTCGAAACCAGGGTTTGAACCCTCGAGCAGGTCGACGATGTCGGTGTTGCCCTTACGGATAAATGGTTCTACTTCAATACATTCCCCAGGTTGATCCCTCACTCTCCTTATTATATTGATATATTTTTCCGACCAGTATTTGTTCTCTTTTGAAAGGTATTTGTCCTCTACATCAAGTTGTAGAATATGTTTTTTATTTGAATCATCTATAACTACTAAGGAATTGTTACTTTCATTTATAAATGTGGAATCTGGTAAAGGGGGATGCTCTCCTATTTTATGATACTCGTGCCACCTTGGGGCGAGGGTGGTGGGGAGGGTAATTTCTATATCCTTTTCAAAACCAAATAAATCTTTTGAAGTTGATTCTGACCATTTAATTTTTATTTGTTTTTTCGATTCAATCTTCACTCTCTTCAATTTGCCTGTGTTTTCTAAAGAGACTGTTATTTTATCCTCATAACCATCAATACTTTGAAGTTTTGATTGGAGTTCATCGATTCGAGATCTACCCATTTTAAATCGTTGAAGGTTAATTGTGAATGAATCTTTATTATCTTGCATTTTTACATCGAGAATGTATTTAGTATGTGTTAAAGGTATAACGAAATCAGAATCATTTGTACTCATATATATATATATTTTAGTAGAATATTTTAATTTTTTCTTTAGGGTATTTTTTGAAATATTTTAGGAAATGTTCGCATAAATTTTCAGGTATATCATAGAATGATATATATTTTTTTATATTAAATAATAATTGATTTTCCTTAGTATCGTTTTTATAATAAAGATCTAACATTTCATAAAGTAATTGTAAACGCTCAATACAATTATTAGATAGTATTTTATTTTTACTAGTATATATAATCGATTTACTAATATATTTTGTGTAAGGTATAGTTGTAATATTAATATTATACTTTTTTATGATATAAATTGGAAAAAGAGTATTATATGTAATGATGTGATTAATTAAGTTCCATCCATTTATATCATGATCTCTACGATAAAGTATATCAGCAATCATATTATCCTTATATATTTTATTCATAATAAATAACTTATCCTTTTCTGATAGTAGATTGATATTATTTAACCATATATAGAAACTTTCTAATATATTAAGACCTATAACCATATAATCACTATAACAATGGTTATAGATATCTATGTAATTATCCATCGATAGAACCTTACGTATATGTTCTGACAATTCCTCATTTATATTATCATAGATATGAATATCTTTAAAATTATTCCTATAGAACTGAATATTTACGATAATATTATGAAGGTTTCTATTTGATTTATTTACTAATTCTTTTATATTTTTTGTGGGAATAGATATATCTTTTAAAAAATATTCTTTTGTAATTTCTACTAGGTCTATTTCTGAAAAGTCTATTTTAAAGGGGAAACACCTTGATAAAAGGAATTTAATGTTTTTATTAATAGAATTAAAAATATAAATTATAGGATGATTTATTTTTTTTTTTTTTGAAAAAAGCATAATAGATTTAAATAATTTTTTATCATTATTCTGAATATAATTAAGGTCATCGATTAATAGTGCTTTATATACTTTATTATTAAACATCATTGTAATGCTTTTTTTATAGAGTGAATCATTAAGATAATCATCGAAATGAATTGATGATTTACATAGATCACTACGGATATATACTTTAATCCAATCTTTTAGTATATAATTAGCAAGAGTGGTTTTACCTATACCTGGAGGACCATATATTGCTAATGGTTTTTCTTTATATTTATATGATAACCAATCTTTAATAAAATTATCCTTATTAAATAAATTAATAATATGTTTATTTAGATTATCATTGATATCCATTCTAAAATGGGATAATATCTTTTTAAATATCACATTCTTTTATATTTAATGATACGATTTTACTATATAACGTATGTTTATTTTTTAGAATCCATTTATAATCTTTGATTTGTTTCATATAGTCTTTTGTAAAAGATTCCCAAAGATGGAGTGTAATTAGATTAGGTGGTAGACTTTTATTATTTTCAAAGATATCTTTTCCATTATATGCATAGGGTCTAAAGAACACATCCTCCTCTAGAACGTGTGCCAAATGTGGATATTCTTTATGCAATTTACCTGGAAGATAAATGGATGCTTCACCCCATCCTTCTGGATTAAAATTAACGATATAGTTATCTAACCATAATTTAAAAAAAGCACTCTTTTTTTTAGTAAGCATAATAGCATTACATATTAGATTGTCTTTTTTTATTTCATAACCTAAGACTGTATTATATTTTAATAGTCCATGATAGGGTCGTAAGGATATTGTATCAATGTCCATATAGATACCTCCTCTTTCATATAATTTTTCCATCCTTATTTTATCGGATTTATGTGCGTAATGTTTAATTACTTTATTACCAATATGTGTAGGTAATTCTACTTTTTCAAGAATTAAGATGGGTATTTTTTCCTTCATTCTATCCCACCATTTACCTTTAGGTAAGTAATGGTAATAGAAATATATTTTTTCTGGTTTATTTACTATATACGCGCTTAGGACTGATAAATAGTATGTAAATAGAAAATCTTCATTTTGTTTCTTTAGACCAAAAATGAAGTGAATATGGTTTGGTATTTTTTGTTTATTATAAATTAATATCAATAGGAGTAATAGAATAATTAAAAAAATGATTATCATTGATTATATAGATATATAAAAATACTTAAGATAAGGTTAATAATTATATTTATAATCTATAAATGCTTGTTAAAAAAAGGAATGGTAATTTTGAGGAAGTTTCATTCGACAAAATATTGAATCGTATTAAATTACTATGTAAAGGTGAGGAGTTTGAAGAGAAATTGAGTATTGATCCAACATTAATAACACAGAAGGTATGTAGTGAAATTTATAATAAAGTAAAGACAAGTAAATTGGATGAACTTACTTCTGAGATTGCTATTTCAATGTATTCTACGGATCCTGAGTACGCTACATTAGCAAGTCGTATAGTTATTTCTAATCATCAGAAGAGTACATTGGATAAATTTTCAGAGGTAATTAATATTCTTTATACTAATGATATTATTGATGAATATCTTTATGATATTGTTAAAGAAAATGAAGAAAGAATTAATAATGAAATCAATGATTTGAATGATTATAAGATTGATTTCTTTGGATTTAAAACATTACAAAAAAGTTATCTTTTAAGGGTTAAGGGTGATATTATAGAACGTCCACAACATTTATTCATGCGTGTTGCTTTATGTATTCATAGAGATAATCTAGAGAAAGCATTTGAAACATATCAACATATTTCTAATAAGGATTTTATTCATGCAACCCCTACATTATTTAATGCTGGAACTAGACGTGAACAACTTGCCTCATGTTTCCTGTTATCAATGAAAGAGGATTCAGTGAAAGGGATATATAAGACATTGGGGGATTGTGCTTTAATATCTAAATATTCTGGTGGTATAGGGTTACATATACATAATATACGGTCCAATTCATCATTTATTCGTGGAACTAATGGATATTCTAATGGTATAGTTCCTATGTTAAGGGTTTTTAATGATACAGCACGTTATATAGATCAGGGGGGAGGTAAACGTAATGGTTCCTTTGCTATTTATTTAGAACCATGGCATGCTGATATTGAAGATTTTCTTGAACTTAAGAAGAATCATGGAAATGAATTAGAACGTGCGCGTGATTTATTTTATGCATTATGGATTCCAGATTTATTTATGGAGCGTGTTAAGGAGAATGGTAAATGGAGTCTAATGTGTCCAGATGAGTGTCCTGGTCTAAGTGATTGTTGGGGTAAAGATTTTAATGAATTGTATATAAAATATGAAAATGATGGGTTATATCGAAGACAAATTAATGCTCAAGAATTATGGTTTTCCATTTTAACATCTCAAATTGAAACTGGGACCCCATATTTACTTTATAAAGATGCGTGTAATAAAAAATCAAATCAAAATAATCTAGGGACAATTAAATCTTCAAATCTATGTACAGAAATTATTGAATATTCGAATGATGAAGAAACAGCAGTATGTAATTTGGCATCTATTTCATTACCAAGTTGTTTAATTGAAAAAGACTTTTCGGATGTTGAATTAATTATTTATAAAAAAGAGGGATGTTTTTATTGTGATGCTTCTAAAAGGTTATGTGAAAAGAAAGGTATTAAATATATTCTTAAAGATCATACTGATTTTACCCTTATTGAAGGCAAGTTACATGGCATTACCTTTCCAATGATCTATAATAAAGGGAATCAATTTATTGGAGGATATACTGAATTAGTTCAATGGACAAAACCGATTTTTGATTATCAAAAATTAAAAGAACTTTCGAAGATATTAACATATAATCTAAATAAAATAATTGATTACAATTTCTACCCTATACCTGAAACATCCAAATCAAATAAAAGACATCGTCCGATTGGGATAGGTGTTCAAGGACTCTCAAATGTATTCTATGAATTAAAAATTGATTTTGATTCGGATGAATCAAAGGAGATAAATAGAAAAATATTTGAAAGTATTTATTATGGATCCCTTCAATCTTCTATGGAAATATCAAAGGATCGTGCAATTAATATGGAGCGTCTTAAAGAAGCATTATATTGTGAAAGTAATTTTATTTCTGAAAGTGAAATCCATCAATTAAATGATTCATTAGATCCTCTTGATGATGAAATTAATAGAGAAGAATATCTTGGGACATATTCAACATATATTGGATCTCAGGTATATAATGGTATCCTACAACATGACCTTTGGGGAGTGAAAGTGGATAATTCCCTCCATGATTGGGATACCTTAAGGGAAGATATTAAACTCTATGGAATAAGAAATAGTCTATTAGTTGCTCCTATGCCTACTGCTTCTACATCACAAATACTTGGTAATTTTGAATGTATTGAACCCGTTATTTCAAATATTTATACAAGAAGAGTTCTTGCGGGTGAATTTATGGTCATTAATGAATATTTAGTAAAAGATCTAATTGAACTCGGTAAATGGAATGATACACTAAAAGATAAGATTATATTGAATGATGGTTCGATTCAAAATATTCCTGAAATACCCGATATAATTAAGGGAAGATATAAAACAGCATGGGAAATTAAACAAAAACATATCCTTGATATGGCAATAGATAGAGGAGCATTCATTTGTCAATCACAAAGTTTGAATTTATTTGTAGAGTCCCCTAATTTCAAACGTCTTTCATCAATGCATTTTTATGGATGGGAAGGAGGTTTGAAAACGGGTATGTATTACCTAAGAACAAGACCAAGTTCAAAAGCAATGCAATTTACTATTGAACCCGAAAAAGTGTGTGAATCCTGCTCTGCTTAAAAAAAATATACGTTATTATTATAAAGATGGTTAGTCGAAAGGTTGTTAATAGAAAATCTTCACGTAGAAGCACTACTCGTAGAAAATCTTCACGTAGAAGCACTACTCGTAGAAGCACTACTCGTAGAAGCACTACTCGTAGAAGCACTACTCGTAGAAAATCTTCACGTAGAAAATCTTCACGTAGAAGCACTACTCGTAGAATAGGGGGTGGTAAAAGTGCCCCCACTATTCTATATGCCGATAATAGTGGGAAGGTAAGGTCACACCTCTTTGATAATATACCGAAGAGACGCCCTACGACAAGGGGTAATGATACTATTAGTATTGATCCTATAGAAAGACGTAATAGAGCAATTTCTAAACGTAAGAGGTCACGTCAATTGTTTAGGGATATTATAGATAAAGATATAATAGAACCCATGAGACATGATAGAGATATAAGGTCAAGGCATAGAAGGAATATGAATATATGGGACGCGTACCGTAAAGGGTGGACAGAAAAACCAATACGTGTACCTATTGATGAGGATCAAGTCCCTTTATCATTGAAAACGGATGATAGATTTACAGATTGGTTAAAAGCACCCCTCGGTAATGCAAAGTTTGTACCAGGGGATTTTATCCCTCCCCATGAAAGGGACCCTCTTCTTGGAAAAAAATCCGTAGTGAAACCATTAATTAATTTAGGTAGAGATGCAGTAAATGCTACAACTGATCTTGCCTATTCAACACTACAAGGGTTGGGTGATCTTATTCAAGAAAATACAAAATTATTAAGAGTTGTTAAGGATACTTTAGATGAAAGGGGGGAGGGTGAGTAAGATATAAGATCACCTTCTTAATGATCTAATTCATTAAAAATACTTATTTTATCTTTAATAATTTCAATATCTATATCCCCTTTAGTATCCTTCTTAGATAATTCTTTCTGAATGTGCTTAGAGTCTTTAATTTCCTGTTGTTTTTTTATTTGAAACATTTTATTCACATTACATTGAACTTGAAGAAATAATTGAAAATTATTTCTCAAAGGTAGTGAATAATTTATATCATGCGTTAAATATCCAATTGAATGAAATACAATTGGTAAACGTTGATTCCTTTTACCATTCGTATAATTATACGTGAATAATTTATAAAGATACTCAATTTGTTCTTTTATATATTTATCCCTTGTTCTTAATTCTTCATGAATTATTTCCCAAATAATCCATATTATATTGCATCGGTACTTCTTATCAACTTCTTGAACATCCCTATATTCAATATTCCATGGTATCTTTTTTTTTTTATGTTGGGATTCCCATTTAAGTAACCATAGAATCCAAAAACAACATCTCTCGTAACCAAATTGCTTATTTTTACACATTGTACATATTTCATTTAAAATTATACGAATTTCTGGTGGATCATTAAATCGAAGGATACTATCGGGTAATACATTCATCCTAGCACATAACCGTTTTTTTATATTCTCATCCTTAAAATCCTCTAATACATCTATTTTTGAGTATTTATCATATCTTTTTGTCTTAAGGGATGTACATAATGTTGATACAATATCAAAAAAAAGATTCCTTATCATCTGACTATTTCTTAAAAGAATAAATCGATCCTTTGATTTTTTATCCAGTCGTCCTAACTGGTTATTATATATCATATACTTATTATAAATATACTTAGGAATACAGGGATTATTAATATGGATTACCTTAGAAGTATAAATAATCAGTTTTTCCATTAAAATATTTATATAACCAGATATGATACATTCAGTTGTCCAATGACATGCTGCTTCCACTTTTTTTGCCTCAATACATTTAAATACTGTATTAATAACATCCGTTTTCTTATATCCTGAAAAAGTTTTCTCTTTAAAATCTAAATAACTTCTTGTATCATTAATCTCATATTTCTCATCCATAATAATTATATTAATATTTGTTTAAATCTAATTATAATTTTATTATTATAATTAAATGAATAAAAAAGAAAAGAAAGAAAAAAAACAAGTAAATGAAGTAATGGTTAAAGTACCCTTATCTTTATTAAAAAATACATATCAAACCATTTTAGTAGCAAATCAAAGGGCACATTGGCATCCAGAAGAATTAATACCCGTTGGTGTTACCATACAAGATCTAAATAACTATATTCAATCCTACGATAAACAATTAAAGAAATTAAATGATAATAAATCAATTCCCAGTGCTTCCTAATCCACCTTCACCTCTGTTGCTAGTACTTAATGTATTCACTATTTCTAATTTTATTGGATTATTTAATGTTGGTGAACATATCTGAAATAATCGGTCCCCCTGTTGAATTCTATACTCTTTATCGGTAGTATTATCAACCATACCTATAATATTACCACGGTAACCAGAATCTATAATTCCCTGCGAATTTGACATCCGTAATGGTGTCCGACTACCCATTGATGAACGGGCATAAAGATAATAAGATACAGGATTATCATCAATTGTTGCTTCACATGAAATAAAGTGGTTAATTTTATAACCCATCGTTTTTGGAGGAATGACTATCGTCTGTGGAACATATAGATCAATTCCAGCATCACCATCATGATTCACTACCTGACTACTATATAATACATTTAATCCACTTTGTTCTTCACAATCATCTATTTTCACCCTTAGATGCATTACTTGAAACATTTTTTATATCTTTGTAATTATGGTTTTAAATAATTTCAAATTTAATAAAAAGATTATCCCTCTCAGAATACATCCATAATTTTGAATCTATTCGTCATATGACAATATCTATTAAATCTTTTTTTTTGACTAATCGTTTAACCATCCCACATAAATTAGTTTCGTCATCCTCCACCACTCAATTGATCTCTACTTGAAGAAAGTCATCCTCCACCACTCAATTGACCCCTACTTGAAGAAAGTCATCCTCCACCACTCAATTGATCTCTACTTGAAGAAAGTCATCCTCCACCACTCAATTGATCTCTACTTGAAGAAAGTCATCC
>PBEG01000001.1 GCA_002718395.1 Chloroflexota bacterium | reverse complement strand
CCACTGACCTTTCGGGTGTAAACCGAACGCTCTAACCAACTGAGCTAACCGCCCAACTTTAAACAGATGTTGTTAAGTTAGGCTAATATTTTCCTATTTTCAACACAAGATTCATTATAATAAACAAAAGGGTTACTGTTAACTAAAATTTAATTAACCATTAATAATAAGCAAAGGAGTCAATTATGAAGAATTTATCTAGAGAAGAAATGATATCCCTTGCTGTCGATTCCTATTTTATTTCTGTTGATCACAAAGATATAAATAAAGTGTTAAATACAATGAATGAAAATATTATTTTTTCAATCCCAACTCACAATATAATTAAAAATGGAAAAGATGAAGTAAGAAACATGTTTGAAAAATTATTCACGGAACATAAAAAAGTGTGGCACGGTGATTTTACTCATACGATAGATATAGAATCACAAAATCTTGCAAGTACATTTACAGTAAAAAATACTGAACATGATGACTCCATAGTTATTAAATATAATTGTAACTTTTTTGAAATTGAAGATGGAAAATTTTCTTCTATTACAGTTTATATGCAAGGCGACAATACACTAAATTAATTATTCACAGGAATTGTTAAAGAAATCAATTCGTCGATATTTGAATAATTATCAAGATTTATAATTGATGATGCCAATTTATCTGCTTCTTGTTCATTTAAATACTTTGTTGCATTGATTTTAAACTTTAGTTGTAATTCATCATTTGAAAGAGGATTGCTTGGTCCTCCTCGGTTCACTAAAATATCTTTCGTAAGTTTGCTTCCATCATGTAAGATGATGTGTAACTTAGCAGGGAATTGGTAAGGAAAAATTTCATCACATTCTTTATCTGAAAAAGTTTGTACTTTAGCTGCTAAATTTAAAATTTGTTCATCTGAAGCTTTTTTATCAGTAAAATCATCAAAAGAAACTCCTAGACCACCTCCGCCTAATAGCGCTGTTGCAACAGTAAATGGTCCACTAAACTTCGCATGATATCCTGATTCAGGTTTAATTTTATCTGCTCGTGGTTCTGCTATAGTGCGCAAAACATCTTCTGGGCAATACAATTGAATTTCATCAATTTCATCAATATTGATCTCGTATTCTTTTTTCAAAGCCAGAGCTGCATCAATGCCTGCATGAGTATAATGATTAGCTGGATACGGCTTATAGAAAATATCTTCTGTAAGCCATTTTTCCCCAAGGTTATGTGTCACTGCTGTTTCGTCATACTGACCATCTAAAAATGCATTATAAAAACCAAATCTTCCTTCAAAAACTGTTGGTGGCCCAGTAAATCCTCCCTGCGCAAGTGATGCAGCAATAATTCCTGAGTGTGCTGCCCAGCCGCAATGCAATCTTTTTACTGATCCGCCTGATCTATTTGCTTCTATTATTCCAGATGACATACTAGCTGCTATGCTCATTGCATCACTAATGCCTTTCTTGTCTAATTTCAATAGTTTTGCTGATAGTCCAGCAACAGCTATCGCTCCGCAAATTGATGTTGCATGCCAGCCTTTATTAAAAAAGATATTTCCCTCTGATTTTAAGTAGCCACCCATTCCTATACGAACACATAATTCTAATCCTAAGGCTGCAGCAAGTATCACATCTTTACCAGAAGCATTTACTGCCTGTCCTTGTGCAATTGTGCCTGGTATAACTGAGGCGCTTGGGTGCAAAACAGATGGAAGATGTGTGTCATCAAAATCAAGACTATGTGCAAGTGTGCCATTCACAAGCGCAGCTGATGCTGCAGGCATTTTCAAGTTAGTACCAAATATATTAGAAGATGACTTGCCTCCCCATTCTTGCATCAATTCAGTGACACCTTTATCTAGCTCCTCTGATTTTGCAGCTAAACACAATCCTAAAGAATCTATCATTCTATTTTTTATGTCTTGGATCATTTTTTCTGACAAATCATTAAAATTTGTTGAATAAGTAAAATCTGCTAAATCGTCAAGTATCATTATATTTTCTACAATCTTTATGCAATTATTGCAATTGGTCTTACTGGAGATCCTGTTCCTCCAACAAATTTTAATGGTAAACAAATAAACAAAAATTCATATACTCCTAATGTAGCCAATTCATCCATGTCCATGTTTTCAATAATATGAATACCGGAATCAACTAGTAAATGGGTATGAGCAGGTAATAAAGCGTGCCCAGAACCAGGAGCAAGATACTCATATGCCATAGAGTCATGCCCTGTAAAACCAATATTCTGCTTAGATAACCACTTAGCCGCTGATTCATCTGGTCCAGGAACACCTGTTTCATTACCAATATATTTTGGAGAATCGTCCCAATACGCAGACCAACCAGAGCGTATCAATACTGCATCACCTGGCTTAATAGATACTGACTGCGCTTCTGCAACTTGCTCAAGCAATTTGTCAGTTATTGCCTCAGGAGGATCAATAGTTTGAACATTTTTGTAACCCGCAACATCAAGTAATACGCCTCTTGTCACTATTGGTTCTACGGTTTCTAAGCCAAGCTTATTAAATCTTGTACCTATTTGTGCTTCATATGCATCAATGCCTCCATGCAATTTCCCTTTAAATGAGACATGAGACAATGCATCTAAATGTGTTCCTGTATGGCCTCCCATTAAAATCATCTCATTAGAGGCTGACTGTCCATCATCGCGTACCATGTCTCCATGTCGTCTTAATAAAGCCATTTTAAATCCAGGATGATTAGGAGAAACAGGAATCGTTGGACTTAGTTCATGTCCAAGTTCTACAACTTTACCGGAAGCAATTTTATCAATTATAGATTCATCAGTCATCATGCAGTCCTTTACGAAATAATTATATCAAATCAAGTGATTGAGCTAAGTTAATAATGCCTTCTGCCTTTTTTACAATTGCAATATCAACGAAATCACCGGCAACATCAATAGCTCCTTTGCTATTCTGTTCTGCTTTTTCCAAAGCATCAATAATTGACTGTGCTTTTTTTATCTCTTCAGTAGTTGGCGTATAAATCTCATTAATTATTGGAACTTGTTTTGGATGGATTGCTGATCGACCAAAAAATCCTAAATTTTTAGCCAGTGCTGAAGATTCTTTTAGCCCTGATTCATCATTCAAATTTGCATATACGGAATCAATTGGTGGCTGCACAGTATGCGCACTTGACGTGATAACTAAATGAGATTTAGGATATAAGAACGAAAAGTCATCAGGTTGCCATACTCCAATATCCTTAGCAAAATCAGCTGCACCAAAAGCAAAGCCAACTACACGATCGCTAGCTTGTAAAATGCTACTTGCATTAAGGATACCTTTAGAGCTTTCGATATTACAAATTATTTTTATGCTTCCTATTTGTAAATCTTTTTTTTGTTCTGCTATTTTTAAAAAATTTTCAACCACATGTATGTCATCATTAGTTTCGACTTTTGGAATTCGAATTCCAAACAATCCTTTTTGAGTAATAGCATCAATTTCTAATTCAACTAAGTGCAAACTAGGGTGATTAATTCTAACAAAACAGTAAGGTTGACCTTCTTGGGAATGTTCAGAAATTATTTCAGCAACCATGTTTCTTGCTAATTCTTTTTGATTATGTGGAACTGCATCTTCTAAATCAAGAATGACTGCATCAGATTCTGTATCAAATATTTTACTTAAAATTTTTGCATTATTGCCCGGACCATATAGATGGCTTCTGATTACAGGAAAAGGTTCATTTGACATAGCTAAATAACGCCTTCATCTTTCAATGATGTTAGTTCATCATCATCAATCCCTAATGCAGAAAAAACTTCTTTATTGTCAGTGCCCCTTGGTTTACCTGCCCATTTTATTTCTCCAGGGGTATCAGACATTCTAAATAATACATTTTGCATTCTAATTTTTCCTAAGTCAGGATCGTCAACAGTGGTGATGGTATCAAGAGCTTGAAATTGCGGATCATTAAAAATATCTTCTACGTCATAAATTGGAGCAACTGCTGCTTCAGCTTCTTCAAAAGCTTTTACAACTTCATCAAAATTTCTTTCCGCAATCCAGTCACCAACATATGCATCAAGTTCGTCAGCATGTTGTGCCCGTGTAACTCCTCCTGCAAACCAATCTTCATCAATTACTTCTGGGTGTCCTACAAGATGCATAACTCTTTCAGCTATTGCTTGAGCGCTTGTAGAAACTGCTAACCACTTATTGTCTTTAGTTTTATATGTATTTCTAGGCGCATTGTTAACAGATCGATTACCATGACGTTGTTGCTTTGTACCTAATTGATCATAAATAATTGGTTGCGCACCCATTAATGTAACAATTGGTTCAATCAGCGCTAGATCAATTACTTGACCTTTGCCTTTATTTTTTTCTCTATGCATTAATGCAATTAATATTGCATTAGCCCCTGCTAAGCCAGCAATACCATCTGCTAAACCAAAGGGAGGTAAAGTTGGAGGACCATCAGGCTGTCCAGTAATAGCTGCAAAACCACTCATTGCCTCAGCAAGTGTGCCAAAGCCAGGCCTTGAAGAATAAGGTCCAAATTGACCAAATCCAGTAGTTCGCATGATTATTAAGTCAGGATTTTCAGCATGCAATCTTTCTGGTGAAAGATTCCATCTTTCTAATGTGCCTGGTCTAAAATTTTCAATAAATACATCAGCGTCTTTAATCAACTTGATTAGAATATCTTGCCCACGTTCATTGCTCAAATTTAAGGAAACAGCTTTCTTGTTTCTTGACATCTGTTTCCACCATAAACCATGTCCATCCTTTGATGCGCCGTGGTCACGGACAGGATCGCCGCGCTTAGGATGCTCTAGCTTGATAACGTCAGCACCAAAATCGCCTAAGACAGTGGCCATCAATGGTCCAGCAAATAAAGTTGCTGCATCAATAACCTTTATTCCCTCTAATGCGCTCATTTTATTTATGTACCCCAATTGGTCTTTTAATAAATTCACCTGAAGTGGTCCCTACAACTTCTCCATCTTTATACATCAGTTCGCCACGACGAATTGTCATAACTGGCCAACCTTTAATTTCGTAATCTTGAAAATTGGAAAATTGTTGTCCTGATAATAATAAATCAGCAGTTACTTTTTGTTCTTTATCTAAATCAATAATAGCAAGATCGGCATCAGACCCTACTGCAATAGTTCCTTTTTTCGGATACAAACCAACAGTCTGAGCCGGATTTGCTGAAACTAATTCAGCAATCTTTTCTAACTTTATACCTCGTTTGTGATGACCATCAGAGATCATTAACGGATATAATAATGCAGTACCTCCAAAGCCAGCATATGCTTCCCATAAACCACCTTTATTTTCTTCTTCAACGCAAGCATGATCGCTAACAACTTGATCAATTCGACCTTGTTCAACTGCAGCCCAAAGTGCATCATTGTCCTTTGCTTCACGAATTGGAGGGTTAACTTTACCCCATGTCCTGCCTTCTGGTTCATAGCTTGTTTCCCAAGTCAACGCTAAATGATGAAGTGTAGTCTCAGTAACTACATCGAGTTGTGGATTTAATCTTCTAAATTCATCCGCAGTTTCAAATGCCTCTTGGCTAGAAAGATGCAAGAAATTAACTGGACACTCAGTTGCTTTAGCTAAAACAGCTGCTTCAGTTATTGCAAGTTGCTCTGTTAAAGCAGGCCTTCCTTCATGGTAGCCTTGCAAGCCATCAATACCCTTCTCTCTTGCTTCTTCCAAAAATATTCTTAACAGCTCAGCATGTTCACAATGCAAGCTTAAAGAAATTCTCCCCTTATCTGCATACTTATCTTGCATTTCTTTGACTTTTTTCATGTATTTGTACAAATGACCAAGATCATAAGGATCTCCTGTCATTGTCATTGCCTTAGGATCAGTATTGTTGCCATGTAAATTCATCCCTTTGTAAAACATAAAATATTTAAAAGAACCTACTCCTTGTTCAACTAACCATTCAATTTCATCAATTTGACTATTTTCCATTGCAGCTATGTGATAAGAAAAATCGGTATATGCATGTCCAGTTGTTCGACTTACAACCTCAGGAAAAAGTTCCTTGTAAGATCCTGTTCGTTCAAGATAATGGCTGCCACTTCTAAAATAGCTTACGATTGTTGTAACTCCGCCAACTAATGATGATCTTGTTTCGTTTTCAGCACTTTCTTCAATAGGATGATAAATTCCTATATGAAAATGTACGTCACATGCACCTGGAAAGACTGCTTTGCCTTCTACGTCGATTACTTCTTTTGCACGATCATCATCTATCGAAGATTCAATAGCGCTAATTTTTCCATCTAAAATACCTATGTCCGCATCAGTGACTCCCACATATGGAGTAACCACCTTGCCATTTTTTACTACTAAATCGAAATCCGACATTTTATCTCCCCCTATATAAAAATAATTTAATTATTTATCCTATAAGTCAACTTGCTGCCATCACTACTTGCAATGATCTTCCCGTCAATTTTTAATTGTCTTAATGATGAAACAATATGAGCATTACTTGCATCTATTGCTTTAACAATTTTAACCTTAGTCATTTCTTCTTGTTTAAGAAGATTAAGGATTTCATTATCTATATCAGGCATAGTATTCCTCACTAAAATGTATTTTATATTACTAGATATATAAAGCAACTCATAATTGATATTTTATATCTATAAAAATAATCCTACAATTAATTTAACTTTTTTAATTTTTTATCACTCTATTATATTTTTACTAGATGCAAATTAGATTACAATGATAATCTATTTGAACCTTCGTATGGCAGGGTAGCTCAGTGGTAGAGCAGCGGATTCATAAGCCGAAGGTCGGGAGTTCAACTCTCCCCCCTGCTACCAATAATTATTTTATTTTCAAAACTGATTTGATTTTTTTGCGTAATGACGGAGTTCCGGTAATCACTAAAATTGCAAATACTGCAAAAGCAATCAGAAATCTTGCCCCTGCCCAAACAGAACCTAGGTAAGGTATAAATTTCAACAATAAAGTTAAAACAGGTCCTCCAAAAAGTCCTAATCGAATTGGAGGAGGAAATTCTTTGTACCGAAATGCAAAAAACATAAATAATAAACATATCGGAGCAGCGAATAAAAGTGCCCTTCCTTCATATTTTTCTTGCTCTTCAACTCGTCTTTCCCACCAAGCATCTTCAGCAGTGCGATGTTCCTTTAGTTTTTCTTCAAAAACTAATGCCTCTTCTTTAGACATATTATCTGCTTTAATTGGATATATTGGCTGTTCACCAATTATCTCATCGAAGTCTGGCTCAGGATAAAATGTACTTATGCCAAAGAAGATAGAAAAAGTAAAAAATATCGCAATGGTAGATGCATATAATTTTCCATATTTTGTGGTTAATGTATTCATAAATATAATACCTAGGCTACTTGCTCAAGTTATGCAATAATTTAATTATAAAGAATCAGTCAAAATAATATTATGAATAATAGAAAAAATTTACTTTTATTAGTCTTTATCCTTATTGCCATATCAGGCTGGTATTTTTCTTCACCAGCAAAAATTATTCAAATAAAAGATAAAAATGATTATCAAGCAATACTCAGTCAAGAGGTAATTGGTGAACAAAATAATATAATCAGTATTGCCCAGCTAACAAATAATAAAAAAGCTACGTTTATTTTACTAAGGCATTTTGGCTGAATTTTATGCGCAATGCATGTCCAAGAGGTCTTGGAACAAAAAGAATACTTAAACAATAATGACATACAAATTTTTTTTGTAGGTAATGGCAATCAATTATTTATAGAGGGATTCAAAGAAAGAAACAATATTAATAACCCCGTTTACACACAGCCATCTCTTTTACTATATGAAAGTATTAATGCTACTAACAGTGTTTGGTCTACAATTCATCCAAGGGCAACAATTAATTATTTCAAAGCATATTTAAAAGGAGAAAATTACTCTGGAGTAGAAGGAGATACTAGTCAGCAAGGAGGTGCAATAATGATAGATCCTCAGACTGAACAGTTATTCATATATACTAGTGGCGTCGCTGGAGACAATATTAAAGCGAAAGAAATAATCAATCAATTTAATAGAATGAAATAAAGTAAATATACCTAACTTCTTCTATTTATGAAAAGCAAATTTATTGGTATATTTTAAAGACTAGAATTATTTATGGAGAAAGCAATGGGATGTCCTGTACATATATGGGCGCCGCTTATGGCACTTATTCTTCCTATTGTTAGGTCTGTTAAAGGTTTCTTGTTTTCCAAAAAACAAAAGACTCAGTCAAGTCCTGATATTTCATCAATGAATAGATTTAAACCGATCAGTCAATCAAAAAAATAATTTATGCTCAACGATCTTTTTATTGCAGTTGAAACAACCAAAGTGAGTTTAGATTGTGATGCCCCTGTTTCAAATGTTGGAAAAGGTCCAGCAAAACCTTATCACCTTGGCTATCATCTTTATGATGCTCTATGCGCACCAAAAATTACAAAAACAAGCAACGGTTTATATTTTGCAAATTTTGATGATATAGAATTTCGTCTTGCTGAAAATATTGTATCTAATAAAGATGGGACTATTTGGACAGTCGAAATAAGAAAAGGTATTAAAAGCAATTACGGCAATGAATTAACTGCTCAAGATATTGAATGGAGTTATAAAAGATTACTACGAATGCAAGCAATTGGTATGTGGCGAGCTTTTAATATTGCTGGCATTTTAAATGAGAATGGGATCAAAATAATCAGTGATTATAAAATTGAATTTCACTTAAGTGGTCCAAATAAAGTTTTTCCAAGATTTTTATGTTTTGCAACTGGTGCAATTATTGATGCTACAGAAGCCCAGAAACGTGTTACGGATAAAGACCCAAATTGCCTAGAATTTCTTGCTGAAAATCAATGTGGTTTTGGCCCATGGCAAGTTGACGAGTGGAATGATGAAATTCTTAAATTAATTCCTCGAAATAATGGTATTTTTGAGTTAAGCCCACTTAATCATGTTACCTATGTATCAGCTCCGACAAGGGAAGATGCTCTAAACTTATTTAAAAACAATAATGTGAATCTACTAGCTGGACTCTATCCTGATGAAGCTATAGAGATCAATAATTATGGTAGCTTACTTAAGGCTAGAACAAACCATTCCTTTTTAGAACTTAATGCCGATTTGCCCCCTTTTAATGATTTGTGGCTCAGGCAACATATTCAAATAAATATAGACAGAAAAAAAATTGTTGATACAGGCTATTTAGGATTTGCAGAGGAACAAAAAAGTATATTGCAACCAAATACACCGGAATATAATGAAGATGCATTTAACAACTTTACTCATGAAATGGAAAAAAAAGAAAAATATGAACAAAAGAATTCTGAAACAGAAATCATACTTGCAATACCAAGCAGTAATGAGGCAAGAAGAATTGCAAAAGAAGTTGAATCTACTTTTAAAAAATTTAACATGATTACTAAAATCGTAGAATTTAAAAACATTGAAGAAAATATGATTCCTCATGCATATTTACGTGGTGATTGCAGTCATGGAATTTGTGATAGCTTTTATGACATTGCATTGGACTTCGCGCCACCAAGAGGTATGCCAGGCAGATCGTTTCAAGTCACAAGAAGAAGTAGTGCCTTAAAAGAATTGCGAGCTACTTCTATTAAATTAAAAAAAATCAAGCTAAAAGAATTAGATTATGAAATTCTCTCNTTTGCTGAGACANTNCCTGTTGCAGGTCATTACTATTTANTNGGATATAANNAANAAATTAATCCNTGGATCTTTNCGCAGGAATATTTACCAATGATAAGCTTAATGTGGTCAGCTGCTCGATACGTGCTTGCTCCAGTAAGATAAAACTAGAAAGGACATACTTCATGGATTTTAGTTGGTCAAATGAAGAAGAAGATTTTCGCAATACTGTAATAAAATTTTTAAAAGAAAATTGGGACCCAAGTAAATCAGATTTGCTTGAAGGTGCAGATGATAATTCTTTTGAAGATATGCGAGAATTTAGACATAAATTAGCTGAACAAGGTTGGTTAATCATGTCATGGCCTAAAGAATATGGAGGTAAAAATGCTTCTTACATGCAACAAATGATTTTTAAAGAAGAATCTGCTTCATATGGTGCGCCAACTGCTGGAGGAGCAGAAGATATTTTAGCGCCAGCTTTAATGGTTCATGGAACCGAAGAACAAAAAAATAATCATTTGCCGCCTATTGCAAAAGCAGAAGTGTTATGGGCTCAAGGTTATTCTGAGCCGGGTGCTGGTTCTGATTTAGCATCTTTGGCAACTAGAGCAAAAAAAGAGGGTGATTTTTTTATCATTAACGGTCAAAAAATTTGGTCATCTAACGCACATCGTTCTGATTGGATGCATGTACTTGTTAGAACAGATCCAGATGCTCCAAAACATCGTGGAATAAGCTATATTATGCTTGATCTAAAAACTCCAGGAATTAATGTAAGAGCCATAGAGCAAATGCACGCACGTGGTGGATTCAATGAAGTATTTTTTGAAGATGTCAAAATACCTGTAGCTAATTTAATTGGCGAGGAAAATCGTGGATGGTATATTGCAATGACAGCATTAGATTTTGAACGATCTGGCGTACATCTTGTCATAGGCGTCAAAAGAAAAATTGATGAAATTTTAAAATATATAAATGAAGAAAAAACAAATCAAAAATTTTCATTAGTTAAAAAAATTACCAATAGTATTATTGAACTAGAAATTGCTAGATTGCTTTCATATCGAATTACTTCAATGCAATCAAAAGGTCTAGTCCCAAATTATGAATCTTCATTAGCTAAAACATTTGGTACAGAATTAATTCAAAAACATGCAAGACGTGTAATCAACTTACTTGGACTATATGGTGGTTTAGCTAAGAATTCTAAACATGCACCCATGAATGGAATTTTTTGTCATGAATACGTAGCAATGGTTGGGCAAACTATCCAAGGTGGCACAAGTGAAATCCAAAGAAATATTATGGCAACGCGAGGGCTTGGTCTACCACGTTCATAAATTTCATCTAATTAGAGATTGAACCAATTGTATCAAAAATATCCTGTAATTCTTTATCCTTATTGTCACTATGAAGAATAGGCTGCACTAAAACTTCAGAAATACCCAAAAGAAGTATATTGTTCAATTTTTCCTTAATTTCATCAGGATTGCCGTAAACTACAAGTTCATCAAGTAATTCATCTGGATAATCCTCAGAAACGTCAAAACCTGCTTGTTTAAACATTGAACCATAATGCGGAGTAGTTCTATAAAATGCTAAGCGTTTCTTAGCAGAATCATAAGCAACTTTTTTATCATTAGTTAATACAACAGGAATGTGAGCAATTAAAGGAGGTATTTCTCTATTAGCTGCTTCTGCCCCAGAAATCAGAGCAGGCATTGCAACATTAGCTAGATAACTAGGTGTGCACATCCAAGAAATTGCTCCATCTGCAAGTTCCCCGCACATATTAAATGCTTTAGTTCGTAATGCTGATGCCATTATTGGGGTTTTATAAATTCCTGCAAGAGATGCTTTTCCTGAAACATGAGTTCCATTAAAATCTACTTCTCCAGTATGTAACAGAGATTTCAAAACAGTAAGGTATTCTTTAAGATGCGTTAGTGGTGTGCGCCAATTCACTCCATATGTTGATTCCATTGCAGGTTGCCATGCTGTACCAATTCCAAATTGAAAACGACCAGGTGCCACGGATTCAATCGATTGTATTTGCTTAGCAAAAGCAATAGGATGCACAGGCCATGTTTGCACAATGCATGTTCCCATTACGACTGAGCTAGTATGTGAACCAGCTATAGCAAAAGTGGTTAATTGATCTGTTCCGCCTGCTAGCCCTACTGTACCCCATACAGATTTTACTCCTCGTTGTTCGGCATCAATAATTTGATCTACTGCATCCTTAGAAGTTGGTGCAGCAATTGCAACTCCGTATTTGATATCTTTCATTATAAACTCCAATATGTCTTTTTTATGATTAACAAATTAATGTTCAGCTAATAAACTGCCAAATTCCGTTGTATTTTCTTGTAATCCAATTGATCGAATTGTTGCCCAAAATGATGCCTGATTACTAGTGATCACGGGTTTTCCTATAGCATCTTCAAGTTGATTGATAATATTAATCGTTGGTAAATCAGTACAAACCAATAAAATTGCTTCGGCTTCTTCAACATCAATCGAACGAGCTAATCGATAAGTCAATTCGGGTGGCGTTCGAGCAATTTGTCTAAATTCTTCTTTATTTTCACCATATCCTAGGCAATCTGATTTAACAATGTCATATCCATGACTAGTCAAATAATTTTCAATATATTTTGTAATTGCAGGAGTATAAGGCGTTCCTAATGCTACTTTCTTAATTTCAAATACATCCAAAGCTTTCATTATGGATGGGCCAACGGCTGAAACAGCCATATTGTTAGATATATCTTGCATTCCCTTAATAAGTTCATTGGCCGGAAGGGTCATTGAACTTGTCGTGCAGCCTAATGCAACAACATCCATTGGAGTTCCGCCATTAGCAGTCAAATCACTCATCGCTTGTTTCAAATCTGTCATCATTGCAGCAGATTCACTAGCATCATGATGAGCTTCAGCTCGAGCTGTATGCACAGTGACTCCTTCAGGACTCATTAAGTTAAATTCTGATTCATTAGTCGTGTTGCCTGGTGGTATCACGAGTCCAATACGTGCTCTCCAGCTATACGGACTATAATTTGTTAGATCTATTTCACCCATTTAAAAACCCTTCTAAAAAATTATTTATCTAATCCTAAAATTTTAACAGCATTGTGCCTAAAAAATTTATCAATAGCTTCCTGACGGAATTCTTTTTTATTATTACCCCATACATATCCATTTTTGACAATCTCCATGAAATCATCTATCCATGTTGTTGGATCTATTGCAGGATAATCAGAGCCATAGACAAACTTATCACTTAATATACTGTTCATGTAATGAAAAACAATCGGTTCTGCTTGATATATATATTTTGGTAGCCATCCTGATAAATCAAGGTAAACATTTTCATGCCTCCAAATAGTAGCAAGGGCCTCAGCAGTCCACGGCCATCCAAAATGAGTCATAATTATTTTTAAATTTGGAAAATCTGTAGCGATGTCATCAATTGAAATCGGATTGCAAGTTCGAATCTTGCTATAAGTCATTCTTGTAGTACCTGTATGAATTAACACTAATGCATCCATCGCTTCACATGCTTCCAAAATTGGGTACATTAGTTCTTTATCTGCTGGATCAACTTCTTGATATGCTGGATGAAATTTCAGACCAAGCAGATTTAGATCATTCATGCATCTTTCAAGTTCAGCAACGGCAGCTTTTGCTCCTATATGAGGGTCTATGCCACCTAATCCTAAAAATATATCAGGATATTTTTCACAATATTGAGCAATATAATCATTAGGAAGCGCCCTTCCCCACTTATGATAAGAAACCATGTTAACTAAAATAGCTTTATCAATGCCAGATTTTTTAAATGTTTCAGCTGACTCATCAATTGCAATACTCAATTTATCATGATGAGGAGCATCTGGAGAATTACCAAAATAATCATCGTGTGCTTCAGTATAAGACGGTCCATGCCCTAATCTTGTTTCCTCTGTAAAAGGATGTATGTGTACATCAATAGGCTTTACATTTAATTCAACCATCTGTGCCTCCTAGCAGTATCTATATATTCTTCCATGACTAATATACTATGTCTATAAAGAAGAGGTATAGAATTTTTTACCTATAAATGATAAATTGGGAATTCAAACATAATTTAAGGTGGGGTTAATGGCAAAGCAAACTAAAAGAAGAAGAGATGGGCAACAGTGGATATTAGACTGGATATCTAAAGTTGCAGGAAGAGTTCAAAACTTTGAATACGATTCAAGAGTACATCCAGAAGAAGTAAAATCCTATCGTATGATTCCAAAAATTACTGAACGATATGCTAGACATGCAGAAACAATAGCTCAGGAAGCAGAAAAAGCTGGGCATGTTGAAACTGCTCATGAACATTATTGGCGTGCTGCTGATCTTTATCGTGAAGCACAACATCCAATTTTTGTTGATGATCATCCAGATAAAATATATCTACATAACAAATTACTAGAATGTTATGAAAAAGTTATTGAACATTCACCTTACCC